>CAXUEY010000004.1:0-34004 GCA_964250225.1 uncultured Ktedonobacteraceae bacterium | reverse complement strand
TCTTTTATATAAAAAAAAAATCTTTTTTTGTTGGCTCTTCGGGGCTTCCCCCCCCCCAACCCCCCCACAAAAATGCTGAAAAAAAAGTTAGCGGGCGCAGGCGATGACATCGGCGAGCATGCCCTGGGCAGTGACGATGCCACCAGCGGCTGGACCGATGATGGTGACTCCGGAGAGGGTGTCGGACTGGATGCTCAGAGCGTTGGTGATACCATCCACGCGGGCCAGGGGGTCGCTCAGCGGCAAGGATTGCGGGGTGACGCTTGCCTCTAGTTGCTCGCCGTTGCGTTGCAGTGAGGCGATGAGCTTGATACGTTTCCCTTCGCTGGCGGCCTGATGCATCTCGGTGACACTGAGCGCGGTGATACCCTGGCGCGCAACCTGCTCCGGCTTGAGTGGCTGATTGAAGACCAGTGCGGCCAGGATGAGTGTTTTAGCAACCGCATCATAGCCCTCGACATCGGCGGTAGGATCGGTCTCAGCGCAACCCATCGCCTGCGCCTCCGCCAGCACATCGGCATATTCGCGACCCTCTGCCATCGCGCTGAGGATGTAGTTGGTTGTGCCGTTGATGATGCCGCGCACCGCCTGCACCTGCGCTCCCGCCATACCCTCCAGAATCGTGCTGATGACAGGCGTACCAGCCATCACGCTGGATTCCATACGCAACTGCACCCCCTGCTGCCGAGCCAGGGCGAGCAGTTCCACACCTGCCAGCGCGCCCGGTCCCTTGTTGGCGGTAACAACGTGCATCCTCAAATGCAGAGCGGTCCTGACATGGCTCAGACCCGGTTCGGCATCGCGCAGGTTGGTGGGCGTGGCCTCAACCAGGACGCGCGCGTCGGCCACCTGCAAGCCCTCCAGAATGCTCTCTCGATGGCGGGCGTGCTCATACTCGCTCAGGGGGCGCCGCGCAGCCCCCAGTGCGAGCACGGTAGGAATATCCAGCCCATCTTCGTGATAAATAAAGCCGCTGCTGGCGTTGCCCACACCCACCAGGCGCGCATCGATCTCAAAATGCTGACGCAAATACTCCTGTTTGCGGTCCAGCAACTCCACAAAGCCGCGTCCCACCACGCCAAAGCCCGCCAGCGCAAGTCGCACTGTTTTCATCATGGCCTGTTCCTTCTTTCATCATGTCTGGGACGAGCCAGCCGCGCCCCGTCCATCTCGCGCTCAGCCACATTGCATTTTTGCGCATTTCTGCCTGTATCTCTATTAAAACACATCAGGTCAAATTCTCCGCGTGCCTTGACGGTATGCATCTCCACACTCTACAATAGAGGAACCAAAGCACTGGAATAGCATTTTATCTATGCAAGGAGACAAATGTATAGATTGTCACATTAAAAATGTGGTGAATAGTGAGCCATTCATTTTTCATTCCTCGTGTTCCGCAAAAATGGGAGATCAACAAGCCAACATGCTGATAGGCTGATCTGGATCATTGCTAATAGTTGCTAACAGCGCTTGCAGGTAGCCTGCCATACGCGTAATTGTAGCAGCCTCAAATAAATCGGTATTGTACTCGAGACATCCCACCAGTCCCTGCGGTGTTTCGCTGAGATCGAGCGTGAGGTCGAACTGGGCAATGGTACTTTCTATCACAAGAGGTTGTACTTGCAAACCTGGCAAATCAGCCGCCTTCAGAGGAGCATTTTGCAGGGCGAACATGACTTGAAAAAGGGGATTATGGCTGAGGTCTCGTCTGGGCAACACCTCTTCAACAATGCGCTCAAACGGCGCCTCCTGATGGGCGTAGGCCTCCAACGCGACATCTCGGACACGGCTGAGCAGCTCCGAGAAACGCGGGTCGCCAGAGAGATCGGTGCGCAACACCAGCGTATTCACAAAAAAACCGATGAGGTCTTCGGTCTGCCGCTGGGTTCGGCCAGCAATTGGAGTGCCCACCATGAGATCTTGTTGGCCACTGTAGCCTGAGAGAAGCACCTGGAAGGCAGCCAATAGGATCATAAACAGGGTGACGCCCTGCTGCTGGCCCAGGTGTTTCAAGGCATCAGTCAGGGGTGCAGAGACGCACACCGGAACACTTGCCCCGTGGAAGGTTTGTCGAGTTGGGCGGGGGTGGTCGGTAGGGAGCTGAAGCAAAGTCGGAGCGCCGATGAGCTGATGCTTCCAATAAGCAAGCTGGGGCTGCAGGAAGCCAGCGGCGAGCCTCTCGTGTTGCCAACGGGCGAAGTCAGCGTATTGGATAGCCAGCGGCGGCAGGGGTGAGGGTTGACTGTGTAGAAAAGCGTGATAGAGGACGGTGAGTTCGTGCCACAAGACGCCGACCGACCAACCATCTGACACAAGATGATGCATATTCAAGAGCAGAATATGTTCCTGTTCTGCCATCCGCAAAAGATGTACATGTATGAGTGGGCTTTGACGAAGGTCAAAAACATACCTGGCCTCCTGATTCATGAGTCGATGTACGTAATGCTCTCGTTCGTCACCGCAGATCTCCTGTAAATCGGTTCGGGCAAACTCAAGCTGGTGGTCTGGCGCAATTATTTGGGCCGGGCGGTTGCCCACCAGGGCAAAGCTTGTACGTAGAATTTCGTGGCGCCGAATGATTTCATTCAAGCTCTGTTCTAAAGCCGTGATATGAAGTGGCCCCTTGAATTGGAAAGCCAAAGGGATGGTATACGCGGCAGTTTCTGGTGCCAACTGTTCCAATAGCCACAGCCGCTGTTGCGCTAGTGAAAGAGGTGCCATCCCTTCATGTATCTTGCGTACAAGAGGCAAACGAAGCTTGTGTTCTTGTTGTTGAAGCCGTTGAAGTAAGAATGCACGCTTCTCGGTAGAAAGAGCCGCGATACGCTGAGAAAGATCGCTCATGAGATCTGCTCCTTGTCAGTTAGAGGCATTTCATGAGCAAGTACGGTCCTTACTTCCTCCTCGGACAGCTCCTCTAGCTCTACTAAAAGTTGAAGGAACGCTTCATTGTCTGTTTCCCAGGCATGCCTCTGCGCTATTGTTGGGGCCAGGGAGGCGATAGTAGGTGTTTCAAAAAGGCTGCGCACAGGTATGTCTACGTCGAAGATGTCTCGGATACGGGACACCACCTGGGTAGCAAGCAGAGAATGCCCCCCCATTTCGAAGAAATTATCATGAATGCTGATTTGAGCTATGCCAAGAACTTGCGCCCAGATTTCTCCGAGTGCGCTCTCAACCAAATCACGGGGAGCAACGAACAACGCATCCTGTTGTGTTCTCTCAAATTGAGGTTCTGGAAGCAGGGAGCGATTCACCTTACCATTGGCCGTGAGAGGCAAAGCATCCAACAGCACAAAAGCAGACGGAAGCATATAGTCAGGCAGCCGCTCCTGCAAATATCTACGCAATTCACGGGAAGTCAGGGCTGCTAACCGCTCTACTACTAGATAAGCCACAAGACATTTATCTCCAGCTTGATCTTTTTTCACATCTATAGCTACTTCTTGCACGGCTGGATGCTGAACAAGGGCGGATTCGATCTCTCCTAACTCAATACGAAATCCCCGGATCTTGACCTGGTGATCGCGCCGTCCAAGAAATTCCAGATTGCCATCTGGCAGAGCACGTACAATATCGCCGGTGCGATAGAGGCGCGCCCCTATTCGTCCGCTAAATGGATCTGGTAGAAAGCTCTCTGCCGTCAGATCGGGACAATTCAGATAAGCTCGCGCGAGATTGAGTCCTCCCAGAAAAAGCTCTCCTGGTACCCCGATAGGCTGAGGCTCACCAGCCTGGCTGAGCACATACACCTGGGTATTAGCTATGGCTCGTCCAATTACCGGTAAACGCTCCTCCTGCTGGTCTGGTGGGATAACCGCCCAGGTTGCCACAATAGTGTTCTCCGTTGGGCCATACATATTAACCAACGCAAATGGAGCCTCCTTAGCAGGGGCGTGATGAAGCTGATCTCCCCCTGTAAGCATCAAACGCAACCGACTCCCTTCAGCCCAGGGGCGCGTCACTATCATATCAACTAACGCCGTTGGTAAGAAACTGATAGTGATACCCCGTTTGGCCAACCAGAGGACCAGCGCAGTTGGAGAGAGCCGTACCTCTTCTTCTGCCAGATACAGTTCCGCGCCTGCTGTCAAACAGGGCCATATCTCCAGAGCCGTTGCATCAAAGCTCAGACCTGCGAGTTGGGTCATCTTATCGTCCGAGGTAACGCCAAACGCTTCGTGATACGCGAAAATGAGCTGTAGAAGTGAGTTATGTTGAACGACCACCCCCTTTGGTTTGCCAGTCGAGCCAGAGGTATAGATGACATAGGCTGCGTTTTCCAATGTAGCTTCACTATGCATATTTGTGCCAGTTTGCTCTGCGATACGGCGCCAGTCGGCATCCAAGCACACCAGGCTGGCTTGATGCGCAGGAAGTTGCGCTACCAGCCGTTTCTGGGTCAGCAGAACAGCTACCTGACTATCTTGCAACATATATGCCAGGCGGTCTTTGGGATAGGCCGGGTCCAATGGCACATAGGCTCCTCCTGCTTTGAGCACAGCGAGCAAGCCTACCACCATCTCTATCGAGCGCTCCACACAGATACCCACCAGCACCTCTGGCCCCACCCCTAGTATTCGTAAGTAATGAGCCAGTTGATTCGCTTTATGGTTGAGTTCGTAATAGGTGAGGCATTTTTCCTCAAAGATCAGGGCCAGGGCCTCAGGAATACGTTCCGCCTGTGCTTCAAAGAGCTGATGGGTACATCGCTCCATTGCGTAATCAACCCGGGTAGTATTCCATTCAACCAGGAGTTGACGGCGCTCATTCGTACTCATAAACGCGATTTTGCCTATTTCGCAATCTGGGTTGTGACACATGCTCTCAAAGAGCATATGTAAATGGGCGCCCATGCGCTGCATGGTAGCTGCTTCGAACAAATCCGTCCTGTACTCAAAACATCCCTCCAATCCCTGTGGCGTTTCGGTAAGATCGAGTGTAAGATCGAACTGAACCGTTTTTCTCGCGATACGAAGGGGATCTACCTTCAAATCTGGAAGCTCCGCAATTCTTAGGGGAGCATTTTGCAAAACGAAGAGGATCTGGAAGAGTGGATTGTGGCTCAGATCTCGTGCTGGCTGCAACTCTTCTACCAGTCGCTCGAAGGGTACGTCCTGATGGGCATATGCATCTAAAGCCACTTCTCTCACTCTTTTGAGCAGGCTACGGAAGCTGGGATTCCCGGAAAGGTCAGTGCGTAGCACCAGGGTATTGACGAAGAAGCCAATGAGGTCTTCAGTCTGCCGGTGAGTCCGACCTGCAATCGGCGTTCCTATCACGATATCCTCCTGGCCAGTGTATCGGAAGAGTAAGACCTGAAAGGCTGCCAGGAGCGTCATAAACAAGGTAACACCCTGCTGCTGACTGAGGGTTTTCAAGGCCTGGGTGAGTTGCGGGGATAAGGTAAAAGAGACAGTTGCACCGTGAAACGTCTGTATAGCAGGGCGAGGATGATCGGTTGGCAACTGAAGCAACGTAGGAGCATCAGCGAGCTGTTTTCTCCAGTAGGCTAGCTGCTTCTCCAGTATTCCTGCCACTAACCGCTCGCGTTGCCAGAGAGCAAAGTCAGCATACTGGATAGATAGTTCAGGAAGAGGCGAGGGGAGACGCTGGGAATACGCGTGGTAAAGCGCAATAAGTTCGCGTAGGAGTACCCCTATTGACCAGCCATCTGCCACAAGATGATGCATACAGAACAAAAGCACATGTTCCTGTTGTGCTAATTGGAGCAGGCGCGCGCGCACCAGAGGGCCACGACTCACATCGAAAGGTTGTTCTGCTTCCTGGCTCATGAGTTGAGATATTTCAGTTCTCTGCTCCTCCTTTGATAGACAAGAGAGATCGATGCGCTGAAGATCAAGGTGGAGGGTGGGTACAATCATTTGAACGGGGTGGCCATCCACAACCAGGAAGCTTGTACGTAAGGCTCCGTGGCGTCGCACAATTTCGTTCAGACTTTGCTCCAAAGCCATGCTATGGAGCGACCCTATAAGCTGGAGTGCCAGAGGGAGCGTATACATCGCAGTACCAGGTGCCAGTTGTTCTAACATCCAGAGTCGCTGTTGGGCCACCGAAAGAGCGGGAGGTCTTCCATCTGAAACAGCTGGGAGAATGAAGGTGGATACCCCTGAAGCTGTCTGGGCACTCTTCTCAATCTGTTCAGCGAGGCCAGCTACGGTAGGTGTATTGAAGAACAGGCGAAGCGACAATTTTCTCTGAGAAACATCGGCAATGCGAGACAGCACCTGAGTAGCAAGCAGAGAATCTCCGCCAATTTCAAAAAAGTTATCATAGATACCGATCTGTTTTTTCCCTAAGACCTCGCTCCATATACCAATGATCGCTTCTTCAAGGAAAGTACGAGGGGCTGCATAATCGCGCCTCACTTCCTGTTCCGGTTCATGAAGAGCGAGCAGCGCCTTGCGATCCATCTTGCCATTGGGAGTGAGAGGGAGTGCCTCCAGCAGCACAAAAACTGAGGGAACCATGTAGGCAGGAAGCCGTCCATGCAAATAGGCACGCAGTTCCCAGCTGGATGGGAGGGGAGACTGTTTAGCTACCAGGTATGCAACCAAATGTTGGCCAGTTCCTGTATTCTCGCGGGCAACGACGGCAGCTTCCCCTACAGCTGGATGTTGAGCCAAAGCTGTTTCGATCTCACCCAATTCAATGCGAAAGCCGCGAATCTTCACTTGATGGTCCAGCCTTCCCTGAAACTCCACATTGCCATCTGGCAGGTATCGCCCCAAATCCCCGGTACGATAGAGCCGCTCTCCTGGCTGCGAGCCAAACGGGTTGGGAAGAAAACGTTCTGCCGTCAGATCTGGACGCCGGAAATAGCCGCGCCCCACGCCAACCCCACCAATATATATTTCACCCACCTCCCCCACTGGCACCGGTTGACCAGCCACATCGAGCAAATAGATCTGCATATTGGCAATGGGGCGGCCTATTGGGACCATTTGCAGATCGCTCGCCCGCTGGCATTCCCAGAACGTGACCTCGATTGCCGTCTCAGTTGGTCCATAAAGATTGAGCAAGACTGCTTGACTGCGGGCAAAGAAGCGTTCCTGGAGATCGAAAGGCAGCGCTTCTCCGCTACAAATAACCTGGCGCAAACTCGCGCAGGTTTCCAACCCCGGTTCCTCCAGGAAAACGCGCAACATCGAAGGCACAAAATGGAGCGTAGTGATTTGTTGACTTGCTATCACAGAAATCAGGTACGCGCTGTCGCGGTGTCCTTCCGGCTGAGCCACAACTAAACATGCTCCAACAAGCAAGGGCCAGAAAAATTCCCACACTGAGACGTCAAAACTAAACGGCGTTTTCTGCAAAACTCGGTCGGCGTCGGTCAAATGATAGACGTTCTGCATCCAGTACAGGCGATTACCAATACCAGCGTGTGTATTCATAGCCCCTTTGGGCCTACCAGTTGAACCTGAGGTATAGATCATGTAGGCCAGGTTAGCCGGGCATGTCAGGTTCAGCAAATTCTCCTGGCTAGCCAGGGCTAGCTGATCCCATTGAGTGTCCAGGCAGAAAATCTGTACGCCCTGTAGCACGTTCTGGAGATCGGCTCCCGAGTTCCATTCAAAGAAGCCCTGCCAGGTGAGCAGAAGCGCTATCTGGGAATCGCGAAGCATAAAAGTCAACCGTTCCTGCGGATATCTCGGATCGAGAGGGACATAGGCGCCCCCCGCTTTGAGGATGCCCAGCAAGCCGATAACCATTTCAAGAGAGCGTTCAATACAAATACCAACCAGGGTGTCGGGCCCTACTCCTTGTGCTCGTAGATAATGCGCCAGTTGGTTGGCGCGCTGGTTGAGTTCGCGATATGTCAGTTGTTGCTCCTCAAACACCAGGGCGATGGCTTCGGGAGTGCGCTCGACTTGCATTTCAAAGTGCTGATGGAGACATTGATTTGGAAACTGCTGCTGTGTTGCATTCCAGTTCCTATGTAATAGCTGTAACTCTACCTGAGTGCAAGAAAGCTGCTCTATGGAATGTTTTTCAGAGATCTTGATTGAATCAGCCGATTGTTTACGCATAATCGTCCTCCAGAACGAGATCCATTTCATCAATAAATGCTGGAAAACATATGTCCAGTACCCACAGCCAAAAATGGGAGCAATCCATTTCTCCGGCAGACCTAATAGGCCGTAGTAGAGAGTCGGTGCAGCCACATATCAAGTGAGGCCCGGAAGGGTTCGGGATCATTAACATTTTTCATGATGCGCCAATGCATGATTACATAATGAGCAGTGCCGATGAGAGAAGCGAGAGCCAGTGCCTGGGCCACCGTTTCAGGTGGGAGCACCGCGAGCCAGGCCCGCCGGAATGCCTCTTTCGCACCGGGCTCCTGACGCACAAGGGAATAGATCACATCAATAAATGGGTTGCCCAGGAACGCGTCCGTCCAGTCGTAAATAATCCAGCCGAATG
This sequence comes from uncultured Ktedonobacteraceae bacterium, assembly GCA_964250225.1. GTDB lineage: Bacteria > Chloroflexota > Ktedonobacteria > Ktedonobacterales > Ktedonobacteraceae > Paraktedonobacter. Next base: position 25,559 of record CAXUEY010000004.1, on the reverse strand, counting down.
GGCCCCAATGAGCGTTGTCAGTGGAGAAGTCACCATGCACCACAGTGGTTGGGATGTGAAGATCGTTCATTCTAGCGCATGCATCCGAAACATACCGAAGACCGCGGCGCAATGCTCGTGCCTGGTCACGAGTGAGCAGTTTGGAGGAGCTTTCAAACTCGACTAACTTCGTAACGAGCGCGTTGAGTGGCTGATGATGACAATTGGCAGCCGCGAGATCTGCGAGATGGTCGGCAGAGGCGAGTTGGATGCGCGCCAGTGTAGCCAGAGGGTGTTCGGATAACGGGCGAGCGCAGGAGGGAAACTCTTCCATGAGCATCCATCCTTTGTCCCAGGCAAGAATTCTTGGCAGGCTGTCGGGTACGATTTCCGCAAGGTATGATGTCACCTCGCCCTCATGGGAGAAGAGCGGAGGCACGTACTTGAACCAGAGCGGGCCGCCTTTGGTAGGGAAGGTAAGGATCGTCGAAATGCCCCAATGACGCTGTACGGTAGGAGGACCACTTGGTGTGCGTCCGACTTGGGCGAGCGCGGATTCCGCGATTTCTAGCACGCGTATGGGGATTGGTATGACCTCGTTTGTGCTTCTCATCATGGTTGTCTTCCCCTTTTCCTGATTACATCAGCCGCGCATCGTTTTTCTCCGGCTATCATTGGTAACTCGACTGAAGGGAGATCGGGCAAATAGCGAGCGAGGCGCTCCCACATGGCTGTATCCTCCCTGTTGCCAGAGTGCGGCTGTGCAAAAATGGATGTGTATTCGGCAATCTCGCTCAGGCGCCATCGAACCGCATAGAAACGCTGAAAAAAGTTCTCGGTACCCGCCGGGAACGGCATTGTCCGGCGCATATGAAACCAGTCTCGCGCCGGAGGCCCCCAGGCGGCCCCTCCCCAATCTACCAGCAAAATGCGTGCTCCGGCACGGACCCAGTTGGATGAGCCAGGTTCACCATGAGTCAGGACCATCGGCATGCCAGCGCTTGTACAGCAATCACCTAACTCACGTGCTTCCGCGCGCAAGTCTGCCAGAAGGCCGCAGTTGCGTCGCAGGGCTTGTCTCAGGGGTAAGTCATAGGGGCCAGCGGGCGGAGTAGTGTTATCTTCTGCGCGCGCGAGGGCGCTTGTCAGGTCAGAGTCAAAGGCGAGACGATAGTCTTCGATTGGCAAACCCTCTGCGGGGAGACTGGCATGAACCTTCTCAATCATGTCCGTCATCGAAGCAAGGTCCGTTATGTCGAGACGCTCTCGGTCAAAGGGCGAAGAGGGACAGAAAGGGAAAACGACGACAGGTCGCGTACCAATCCAATGTGTGTACGCACCGTCAACCCCAGCCAACGGCGCCAACACAAAGTCCAGCCCTTGCTCAACCAGTTTTGCAGCCGTGGCATATGCCGCAGGGACGTGACAGCGCAAGTCACGCCGGACGCTGATCCACAGCGGGCCGTATTGATAAGCCCAGCTGTCCTCTCCTAGTGGCTGGAATACCAGGTTGTGACCAGAGATCCCGAACTGCTCATTGATGAGACGAAGGAGTACGAGTTGATCCAGGGATGCAAGTGGGAGGAGCATCGCTCAGTCCTCCCTCTGCAGGTAGGGGGCAACGACCCTCCACAATTGAGCGTGCAGCTCCGAGTTACTATACAGCCCGAATCCATGATCGATGCTGCACCCACCCTGCGGGTCGCTAAAGACGCCCCCTGCCTCGGGGACGAGCAAGGTAAGCGGGGCCTGATCCCAGGCGTGGCCGCCTATATCGAGCAATGCATCGACGCGCCCTTCCAGGAACGCATCGATCACCATAGCCTCGTCCTCTATCCAGCAGGCTGCCGCTCGCACCGCGTCCACCAGTGGGGTATTCTCATCGATGAACCCGACAACTTTGGCGGTGGCTAGGTCGCAGTGGGAGGTAAGACGCAGGCGCTGTGCGCTGGAGACAGGCTCCCCGTTGCGGCTTAGCCACGCGCCCTGACCTGGCGCGCCCCAATAGTGCAAACCTTGAGCGGGCCGGGTGATGATAGCCACAACGATGCGGCCTTCTTCCTCCAGGGCGATGTGGGTTCCCCAGCTTTTCCCGCCGCCCAGGAAAATTCGTGTGCCATCCAGGGGATCGATTATCCATCGTCTCCTATTGGAAGGGGTTGTGGAACCGCTCACACCCGATTCCTCTGCCAGAATTGCGTCGTTGGGTCGTTCTTGCGCGAGGATTTCCAGCACAGCTTTTTCGATGGCGAGATCGAGTTCCGTGACCTCGCTGCCATCCTCCTTCATCCAGAACCGGATGCTGGCTGGCTCGCAACCGATAGCGAGGCGGTCGGACACATTCGCTAGCCGACGCGCGAGGGCAAGATCTTGAACGATATTCACGAATACGCCTCCAATAAGCCGCGACGTCGCACGTCGAGCGACACACAATGGAACGAACCGCCGAGCGTCCGAGCGTGGGTAAGCCGCAATGGCAACACGTCAACTCCGTTGCGCTCTAACTCTGCAATGAGCCCGGGCTGACGGTCGTCTGCAATCACCAGGCCAGGCCGTAGAACCAGAAGGTTCATGCCAATCCACGTGGAACAGTAGGGGTGCTCTCCCACATAATCGGTAGCCAGCATATCGGGGGCCCAGATGACATCCCAAGATCGCAGAAAATCTGGCATATTCTTGTTGTTCACACGCGCGGGATTTAGGAGAACTAAGCCTGGCCGGAGTGGGACAATCGTGGAGTCAACATGAGTGGATGCATAGAGTCCACGGCAAAGATGAACCTTATAGGTGGGCCCCAACACAGACTGCAGCCAACGACCACCCAGCTCATTGCCACTGTCGGACACCAGGTACAGGATGTCTGTGCCAAACTTAAGAATGTTCGCGGCGTCGAATGCAGGTTCCAGGTTCAGGAGCCGCTCGCCTGCCGGTGCATTGGCGTTATAGAGACTGTCCGCGAGCCGCGGCTTCGGTGCGGACAGCCAGCGCGCACCCGTCTCGAAATATTCGAGAAGGAGATCTTTGTAGGCAAAAGGCTCGAAGAAGCGCGACCGAAGGACCATCGGGGTCTCGATAATCGTGTCACCGATGGCGAGGAGAACATCACGGGGACAATAGTTGTAGAACCCGTCTGACATCCACGCGGGAGCGCCGAACCTGGCAGCATGGTCAGTTACCTCTGGACGTCGAACCATGATGCCGAGGCCTGCCAGTGTTTCGCTTAGCCGGTCGAGGTCGTCCGCCGTCTCTTCGATGACGCGTTGTGGGAAGGGGCCTGAAGGAATCTTTTTGGCTGAGCCATACGCCGAGAACTCGATTGCGAACAGGTCGTTGCTTGCCTGCGGAATCTGGGCGCCCTCGATTCTGCCGATGATGACTTCTTCCAGTGGGTCCCACTCATTGTGGCTGCTCACTCTGCTCATGCTTCAACCCTTTCACTGTAGGCCTTCGCCTGGATTCCATACAACTCTGCGTAACGGCCGCCTTGAGCGAGCAACTTCTGATGGGTGCCGGTTTCCACAATCCGTCCCTGATCCAGCACGATGATCTGGTCAACGTCTGCAACAGAAGAGAACCTGTGCGACACCACAATGGTAACAGCACCTGTTGTTCTGGCCAGAGCACGAGCCCTATCCATATAATGGACGAATATATCATGCTCACTGGGGGCATCCAGGGAGGCGGTAGGCTCATCCAGGATCAGGAGTACAGGATCCCTGCGCATCGATGAGCGCCCCAAAGCCGTGAGCTGCCATTGGCCCTCAGAAAGCTCAATTCCATCCAGTTCAGATCCAAGCTGGGTACTGAGTCCATTGGGGAGCCTGGCCACCAGATCTGTGGCATTGGCGGCAAGGATTGCCTCGCTGATGGCCTCAGGTTCTTCTCGTCTCGGCAGGTCGCCAAGCCCGATGGTGTCGCCGAAGGCGATGTGATACCGACCGAAGTCCTGGAAAGCGGCGGCTGTGCGAAGACGCCACGCGGACGAGTCTAGCGCAGTGAGATCTGTGTCGTCGACTAAAATGCGACCTTCGTCTGGCATGTGGAGCTTGAAGAGTATCTTCACCAGCGTGGTCTTCCCTGATCCGTACTCGCCAACAATAGCCGTGACCGAACCCGCTGGCAGGCTCACACAGACATCGTCGAGGGCAGGTGTATCCGATCCGGGATAGGTAAACGAGAGATCCTCGATGGTGATACCAGAGACAAGCCTGGCGGGGATCGTTGCCTCATGCTTGAGGCCGACCCGGTTGCGTGAGATGTAGTCTTGCAACCAGAGGTACGGTTCCATCACCCGGTGTGAGCCAGCGGCGTCTGTCACGCTGTCAACGACAGCCTGCATGTTCTGCTGCAACAATGATGCTATTGTGACGGTCAGCATCAGATCCCCCACCGTTCCTCGCCCCTGGGTTACCTGGTATGCAACGAGCGCCAGGCCGCTTGCGAAACCAAGCGTGAAAACGAGCCAGCCTGCCAGCTTCCACACGGCGGCGGCGAGGCGCGCGCGGAAGCGCTGGTTGGTCACTGAATCCCAGGCATCCGCCTGCAGCCGTCCCACTGGCTCGCCACTCTTTGAAGCACGGACCTCTTTGCCACTATCAGCTTGCACCAACAGGTCGAAGAGTTGTTGCTGCAAGCGGTAGTCCTCCGCAGTGGAGATCTCGGCCTCGGCGACCAGGTTCTGTCCGCGCTGGTTCGTCCAGATCGGGACGAACGACAGGGCGATGAGGCCGAGGAGCCAGGGGCTGATCGACCCCAACAAAAGCATGGTCACGAGAAGTTTGAGTATCTCTGCCGTAATAGAAACGACATTCCAGGTACCTCTCATCAGTGCACCAGAGGCGCCGCGCACCACAGTGACCCTATCGAGATACTCCGGTCGCTCTAGATGATCCAGCGTGTCGATCTCGGCAATGTCGGCGTGAATTCGCGGGTTGAGTTCAAGTCGCCCCACCCGGTCGGCAACGGTCCCCACCAGGTTGAGCCTCATGTCCCGCAGGACCATTGTCAGCGCGAAGATCACAGCTGTTCCGGCTGCTGTCCACAGTGCGAGATTGTCCTGCCGCGCGATGGTCATGTCTACGACAGCTCTGAGACCGATTGCATAAACAGCAACCGCAATGATGTCGCCAAAGGTCACCGCCAGGGCCCCGGCTGTCAAACCGGAGGCCCCCCGCCAGGACAGGGCGAATAGATCAAACCACAAGGCGGTGTATTTTCTCATAACCACTCTCCTTCTTCGATATGGTCGTTATACCCCTGTGCAAAGCGTCTGGCCTGGATGTTGAACATTTCCTGATATCGCCCTTGCACGGCCATCAGTTCGTCATGCGTGCCAGATTCAACGATCCGTCCATCTGCGAGCAACACGATACGGTCAGCGTTCCTGACCGTGGCGAGACGGTGCGAGATGAGCAGAAGTCCTGCTCTACCCCGCAGAGCACCCAGACGCCCGAACACTTCTGCCTCTGTACGCACGTCCAAATGGGCAGTAGGCTCGTCGAGCACGAGCAAACCTGCACCTTCATGCACACGATGCAGCGCGCGAGCCAGGGCAACCTGTTGCCACTGTCCTCCGGACAGGTCAGCACCACCTGTGCGAGATCGAGTAAGGGGAGTACTCCATCCCTGCGGCAGCCGGTCAATAATCTTTGAGATACCGGAATCGGCGGTCGTGGAATCGAGGAATGAGGCTGCGCCTCGGTCGCTCTTGAACGTCACATTTTCCTGTGCCGATAGCGGATAGTGGATGAAGTCCTGGAATACAACAGCGATCCTTTCCCGCCACGCGGCCAGATCGAGTTCCGAGAGATCCTGGCCGTCGATGAGAATACGTCCTGACGTTGGGGTGTAGAGGCCAGTCAGCAGCTTAATCAGCGTCGACTTGCCAGATCCGTTCAGCCCAACCAGGGCGAGCGATTCGCCTGGCGAGATGTCTAATGTAAGGTGGTCAAGAATCATCCGGCTCGACCGGGGATAGTGAAATGTGACCTCATCGAAGACTATCCTGGGTAGAGGACAACCTGGAGCCTGCGGTAACGCGTGGGTGGGCCGGGAAGAAACCTCTTGAGAGACCGATGGATGCAGCATGTTGCGCAGCCGTTCCGTTGTGTTCAGGATGGCCGCGCCGCTGGCAATGTGGTGCATGGTATCGCTTGCTGCCAGATAGCGATACACGGCAGCGCCTGCTGAGAGCACTACGGCCTGGAGAGCAAGGGTGGTTGTTCCGCTGAGTACGCCGTGTGTGACGACCAGGTACGCCGGGACCAGGCCGATCACAACCAGCAACAGTTGGCTCCATTCGTCGATAATGATGCGGTGGATGTAATTCCAGAGGGGCATGTTGGCTTCGGCAATGTGCTCCTGCATGCGCTTCACCATCCAGCGGGCCAGCCCGAAGACTCGTGTCTCCTTGCCAGGCCCGGACGACACAGTGGCCTCTCGCCAGACATCGGCGTGGAGTTCGCCTGCCACGGCATTTTGCCAGAGGCGCGCCACCACGACATTCTGGTGATCGCGTATTATACTGTTGACGATTGCAGGCAGGATGACCACAAACGGCAACCACCAGGAATAACGAGCCAGGACAATGCCGGCGAAGACAATGCCGATCAGCCCGGTGAGCCAACGCAGTTGCCCCACAGCTCCCTGGCCGGGAGTACATTCGAAGCCGTTCCGCGGATCAGCCTCCACCTCGCGAATCATGGCGTGAACGTCGGATTGCTCCAAAACCTCGATGGTGGGCACTGCGGCGATCATCTGGCTCAGTCCTGCTCGATGTGCACCATCGACCCGGTTCACGACCAGATACTCCACAGGCAGAATGATAGACTCAGCCAGTTGACTAAGGATCAACACGCCTGCAAAGAAGGCCAGCGGCAAAAGTATGGCAGCTAGAACGCCGCTGGTAGTCACCTGGACATGGGAGATGATATTGCCCAGAGCAAGCGCGAGCGAGGCTGGTACTACGGCATCCACAAGAAACGCGACGAGGAGACCGGTCGTGAGAGCCATTCCAGCCGGTTGTAGGGCTTTAACCAGGCGCATTCTGCCCTCCCAGATCATCGTGAGAGTTTTCATGCATACTCCTTCTGTGTTATAGACTCCAAAGGGGCCTTAGCAATCGAGCCTGCCAGCAGGAAACCAAGCTCTAAACCAGTGGAGTCGACCTCTGGATCGGTAGTGAAGAGAGCCTTCATCTCGACACCAGCCTTCACGAACAGCGTCTGCCAGAACTCCGTCACCTCCAGGCGTTGCTCGGTTACCTGGTGCATGAGGTAATACGGGTTGTAGTAGGCGAGGCCGAGGCCATGCTGCATAATGCGGGGATCCTCGGGACGATGATCGACTTCAATCACGACAAGATGAGCCCCCTCAGGTTCGAGCACCGTCCGGACAAGAGAGACGACGGCGTCATATCCTTTCTGCTCCAGAATCTCCTGTAATGAGAAGCCCGCGATGAAGCAGGGAGCTATGCCACCTGGGGGGAGTGAACGGACGAATTCCTCCGCCTGCGCGGCCACGAAGCTAACGCGGTCTGCGAGTCCGCGCTCCAGGGCCTTTTTTTTGGCCCTTTCGATACTTGGTGCAAATGAGTCGACGCCAATGCCGCACATATCAGCAGTCTCGCAGAGATCGAGCAGGAACATGCCGTCGCCGCAGCCAAGATCGACCAGAGTGGTGATGTCCGCTGGAAGCAGCCCCAGCAAACGTTTCACAAGCGGAATCGCGTCATATCGGCTGATACCGCAGCTTCCCTTGCCAACCATCGTACCGTTGCGCGAAGCGTAGTGCGTTGGATCTGATAGAACTGCGGGGAGTTCGAGCAGGGTTGAGCCATAGCCACCAATCAGTAGTTCGTACCACGGTCTGAACTGGATGAAATCTCGTCCCCGTTGGGTCAGTGAGGGCGCCTGGACATTGAAGACGACCCCCTCGGCAGCGAGATAGCGGAGCAACCCGGTCAGCCGGGGTACTGTATATCCCAGAGCGTGCCCGAGGGCGGTAACAGGCTCCCCTGGGTGGCTCTCGATCCGTTCGAAGAGTCCGGAGCGCAGACCAAACTCGATCACCTGGGCCAGGAAGTAGCTACGGGCGGGCTGCATCGCCTCGGTGAGCCGGTGTTCTAGTGTTGTCATAGTACTGTACTCGCTTTCATCATGCTTTTAATACTCGTTTCTCTAATGGGCGGGTGGAATGGTATGGGATCGCCAAAGGCAACCCAATATTCTGCACTTCCAGTGAAGGAGCACCTACCCTGAGCGGTGAGGAGATTGTCCGCGATGAGCAAATCTCCAGCCCGCCATCTCAACCTCGTCGTGGTCGCGTCGTAGGCGTCCTGGATAGCCAGAAGATCCAGTGCGGAGAGCGGTCGTCCGTCGCCCAGCGCGGTGTCTACGGGCAGATCGTCGCCAAAGGCCAGTGATAGTAGTTCCCTTTCTCGAGGCTCCATGCTCCCCTGATTCAGGAAGGCCATCTGATTGAACCAGCACTCCTCGCCAGTTATGGGATGGATGCGGAAGGCTGGCCGCTGTCGTGAGGTGCGTAAGGTACCGTCGTCGAGCCACTCATGAGCTATCCTCTCACAGGCGAGGAGAGACGCCAGATCTTCGCGGTTCAGACAGCCAAACGCGTTTTGCCAGGATATGCCAAAGCGGGGGTGGAAGACGCGAGTCATTACCCAGCCATGGGTCCTGACTCGCTCGTCGAGATCCCGTGGCAGGTAGCTGGATATCTGGCGCGCGTCGCTAAGCAAGGCCTCTCCGCAGTTGTCTGGGGGCCGAATACACCCGGTGAGGACGATGCCCGGTACCACCATGCTGAAAGCTTCCTCCTGGTAAGGGCAAAGTTCCCGCTCTGCCGGCCAGCGAATAGGCGAGACGATGTCGTTCTCCTCCTCCTGCCGATGTGCAAATCGTTCTGCCGAGTGAAAGGGGCGAACGTTGAGAGCGTCTCTGGCCTGGACCATGTTGACGGGATCTTTGAGCGGAAGGCCACGGATCGCCGCTGCGCCGTGGGTGAGCACGCTCAACCGAATGGCAGCGGCCGACGCTTTGAGCCACGCTGGCCAGTTCTGTGTTGGAGCGTCGAATAGAGGAATCATATGGACGCTTCCTTCCCAGCTAACTGAGTTACGAGGGTAATAGTACGCTCAGCAATGGCCGTGGCCGTCTCATGGTCGACGGCAGCCAGGCGGTGTCTGATCTCGTTACGAAAGCCGCCCTGATCTGGTATCCAGGTGATGTTCAGGTCACGCCAGTGGCGAAACCGGCCAGAGTCGAATGACGAGTGGACGCTGCTCGCCATGATATCGGGGAGGTCAAGCCTTCCAACCTGGGCAAGCGATGGGAGCAGATCAAAAGCATCAATCTTTATGACGCTGGGGCGACCCAGAGTAGCGAGAACCTGGTCAATGTAGGCATCTCGGAAATCATCACCCGCGAGCCACTGCTCGCGAACGACGGTTGCAGCGGTTTCCACGTTCATGTCGGCAGCCAAATGGATGCGCATCAGGCGCGTATTGGTGAAGTAGCCGATGACATCGCGCTTTTCGAAGGCCTCGCGATTCGCCATGTTCGACCCGACAAGCAGGTCGTACTGGCCGGTCACATCTCCGATAGCCATCACTGTGGCAGCCAGGAGAACCAGGAAAGGGGTCACACGACCGGTTCGAGCGGACCAGCAGACTCCGCGAGTTGCGCGGGTGTCCACGTTTCGCGTAATAACTTTACACTCATACGGGTCATCTGGCGTCTCAGCAGGGCGGGGCCAGGCCACATAGTCTGCTGCATAGCCATCGAGCCGGGTTGCCCAGTGTTCAACGACTCGCGTTCGCAGCGTGGGCCAGTCCGCATGCTGTTGCCGGGCGAAGTCAGCGTAGGTCAGGGAGAGTTTCGGGAGATCAGGTGAGCGTTTATCGAATCGAGCCCGGTAGAACTCCGACAGATCGCGGAGCATGACAGCATCCGACCAGCCGTCTGAAATGAGGTGATGAACCTTCAGAATGAGCAGATGCGTATCGTAGAGCACAACGATGTCCGCGCGAAAAAGGGGAGTTCCAGATGCTGCCTCGGCAGGGGAGAGCCGCGCGGCATGGGCCGCGTGAACTACCTCCGCGACGCTCGTTTCCCCAGCTTGGGAGACCATAACCGGGTGCACCAGTCCGGCACTGACCTCCTGCCTTAAGCCAGACTCTGTTGCGTGTATCGTCGTGCGAAGCGCCGGGTGGCGTTCCACGAGATCCTCAATGGCGCCACTTAGCGCGGGCACGTTCAAACATCCATTAAGCTGGAACACCATGACACTATCGAACTGCTCGGCAGATACCGGAAGCTCGCTGATCTGACGCAGGAGATCAATCTGCTGAAAGGATGCAGGAGCGATCAATGTGTTATCCATGAGTGGTCTCCTCGTACCTGGAGCGCCGGAAAGTTCGCGTATGTTGATCTTCCCGCTGGCTATGATTGGCAGGTCGGGTGAATTCGATGTGCATCATTGGCCCTTCTCCGCATGTATGAGATCTTCAAGGGCCGCGACGAAGTCATCGAAGCGGGAGTGGTCGAACAGCAACCGCAGCGGAACCTGAGCGTGCAGCACCTCTCCAGTTTGGACGATAATATCAAGCGCCATAAATGAATGGCCGCCCTCCCAGAAGAAGTCGGTGGTGTCCTTCACGGGGATCTTCAGCGCCTCCTCCCAGATTTTCCTTGTGTTCTCTACAAGCTCACTGCTGCTCATATTTCCTCCTTTCCATAGGGGACATCAGATGTTCAACGCTCTGTTCAACGAGAGCCAAAGGAACAGCGACCAGGGGAAGGAACGTTGTCGTAGCCGGGTTTCCCAGGCTACGGAGGAGGACCATAGCCACCTCGTTCTGCGCTACCTTGAAATATCCGCGCTTATTATCCACCAATATCCGTTGCATCACCTGCTCGACGGTAACACCTTCCGGGATCGTCGCCGGGGCGCCTAGCAGGTCAACGAGTAGTTCGTAGTGGAGACGCACAACCTCTGCGGACAGGCCGCACCATGTTGAAGAGATATGCGCGGCGGCGAGCATACCCAAAGCCACCGCTTCTCCATGCGAGATACTCCCCGTTCCTTTGAGCTTGTGGTCGCATATCTCAATGGCGTGACCTACCGTGTGCCCGTATTCCAGGATCAGCCCACCTCGCTGTTCGCGGGCGTCGCCCATCGTGACAGTTGTTTTCGCCTGAATACCCTTGTCCAGAAGCCACAAGAGCGACTCGGACGAGGTGAACTGACCCGAGGCAAGAAGCATTCGCATCTGTGGAATATCCTCTGGACGGATCGCAAGGCAGTTTTTGATGGCCTCACTCAGCCCGGATCTGATCTCACGGTCGGGGAGGGTCTGCATCAACTTGACATCGCTGATGACGCATTCTGGGACATGATAGGTACCAATGTGGTTTTTACCCCTGGCACTATTAATAGCTTGTTTAAGCGAAATGGTGGAGTCCATAGCCGCCATAGTCGTGGTAGGAATGTGGACGAGGCGGATACCCCGGTACAACAGTGCGGCAATCACACCTGCCAGATTGCCGGGAACCCCACCCCCGAAGGAGACGACCAGAGAGCGACGGCTTGCCCCCACTGCGATAGCGCGCTCCAGATGGGCCGTCAGGATCTGACTTGACTTGGCTCCCTCCCCTGGAGTGGTGCTCAGTACCTCGACTCGCACAAGGGGGGTGAGCGAAGCCAGCAGGTCAGCTCCGTGGAGCTTGAACACATTGTCATCGGTAACGAGCAGGATCAGGTCTGGTTCAAAGCTGACAAGCGCGTCGGCGAGTTGTGGTAGGCAGTCGTAACCAAAATAGTACGGGTACGTGACTCCTCCAAGATCGATTTCGCGCGAGTTCCAATCGGTCAGCAACTGTTTAGGGCGAGATTGTAGTTTTCCGATCATGGTTACTCCTATCTGAGAGAATTTTCGGCTTGTACCAGCACGGCGGCCATCTCACGGACCGTCTGGGAAGCGAGGGCGGATCTGACATCGAAGTGGTGAGGGAAGGTAGCCTGGAGCCGCCTGATAATCTCTATGATTGTCAGGCTGTGGCCACCAATAGCCTCGAAGTTATCGACAACGCCAACCGACTCACGCTTCAGGACATCCTGCCAGATGTCGCGAACCCGCTTCTCAAGATCGTTGGCTGGCAGTTCAGGAGCAGACGAGCAAGACGCGACAGTGTCCAAATTCGCCAGGGCCAGGCGGTCGACCTTTCCATTGTGTGTGAGCGGTAAAGCATCCAATTGGATCGCGCGCGCGGGCAGCATATAGGCAGGAAGACGGTGGGCGATACTTTGCCTGATTTTCGGCCAGGCCAGGTCTGGCGAGCCGACCAGAAAGGCCACGAGATGAGTCGCCGCGCCGCGATAGGGAACAGGAATGACAACTGCCTGGTGGACGCCAGGCACCGAAGTGAGCGCGGCCTCCACCTCGCCGGGTTCGACGCGAAAGCCCCGGACCTTGACCTGGTCATCGCGGCGTCCACAGAAGTACAAGCACCCGCAGGAGCCCATGCTTGCCAGGTCACCTGTGCGGTACATGCGAGACCCAGGGCACTGGCTGAAAGGGTCCGGGACAAACACGTGAGCAGTTTCGCGCGGCGAGCCGGTAAATCCTCGGCCAACTCCGGGGCCCGCCAGGTAGATCTCTCCAACAATTCCCGGCGGCACAACGTGTCCAGACTCGTCCAACACATACACACTTGCTGATCCAGACGGGAAGCCGAGGCTGATTTGTCCGCCTTCGTGGACGTGGGCGGCCATTGACCCGACCGTACACTCGGTGGCCCCGTAGATACTGGTAGCAGGCACCCCGCTTTTTCGCACCCGGTCCCATGTGTGCTGGTTGGGATTCTCGCCGCCGAATACGATGAGGCTCAGAGGTGCCTGGCGTTCCAGCAGCCCCTGATCCACAAGAACAGTCAATTGCGAGGGAGTACAGTCAACGACGTCGACCGAGGACGGACCTCGGTCGAGGAAACTGTCGGGTGTGACGCGTCCATGCTCATCGAACAAAACAAGGGTGTGGCCGAGAGCGACCATTGGCAATACCTGATCAATGAATGAGTCGAAGCTCACCGGAGCGGCCCCGCCAACGCGGAGGGCAGCGCCAGGCATTGATACCGCATCATAGAGGGGAGCGAGTTGAGTAGCGATGTGCTCTGCGAGCCCGCCATGCTCGATCATTGTCCCTTTAGGACGGCCAGTCGACCCTGACGTAAAAACCACATAGGCTAGATCGTGCCCTGTGACTTCCGGCAGGGCACAGTCTTCGGTATCCTCGGAGAGGGAAGCGCTGTCCAGAATGAGAAGAGGCTGCTCCGCGTGGTTCCACTCGGAGGCAAAGGCGGGATGGCACATAATGAGACGCGCTCTGGCGGCCTCAAGCTTATAGCGGGTGAGGTCGCGAGGCTCGTGAGGGTCGAGGAGCAGAAAGGCTGCACCCGCGCGCCAGATGGCAAGAAGCGCCTCAACCAGGGCTGTTTCTCGTGGAGCGACGACCGCAACAATGGTATCTCGGCCAACCCCACGTTCTACAAGCCGTCGGGCGAGAACCCTTGTGCGGACCTCAAGGGTTGCGAACGTCATGGTTGCATCGACGCAGTCAAGCGCTTGTCGGTCCGGGTATGCGGCGGCCTGCTCGACAAACAATGCGGAGACGCTCTTGAGTGTTCTTGTGCTCCGCCCATGTGAATGGGCCGTTGCCGCCAGCAGGGCTTTCATAACTCCGGGCGACATAAGGGCACCACTTTCAACGCCATCGCGTTCTGCCTGTACATCGCAGGATACCAGCCCGCTGCCTACAGCGAGGAGATCGCCCACCACGGCCTCCGATTCCGCCATCAGGTAATGGACTACTCTCGATTCGATGACGGGATCTACCTGGAGATATGCAGGAGCTTCAGGAAGAGTCGCGAACCAGGAGAGCGCCTGAGTCCCAAGATGAGCAGGCAAGTCACGAGTTGAAATTGTATCGGCAGCACAGGGGATGTGAGACAGGTGTTCTGCGATACAATGGATTCCCCAGGTGAGGGTTGCCGAAGAGATACCGAGTATGGTTGCGAGGGTCTCCATAGCGATAGAGCGTGTGTCATGTTGATTCTTTGTTCTGCTCATCGCTGCCCCCATTCACTTAGAATGCGCTCAATCTTTTGGACGCCTTGTATGATAAGTGCGGAAGGGAGCCCCGTGGGAAAGCGGATAAAACCCTGGAGATTGGGCGCGTAGTTCGCCGATGTCGTCAAGATCACATGGTGCTTCATAAGTGCGTAATCGGCCACGCTTTCAATATCGCCGACACCCAGGTCGAGCCAGAGCTGGGTACCTCCCGCGGGAAGGGCAACGTTGAGGACCGGATGATCCTGGGCGCTCTGGCGAAATGCCTCGCGTCCGTTCTGCACGGCCTGGACTAATGGGCCATTCCCCTTGCGTATGATGGATGCAGCCGTCAACTGGGCCCTGGGATTGATGCAAACAGCTTCCCACTCGATACGTGGTAGAACGCGGTCGATGACATCTTCACGCGCGATGATCCACCCGATGCGATCACCTGGGCGACCGAAGTTCTTGGACATTGAATTGACAATGATGACATTGGAACTGCTGACCGCCCAGTCGATGGGCGTCGGCACACTATCCTCTCCAAAGACAAAAGAGTCATACACCGCGTCGTACACCACCATGACCTCGTGTGTGGCTGCGAACTCGGCAAGCATTGCCAGGTAGGGTCGTGTGGCAATATGTCCGGTGGGATTATGAGGCAAATTGAGATACACTATCAACGGTTCGGTACAAGCCGCGCTTAGCAGGTTCCAATCAGCCTCGGTGAAAGTGAGCGGCAGGGGACATACTGATAATCCAGCGGCCACCATAGCGCTATGCACACCGATAAACGTCGGGATGGCGTAGATAGCTTTACGATATCCACGCGCCATGCATTCGCGCAGTACAATGCCCAGAGCGTGCATTCCCCCTGCCGAGATAGCAACGTTCTCAGGCTGTATAAAACTACTTGCTGAGGCCGCTGTTTCCCGGTCCACAATGGCCTCGATCAGTTCAGGGATTCCTTGTGATCGCGCATAGCAGTAGGCTTCAGGTCCGGCAAAAGCCACACGCGCTTCTGGTTCCTCGCCGACAGGCCACTGAGGAACGTTTTCCGCCAGGTTGAGCCAGTTCTCGTCCGGGTTGTGTTCAGCGATCAGCAGGCGCCGCTGCAATGCAGATAACGACGCCGATGCCCTTCTGTTGGTAATGCTTTTCATCAGATAAACTCCTGGGCACAGCCCCTGGTTACTCGATCCGCTAGCACATGCGCCAGGCGCCGCGCTAAAGCGAGTGTGGTCAATGTAGGATTTGCCGCCCCCATACGGGGGAATGTGGAAGGTCCGGCAGCGAAGAGGCCGTCTATTTTTGCGAACTCGTGGTCGGACGTGAGCACATCGTTGAGCGGAAGCGTTCCGGCTTCATGGTCCTCCACGCCAAGATAGCTGGACCACGTCAGCGGCACGCCCAATTCCGTCTGTTGAATGAGCTCTGGGAGGATGTAGGCGTTGGTCCGCGTTGGATTCTCGAACTCGCCAAAGTCCAGGGTGGATGCCCGGCGCCCGGTCGCAGTTGCGACAACGTCCCATACGCTTTGGAGGAGCATGCGTTGTGCATTGATAACGGTCCAGTCTGTCCGAGAGGGGGTGGCGTGGACGCTCAATCCCCATGGGGGCGAGGTATCGATCTCGCACTCGGCCCAGTTCTGGTCATCTGGCAGTTGTTCCCCGGTGACGCGCACATCGACCAGGACCATATCTCTTCCCTGCCAGGAGATATCAATGAAGAGATTCGAGCGGGCGGATGCTTCACAGGAAGCGTAGTGAGATCCCCACGGAAGAACTCCAGTGAGGGCAGTGCCGTCAGCGGCTGGAAGCCGTAGGAAAAAGCCCTGGACAATGTGGTCCGAGATTCCCCGGAGCCGTGGTGCTTCGAGTGCTCCAGCAGCAGTAAGCGCCTGAATTGCGAGGCGGGTGTTCTCTAGTGTCCCCGCAGCAAGTACGACAATGGTAGCAGGCACGTGTATTGCTGGGATTCCGTCGTCGGCGGATACCGCTAGCCCGATCAGCTTGTCCTTTATAACAAGCTGCTCCACGCGCGCCCCAGTCACAAGCATCACACCGTCGGGAGCTGATGTAAGCGTGCCAGTCGCCGGATCACGCCAGGCATCCAATGGCGAGTAAGCATACCAATGATCAGAAGCAGAACGCCCATGGCAGATAGCTCGCGGAGTGGGACGGAGTAGCAGGCCGCAGATCGACATCACCGAAGCCGTCTCGTCGGTCTCAAGTATGTCCCCTTTCCACCTGGCAAGCATGTCACGAGTGAGGTCGTACAAGCCGGGACCACCAAGCCAGGACTCCACAAGGTCCACAACTACTTCGCGAGGCCAGGCGGTCGCATCAAGAAGCGCCCAGGGGTCCACAGGAAGGGCGACGCCGTACCAATACAGTGAACGGCCACCTAAACGGCGTCGCAGCCCGGACGGTCCGGTGTAGTGTGGCGGATTGATTGACCGCCATGGGCAAGCGAAGTAGGGATCAGTCTCTGGAATGAGCCAGGAACGCAAGGCAGCGTCGGCAGTTGTAGCCATGTTGTTGTGACGAAGATCACCAACCGGTCCGGCTTCGAGGACGACAATGTTTTCAACTCCTTCAGAGGACAAACGAGCCGCAACTTCGAGGCCCGCCATCCCACCGCCGACGATGACGATGCGCGAGGGCAATGCGGCGGTGAGCATGGTGCGGACATCAGGGGATGTCCATTGAGCCACAGGCGTGCTTCCAGATCTCATGGTAATCACTTCCAATCTCATAAGGAAATGGCAGGGTTTGGAGTTACAATGGATTCACCAGGAACTCAGACTTTTCGCAGAGGAGTTCGCTCCCCTGCTCCTGAATATACGCCAGAGCCTCGGCGAGCACATCTATATTTTCGGGAGCAGCCAGCAGCGCGCGATGGTGAAGCGTCACTATTTCTTCATAGGCATGCTCGGCCTCCGGGAGTCGCGTCTTCGTCAGGTTCTCCAGGCCGTGAATAGACGCGAACCGACGTTTCGTCTGGGGCTTCAAGAGCGGATGCTGCGGTAGAGGAGGATAGATAGTCTGGAATGGTGCACCAGTCAACCTCCGCAGGACTGCGCAGACCGTCGAAGCATCGGCCCCATTGAAAGCGTCACGGTCTATGTGGAACGTGTAGTAATAGTGAGTGCGCTCGCTCACCTGAGGCAATGCCTCGATGGGATGTACCCCCTGGATAGCAGCCAGGAGCGTTGTGAGCCGCTCGGCACTTCGTGCTCGATGCGCGTTCTGGCCGGGTAACTCCAGGAGCTGGCCAGAGAGCACAGCGGCGGTGATTTCCGACATACAGAAATTAGACCCCATCATCTCGCCGATGAGAGCAAGCTCCATTTCGCCTGGCTCAGGCGTGAAGACTCGGCTTCGCCCATCGGAGCGGAGTTGATAAAGGCGGCGATAGAGATGGTTGTCGTTCGTGACGGCGGCACCACCCTCCCCGGCGGTCAGCAGCTTCGTTTGCTGCATGCTAAAGGCTCCGATGTCGCCCCAGCCGCCCACACGACGGCCACGCCAGGCAGCACCGTGTGCCTGGGCACAGTCCTCGATCAGAGCCAGACCGTGAGCGCGACAGAGGTCGGTGATCGCGTCCAGATCACATACACTGTTGTACAGGTGAACAATAGAAATGGCTCGGGTGCGGGGCCCAATGGCAGCCCGAATCGCAGCGGGGTCGATACAAAGAGTCTTTGGATCGATATCTACAATGATGGGAAGCGCATTGACCGTCAGGACACTCGAAGCTGAGGCGACCCAGGTTACGCCGGGAACAATTACCTCATCGCCCATACCGATATCCAGCGCTTCAAGTGCGGCCACCAGGCTAGAGGTACCATTCGTCGTCGGGACGCAGTAGCACGTTCCGATGAAGTCGGCAAACTCATCAGCGAAGATCTGCTCTCGGCCAACTGTCTCGCCGCGTGGCCCTGAAATCGCCCATCGCCCAGATGCGAGACAGCT
This sequence comes from uncultured Ktedonobacteraceae bacterium, assembly GCA_964250225.1. Lineage (GTDB taxonomy): Bacteria > Chloroflexota > Ktedonobacteria > Ktedonobacterales > Ktedonobacteraceae > Paraktedonobacter. The sequence continues at coordinate 7,482 of CAXUEY010000004.1, read as the reverse complement.
AAGAGTGTTTTGGATCGTGGCCGACGAGGATCTCGGCCAGCACGGCCAGTCACGCAAAAATGTTTTCATGCCTTTTCTCATCGCTTACCTTTCATTTGCCATTCATCAAGAATAGATGGAAAAATCCAATCGGAGCGTATGCCACAACAAGCTAAATCTTTCATAAAATATATCTGCTCTATCTGGAAAGAAGTATATGGGTCCAGCCTTAAAAAAATCTTGGCATTTTCTTGGCATTGATGAGCAGCTTTGGTGATTGTTGCACTTACGGAGAGGGCCGAAGAGGGGAAAGTGAGGAGGAGAAGGAGTGGAAGTTCAGGGGGAGACAGATTAGATAGCCCGGCCATCCTGTAGCTTTCTCCCATAAGATGGCCAGGCTTCTTGTTATCGCGAGAGGACAGCGTTATGATCGTTCAACAGCTTCCCCGTGTCAGAAAACGATTGAGCTTTACACAGCAGCCGGTGTCGCTTGAACGACCTCGGCAATATAGATCAGATCCGCATCGGTCAGATGCTTTTTCTGATCGGCCAGATGAATAAAATGGCGGTAGGCTCCTTTCATCTCGCTCGCGGTCAAACAGAAGCCCAACCGGCGCAAGTGCTTATCTAATCCATGACGACCAGAATGTTTCCCAAGAACCAACCTGGTATGATCCCACCCCACTGATTGGGGAGTCATAATCTCGTAAGTCAGGCGATGCTTGAGCATACCATCCTGATGAATACCCGCCTCGTGTGAGAAGGCGTTTATCCCAACGACTGCTTTATTCGGCTGCACAGGGATACCGGTTAAACGACTGACAAGCTGGCTGGTTCTGACAAATTCTCGCGTATCGACTCTTGTTGCAAGCTGGCCAAAACGCTCCGAGCGTGTACGTAACGCCATGACAACTTCCTCAATGGCTGTATTGCCCGCGCGCTCACCCAGGCCATTTACTGTCACTTCAACCTGGCGTGCCCCGGCTTGAATGGCCGCGAGCGTATTGGCCGTAGCCATACCGAGGTCGTTATGGCAGTGGGCGCTCAAGATTACATCCTCAATGCCGGGAACACGCGCCCGGACATAATTGAACAGATCGGTATACTCGCTCGGGGTGGTATAGCCAACGGTATCTGGCAGATTGAGGGTAGTAGCTCCCGCTTGAATAGCGATTTCACACACGCGGCAGAGGTAGTCCCAGTCGCTCCGCGTGGCATCTTCCGCAGAGAACTCAACGGTTGGACAGAGATTACGGGCGTATGCGACCATTGACTTGATCTGCTGTATGGCCTCTTTCTGGGTGAGTTTGAGTTTATGTTTTAAATGGATTTCTGAAGTTGCTAGAAAGACATGGATCATCGGATGCCTGGCATCGCAAACCGCCTCCCAGGCCGCGTCGATATCGGTATAACTGGCCCGAGCCAGTGCTGCAACTGCCGGACCACGCACATGGTAGGCGATCTCTTTGATTGCGGCAAGATCACCAGGCGAGGCAGCCGGAAAACCAGCCTCGATGACATCCACATTCAGTGCGCTTAATTGTGTGGCTACCTCGAGCTTCTCTTCGGTGGTCAGGGTCGCGCCAGGAGACTGTTCTCCATCGCGCAGGGTTGTATCAAAAATGCGTACGGTTTCAAAATCGGTCATGTGCTGTTAGCTCCTCTCACATGAAAGCAGCTCCTGGTGAGCCAGCCAGCCACTTCCTTCTCATTGCGCCAAAAAGGATGCTACCGCAGAGCTTGTCTTTACCTGCAAGTCAGAAGTACGTTTTAGCAAGCAGGCGAGACAGGCGGTGAATCCCTTCCTCGATCTTGTCTAAAGGGCAATACGAAAAACAAATCCTCAAGCCAGCCGAAGTACACGCTCCTTTCCCAGCGTAAAAGGCATAATCTGGCATAAAAGCCACGCCCTCGTTGGTAATGGCCTGCTCCAATAATGCTTTTGTATCGGCGAAGGCGGGCAGTTCTAACCAGAAGTACATCCCATTCTCTGGTTGTTGCCACGAGATCTCTGGAGGTAAGTAACGTTGCAACGCTGAGCGCATGAGATTGCGCCGTTGTTGATAACCGTTCTGGAGTGTACGGAGATGAACTGGTACATCTTCACGATCCAGAAACTCGGTGGCAACATGCTGAGCAAAGGTCGCGACATCCAGGTCTATAGCCTCTTTGACTGCACTCATTTTGCTGCTCAAATCTTCTGGCAAGACAATCCAGCCAATGCGGAGAGCTGGCGCAAGCACCTTTGAGAGCGAGCCAACGTAGAACACCTGGTGCTCTTCTAATGCTCGAATGGGGGGGAGCAGTGGCTCATACGCGAGAAAACTATACGGGTCATCCTCAATCAAGGGAACGCGATAGCGCCTGACAAGCTCGGCCAGGTACTGGCGTTTCTCTTGTGAGAGGCGCAGGCCCAGGGGATTATGTCCATCGGCCACCAGGTAGATAAAAGCTGGACGTGCACCTGTTTGCAAAAACCGTTCAAGTGCATGGAGATCGATCCCTTCTTCCTTGCTTGTAGGGACGGTTACGATTTCAGGATGGAAAGGTGCAATAACACGGAGAATACCAGTATAGGTGAGCGTTTCCGTGATTACCTGGCCACCCGGATCGAGTAACAGGTGGGTTAACAAACTCAGTCCCTGCTGAGCGCCAGCCGTTAAAAAAATCTGCTCTTCTCGACAGGATATCCCTCTGAGCTGCATTATATGCACAATCTGTTGCTTGAGGCGACGGGTAGTAGATCCATATTGCAAAGCATCAGGTCCGCTTGCCAGCACATGTTGTACAGCCTGTTGAAATGTCTCAAGCGGGAAAAACTCTCTGGCGGGAAGTCCCAGAGCAAATGAAATGAGATTGTCGCTGCCGATAGCAAGGAGATTTTGCAATGGCGAAGGGTGTAATGTTTGTGTCCAGCTGGCCAGAGCCTTGTGATCAACGAGAGCTTCTGCCATAGGTCCTCTCTCTTTCCTACGCGACACGCTTGCACGCCCGCGCAGTGTGATTTTGGCGTTTTTGAGGAATGTCGCGACGAAGTACACCATAAAAAAAGTGGCTGAAATGCTGCGAATGGAGTATTTCAGCCACGCGAATCTTTAGAGAGAGGCTACCTCCATCTTTTTACGCAAGCTCAGCGGGCGCATATCTGTCCACACCTCTTTGATATAGCCCAGGCACTCTGCTTTTGTCCCTTGCTTCCCCGCCGTCTGCCAACCCAGCGGCAAAGCCAGGTAGGTTGGCCAGAGTGAGTACTGCTCTTCATGGTTGAAGACAACATTGTAGGTTGTGTTATCAGCGTTTTCCGGGTTCTCGTTCATGTTTCGCTTCCTTTCGATAAAAAAATCTTCAGTGGATCTGGCATACAACGCCAGGAAAGCAAGGGCAAGAGAAAATCTCTGAGCCTCCTGTATCAATAAGCATAGCCAGGAGAAAGGTGATCGTCATGCTACTGGCATCGTATTTCTGCGCGGGCGATCCTACTCTTAAAAGAGTAGGAGAGGATTTCTTTAGCAAGGTTGTTATAGCAAAGAGGAAAGCGTTACAAAAAAGTGCCGTTTTGAGAGAAAAAAGGACGTCCTGACAGTCTCTCTCCAGCGTATTTTTGGAGCATAAAAATGGGGGGAAGGGATCATGACAAGCATTGGCAATATTCATTATAGTTTGTCCTAAAGGCAGAATCTCACCAATAGTTGTATTTGACTATCGTATCCCATAGGTTAGGTTGCCAGACCAGAGAAAGTCCCGGCAACTTACAAAAAAAGCAGTGCTCTTTTTAGAGCATCAAAAACTGGCAGGCTTTTATGAGAGAATTGACGCATCATTCCTATACGAGTGGTATAACTGCGGTTATAGAAGCACCGCAAGCCGCTTCTGTTTCACCGGGGGAAACCTTTCCTGGTGAGGAGCTTATGTTGGCGGCGTTGCGCAGAGGCGATGAAGATGCCTACATTACCTTGCTACGTCGTTATTACCATGCAATGCTACATCGCGCACTCCGTCATGTCTCCAACCAGGAGGTAGCGGAAGAGGTCGTTCAAGAGGCATGGATGGGCGTTTTTCAGAGTCTACAGCGATTTGAAGGGAAATGCACATTACGTACATGGATATTTAGCATCCTGGTTAATTGTGCCCAGAAACGCGGTGCCCGTGAAAAACGCTGTGCCCCTTTCTCCTCTGTATTCACATCTTTTAGAGAAGGAGAAGAGGATGAAGCGGCTATTGACGGTGAATTAGCAGATCCTACCGGGAACTCCTCTCCGCTTTTTCAGAAGCTTCTCTTTTGTCAGGAACGCGCAATGCAGCCGGAAGAGTATCTTCTAGTGAAAGAGTTGTATACAAATATCGAGGGTGCCTTAGAGTTACTTCCGCTCCCATTACGCAACATTCTCATTCTGCGCGTGCTTGAAGAGCAGAGTGCTGAGGAAGTGTACCGCACGTATCATATCTCCAAAACGTATCAGCGGGTACTGCTTCATCGGGCGCGCGTCCGTATTCGTGCATTGTTAGAACATTATTTGCTCAACGAACCAGCTAGCGCATAGTCGCTGAGCAAGAAAGGAGGTGCTTCTCCACGCTCACCTCTGTCTTCATGCAATGTGTTTGTTTTTACTGTATAATCAGGAGAGAAATCTATGTCTGGAACCCTTTTTGAAAAAATCTGGGATGCACATGTCGTATGTGACACACCCGGAGAGCCAACCATTCTCTATATTGACCGCCATCTCACCCATGAATCGACATCTCCGCAAGCTTTCGCCGGTTTACGAGCAACCAGGCGCGGTATCCATCGACCAGAGGCCAACGTTGCTGTGATCGATCACAATGTGCCAACGGTGATGGGGCGGCGTATGTTAGATGTAGTGGATCGAGAGAGCCGCCTCTGTATTACCACCATGGAGCAAAATGCGCGGGACTTTCAGGTTCCCCTCTATGCGATGAACGATGAAGATCAAGGGATTGTTCATGTCATCGGCCCAGAGCTTGGCTTGACGCTGCCCGGGATGACCCTGGTGTGCGGCGACTCCCATACCTCAACGCATGGTGCGCTTGGTGTCTTCGCGATAGGTATTGGGACAAGCGAGGTTGAGCATGTGCTGGCAACCCAGTGTTTGCTGCAACACAAGCCAAAAACGATGAATATTCGCCTTGAGGGATCCTTGCCTCCTGGTGTAGGAGGCAAGGACGTCGCGCTAGCGTGCATTAGCAAACTGGGCACCAGCGTTGGAGCAGGGCATGTTATCGAGTTCAGCGGTTCCATTGTCACCCATTTCTCCATTGAAGAACGCATGACGCTCTGCAATATGGCAATTGAAGCGGGCGCGCGTGCTGGCATGATCGCCCCGGACGAAACAACCTTCGCGTATGTGAAACATCGTCCGTTTGCGCCTACAGGAGAGCGCTTGGAGCAGGCTATTGCCTACTGGCGCACGCTTGTTAGCGAACCCGATGCCCAATTCGATGTAGTCTATGAGCTGGATCTCACCGACCTGCCCCCACAGGTATCCTGGGGCACTGATCCAGCTATGGTCAGCGATATCACCGGAGTAGTTCCCGATCCTGAGCAAGAGAGCGATCCCATCAAGCAGCAGAGTTATCTCCGAGCATTAGAGTATATGGGACTCACGCCGGGTCAGGCGATTCAGGATATTGCAATCAATACCATTTTTATCGGCTCCTGTACCAACTCGCGAATAGAGGATCTACGCAATGCAGCCCGCTATCTCCACAAGCGCAAGGTTGCTCCCTCTGTACGAGCCATTGTGGTACCTGGTTCAACCCGTGTACGCCGCCAGGCGGAAGAGGAAGGTCTGGCCGATACCTTCCGTGCCGCTGGCTTTGAGTGGCGAGAAGCCGGGTGCAGTATGTGCATTGCCATGAATGGAGATCACCTCTCCCCTGGCGACCGCTGCGCCTCGACCAGTAACCGCAATTTTGAGGGGCGCCAGGGAGCGGGAGGACGTACACACCTGGTCAGTCCGGCGATGGCCGCGGCTGCGGCGATAGCGGGTCATTTTGTGGATATTCGTGAACTTGCGGATGCCAGTTAGAGCACGCGAGCACCACGCTTAGCGAAAGGAGTACACTCATGGAAGCATTTACCCGCCATACGGGCCTGGTTATCCCGCTGGATCGGACCAACATCAATACAGATGACATTATTCCAGCGCGTTTTTTGAAAACCATCAAGCGTTCGGGCTTTGAAAAGGCCCTCTTTGCTAACTGGCGATATCTCGCGAACGATTGCCAACCAGACGCGACCTTTGTACTCAACCAACCACGTTACCAGGGAGGAAGTATCCTTCTCAGCCGAGAGAACTTCGGGTGTGGTTCGTCGCGTGAACATGCGCCCTGGGCGCTGCATGACTACGGCATCAAAGCCATCATTGCCCCAAGTTTTGCCGACATTTTCTACAATAACTGCTTTAATAACGGTATCCTCCCGATTGTCTTGCCAGCGGAGACGGTGCGCTTCTTGCTAGATGAAACCGGGCAGCACGATGGATATATGCTCTCGATTGACCTCTACCAGGCCATGATCCGCGCGCCGGGTACACAGAGCTACCCTTTTGTGATCGATAGTTTTAGGCAACAGGCTCTGCTGCAAGGGTTAGATAATATTGGTTGGACGCTCTCGCATCAAGAGGCGATTGAAGAGTATGAGCGCGTGCATTGTCAACTGACCCCCTGGCTGTTCGCTGCGGCTACAGCTCGCGCCTCTTCAGAGGAGGTACCGGTATGACGGTGAGTCCTGCTTCTCCTGGCCAGTGGATCATTCCCTTCCAGCCCAGACCAGCTGCACGCCTGCGTATCTTTTGTCTACCCTACGCAGGTGGTAGCGCTTCAATTTATCGACACTGGCCTCAGGCGTTTCCAGAAACAGTTGAGATAAACGCAGTACAGCTGCCGGGACGGGAACAGTATCTCACCCAAACGCCATTTACTCAGCTTTCCATGCTGGTTGAATGGTTAGCTGCGGAAATGGCGCCCCAACTAGATCGTCCCTATGTGCTTTTCGGACATAGTATGGGGGCGTTTGTCTGTTTTGAGCTAGCTCGCCACCTGCGTCGTTGCTATCAATCGTTGCCAGAGGGTCTGTGGGTATCGGGAGCGCGAGCGCCCCATATTCCCAATCCTTATCCACCGATGCATCAATTGGCGAACGCCGTCTTCAAAGAGGAGCTGCATCAGCTTGAAGGTACGCCAGAGGCAATTTTGCAGCATCAGGAACTCATGGAGATCTTACTACCCTTACTGCGGGCCGATTTTGCCGTGTGTGAAACCTATAGGTACAGGGAGGAGATGCCCCTGGCATGTCCCATCTCCGTGTTTGGTGGGAGGAGCGATCCACGTGTCCCTTACCAACATCTGGCGGCCTGGAGCCAGCACACCCAGGGGGCATTTCAATTGCGCGTGCTTGAAGGAAAACACTTCTTTCTTCATTCAGCTGCTCAGGAGCTACTCGGCATGCTGGCGCATGATGTAGAGCAGTTGCTCAGCCACACC
>CAXUEY010000003.1:64561-84346 GCA_964250225.1 uncultured Ktedonobacteraceae bacterium | reverse complement strand
TGCTGCAACTGTAAAACAAAACGTATCTTCTTCGTATCTTATCGTAACACATCTTTATTCTACGGCGCAAGGAACGAGATCAGCAAAAGAAAATGTGCCGACAAATCCTTACGTTAAGCGCCCGCCATCGTGCCCTCCAGGCCCCCTTTCTCCTCCCGCTGGAGATAAGCACCAAGCGGTAGTAGTGACCCTTTTTGGATTGTTGAAGGTTCAAACTATCTTGCGATAGATTCAAACTACCTGATAGTTATTAACCCTCTTTACAAAACAGATGGTTGTCTGAGCTCAACAGATAGTAGCAATGTTACTAGCAGTGTAGGCAAATACAACGCTCTCACTTACGCACAGCGCTCCTTCCGTCCTTCGAACCAGCAGTCGAGGTCAAAGGCACTAGCAGTTGATAGTTGCTACGCGGGAAGTAACGTAACTGCTGTCTGGTATGGGTTTGTATGGAACCTATCTGAATGTGCAACAATACAAGTCGAAGACCAGGGAATCGCAGTATCAGGTGTTGCCCTCGCACTCGCTGGAGTCTGCGCTCTCTTTGGACCTCCCGGCCTTGTTTGCTCAGCAGCTTCAGGTATAGTGGGATTGCTTGTTGGTTTTGATACTGCGGAAGTGAAAGCAGCTGATGACGCTTGCGGTGATGTTGGCGTCTTAATCCAAGAGGCCTACATCGGGCCACCCTTCCCAGATCACAAATGTTGATCTCCTCCACGTAACCCTTTATAGTTGGGTGGAATGTATAAAAGAATGTGCATTCCATCCCATCCGATTACCCTCAACCATTAGCATGAGCAAGAACGGAAGGAGATACCTGCTATGTATGTTTACACCAGTGTCTTTGTTGGCTTTGGGTTTATACTCTTTCTCAGCCTTATAATCTGGGCAAGATCGCGGAATGCTTTTTTGGAGAGCGGAGAGAGACACAGAATGAGAAGCGTTGCGCTTTTGTTAGCTTCAGTCGCTCTCATTTGTACTTTCGCTCTCATTATAAGCATGATTTTTACGTATGTCATTCCACATCCACATTAAAGTTAGAGCTTGAGGGGAGTCCATTTCTATATGGTGGATTGGCTTACAAAGCCGTTCCAGCCCATTTAGGTTTTGGCTTGAATTTAGCGAATGTACCACTAAAGGCGTATAGAATATAATGTAAGGCTGAGGAGGGTGAGTAACTCATGTATATCTACGATGTTGTTTTCGCTGGTTTTTTTCTCCTGCTTATTGTAGCTCTCTCACTCTGGGGACGATCTCGGACTATGTCAGGTCATGAACGCCAACAGATGAGGACGGTATCTATCATACTTGCGGCCATGACCATCATAGCTGTATGTATCCTGGTTGGAGTCATGATTTATACGTATCTACTTCCCCATGCCAAATAAATGCGTCTCATATACAGGCCTGTCAGTGCTGGTCATGCCCTCTCATTCAAAAGAGGCATGGAGAAACAGATTACCAGAAGAGGAGATTTCGGTGAATAAAATTCAGGCTGCCTTTCTTGCTGCTGCAGTTCTTTCGTTCCTCGGAATTATTGCGATGCTTTTCTTTGCGGCAACCGATAGCAAAAACACTCTCGGTCTCTCAGCCGTTGCTGTTTTTTATGCCCTTGCTGGTACTTTTTGTGTCTACCGGTTTGCGAAAGGACGAAGGACTCTCTGAGAGTCGTTTGATTGCGTTTCAATTGACTCGGAGAGCAGAGTGGGTGAGTCGGTTTGACAGCCTGGACCTGAACCGGCATAATAGAAAAAAAAGAATGACCCTTGCCCGTCATCATCACAAAAGGATTCTACATGCCCAGGCCCATTTACGTTATTGGACATAAAAACTCGGATATGGATTCTGTTGCCGCTGCTTATGCCTATGCCCGTTTGCTTCATCTTCAGGGGGAGAGCCAGGCGCTAGCAGCTCGCAATGGCGAGATCAAACCAGAGGTGCGCTTTGTCCTCGAACGCTATGACGTTGAGGCCCCTGAAGCTATCGACGATGTGTATCTGCAAGTACGCGATGTGATGCGACGCGGGGTGATCTGCGCCCGCCTGGATCAGTCGCTACTGGAGGCTGGCCAGCTTTTACAGGCCCACAATCGCCGTTCTATGCCGGTGATTGATGCAGAGAACATCGTGCATGGCCTGATCGCCTCCGAGGATTTTGCCAAACTCTTCTTTGATGACCTGCAACCCCAGGCCGTGAACCGCCTGCAACTCACGACGTCGAATGTGATCCAGACACTCAAAGGCCGCGTGCTGGTCGAGGGTCAGCGTCCCCTGGGCGACCGCGTGCTGGTGGGCGCGATGCAGGCCGAGACGATGGCCGAGTATATCGAGCCGGGCTGCCTGGTGATCCTGGGGGACCGCGAAAACGCCCAGTTGACCGCCATTGAGCATGGGGCCGCGGCCCTGGTCATTACCGGCGACTTGCTAGTCTCAGAACGCACCCTGGCCGCTGCGCGCAGGCAGGGAGTCCTGATTATCAGCACGGGTTATCATACGTTCACCGCCATGCGCCTGATCAACCTGAGCATCAATGTCGAATGTATCATGCGCCGCGAGTTTGACTTCTGCCATCCAGAGGACCAGGTCAGCGAGATCGAGAATCTGTTGATGCGCCGCCGCTCGCTGCCAGTCGTGGACAACGATGGCAAGCTGGTCGGCTTTCTCTCGCGCACCGACCTGATTAAGCCGCGTCCCAAACGCGTGATCCTGGTGGACCATAACGAGCGCACCCAGGCCGTGGATGGCATCGAGGAGGCCGAGGTGCTGGGCATCATCGATCATCACCGCATCGCCGATGTGCATACCCAGCGGCCCATCATGTTCCGCGCCGACCCCGTTGGCAGCGCCAGCACCATCATCGCCGGACTGTATCACGAGGCCGGGATCGAGATCCCACGCGAGGTGGCTGGACTGCTGCTCGCCGGGCTGCTCTACGATACCCTGATCTTGCGTTCGCCCACCTGCACACCGCGCGATGAACGGGTCGCAGCTGAACTGGCCCAGCTCACCGGTGAGAACCTCGAAGAGTATGGCCAGGCCATCTTCGCCGCAGCAGCCTCTGAACTCGGCGCGAGGAGTGCCGAAGAACTGCTCACCTCCGATTTCAAAGAATTCACCGTGCAGGAGAGCCACTTCGCCGTTGGCACCGTCGAAACCGCCAGTCCTGCGATTATCGAGAAACGTTGCCAGGAACTGTTGCAAACCATGCGCCAGCTCAGTCAGGCACGAGGCTATCAGGTCTTCCTCTTTATGATCGTCGATATCCTCAACATGCGCTGCCATCTGCTGATTGCAGGAGGCGAACAGGCAGTTGCCGCCGCCTTTGACAAGCCATTGGAGCCTGACGGCCACAGCATCATCGTTGAAAATCTGGTATCGCGTAAAAAACAAGTGGTGCCGCAACTCTCACGCATTCAGGCGGGACTGGTACGGAGGGTATAAGGGAGTATAACAGCTATTGCAGGTTTATAGCTAGTTTGCCAAACTCCACGCATGAGTGCGCGGTGAACTTCGCAAATTGCACTTGTCTTTTCGCAAAGACATATGCTACACTGACTCCGACGACCACACTTCCAGGAGGGAAACCTAACCCTTGTTGGGGGAGTGCCGAAAGCGTAGTCGCTACTCTTGTATGCCGGACATTTCAGGTGGTATTCTGCCCTGGCAGCCCACAGAACTGTAGCATGCTTGAACCATGCCTTTAAGGAGGGCATCTCTGCTTGTGAACCAGAACTACTTTATATGGGTTCCCATCGTTGTGAGCCTGGTGGCAGTGCTTTTCGCCATCTCTCTTGCATTTTATGTCCTGAAAAAGGATACTGGCACGCCAGAAATGCAGAAAGTGGCGGATCACATATTTAAAGGCGCCAAAGCCTTTTTATACCGCCAGTACAGAACCATCGCCATTCTTGCCCTATTTGCCGCTATCATCCTGGCTATAGTGCTGGGCCTGCTTGGTCAGGGAGATCAGGCCGACAAAATCAATCTGGCCTGGCATACCGCGATAGCCTTTGTGGTCGGAGCGTTTTGTTCCGGCCTCTCAGGCTTCATCGGGATGTTTATCGCGGTGAAATCCAATATTCGCACAGCCAGCGCCGCGACCCGCAGCCTGGGTGAATCCATGACGGTAGCTTCGCGCGGCGGCGCGGTCTCCGGTTTCCTGGTAGTCGCCCTCTCGTTGCTGGGAGTTTCGGTGCTTTTCCTGCTCTACGGCGACCTGGGTAACGTGCTCAGTGCAGCGGCGAATACGCCATCGCTGATTGTAGGCTTTGGCTTTGGCGCCAGTTTTGTGGCGCTCTTCGCGCAGTTGGGCGGAGGTATCTATACCAAAGCCGCCGACGTGGGCGCGGACCTGGTGGGCAAAGTTGAGGCCAACATTCCCGAAGATGACCCACGCAACCCCGCCGTCATCGCGGACCTGGTGGGTGATAACGTGGGTGACTGCGCCGGACGTGGTGCCGACCTTTTTGAGTCCACCGCGGCTGAGAATATCGGCGCGATGATCCTGGGGTCCACGCTGGCCCTTGCGACCCATAACATTAGCTGGGTGCTCTTCCCTCTGGTGATGAACGCCTTTGGTTTGATCGCTTCAAGCGTCGGTCTGCTCTCCATCAGTCCCAGGAGCGTGGTTGAGCCTGATCAGGCGGGCGGACGCGATTTGAGCGAACTGGCCATGAACAAACTAAACGTTGGCTACTATATCACCTGTGGTCTGTCCGCCGTTGGCATTTTTATCGGCAGTTATCTGCTGCTGGGTGGAGATGGCGTGAGCGGAAGCGCGGGTATTCCTGCCTGGGTCTGGTACGGCCTGTCTGGCCTGGTGGGCATCGGGCTGAGCCTGGCCTTTGTGTATATCACCCAGTATTACACAGCCGGGACATGGCGCCCGGTGCGTGAAATCGCCGCCGCCGCACTGACCGGGCCGGCCACCACGATTATCACTGGGATCGCCGTGGGCTTTGAGTGCGTGGCTCTGCCGGTTCTGGCGATCAGCGCCGCGCTCGGCCTCTCCTACTTCCTGGGCAGCCAGGTGAGCATCGCGGGCCTGCATGAGGTGGGCTTTAATGTCACTGGCATCTTTGGTACAGCCGTGGCGACGATGGGCATGCTGATGAGCTGTGCCTATACACTGGCAATGGATACCTTTGGTCCCATCACCGATAACGCTGGCGGCATCGTTGAGATGAGCGGCCAGGCCGACTCGGTGCGCGATATCACCGACGCGCTGGATGGCGTGGGTAACACCACCAAAGCCCTGACCAAAGGTTATGGCATCGGCTCTGCCGCTCTGGCCGCGTTCCTGCTCTTCAGCGCCTATCTGACGGTGCTCTACACAAGCACAGGCAGGAATAGCGCGGCCTTTGATATCAACCTCTCCAACCTGAGCGTCTTTGTGGCGGCCCTGATCGGTCTGGCCCTGATCTTCTTCTTCAGTTCGCTGGCCATTCGCGCAGTGGGCACGGCGGCCAAACGCATGATCGAAGAGGTGCGCTTACAGTTCCGCGAGAATCCCGCGATCATGGCCGAAAATCCAGCAGATCGCGTCGATCCCGATTACGCGCGCTGTGTGGATATTAGCACGCGTGGCGCCTTACGCGCGATGATCTTTCCGGGTGTTGTCGCGGTGCTCACTCCGATCCTGGTGGGTGTCGTCCTGGGGCCACAGGCTGCGGCAGGTCTGCTGATGGTTGGCACAATGGGCGGTATTGTGATGGCCCTCTTCCTGAACAACGGCGGCGGCGCCTGGGACAATGCCAAGAAGTATATCGAGGCTGGCTTCCTGCGCGTCAATGCCAAAGGCGATGTTCTGGACCCCCACGATCAGTCCGGCATCATCCTGGGCAAAAAGAGCGAGCCGCACAAAGCCAGCGTGGTGGGCGATACGGTTGGCGACCCTTTCAAGGATACAGCCGGCCCCTCGCTGCACATCCTGATTAAGCTGCTCAGCACGATCACCCTGGTGCTCGCGCCACTCTACATCGTCCTGCACCCGGTTCTGTTCCACTAAGAGAACCTTCAACACAACAGGTACCCAACCATCCGATTGGGTGCCTGTTGTGTTTGCCTGCCAATTCATGATGGAAAACTTCTCCACGTCTGGGCGCCTTTCTTTAGAAATTGCTAAGCCGCTCTGATCGGGGATAAAAAGTGACACCTGTACACATTTGGATGCGTGTCTATAATGAATATTAGCGACACTTTTGTGTGCCAACCAGAAATCAAATCATGAAAGTAGAAGGATGTGCATGAAGCATAGATATAAAGGACACAGATTCGCCCTGTTGCAATGCCTGGCAGTGTTTGCATTGTGTTGCCTGCTGGCCGGATGCAACCTGAATGTAAGCGTGCCGGGAGGTTCCGGGAGCACAGGCGGTACAGGTGGACAGTGCCAGAGTAATTGCGCGCCCGGCACCGGCGTGCATGGGGTCAGCGTCATTGTCGAGCCGGATGCCGGACCCACCCCGCTGGTTGACGCCATTCAGGGCGCGCACAAGTCGGTTGACCTGGAGATGTATATCCTGACCAACCACGCGATTATCAATGCACTGGAAGGGGATGCCAATCGCGGCATCCAGGTGCGCGTGATGCTGGAACCCCATCCATTTGGAGGTGGTGCTACCTCCACCAGCAAAACGCTCGACGAGTTGAAAGCAGCGGGTGTGCAGACGCAAGATAGCAATCCAGCCTTTACCTTAACCCACGAAAAGGGCATGGTCGTCGATAACACCACAGCCTATATCATGACCTCCAATTTCTCCAACTCGGCGCTCGGCACGGGCAGCTTCACCAAAAATCGTGAATACGACATCGTCGATACCAACGCGCCAGACGTACAGGCGGTGGAGGCGATTTTCCAGGCCGATTGGAACCGCAGCACAGCCAGTTTCAATGACCCCAACCTGGTCGTTAGCCCGGTTAATTCGCGCTCCGACTTCACCGCGCTGATCAGCAGCGCCAAACACACTCTGCTGATCGAAGCCGAAGAGATGAACGATAGCGCGATTGAGCAAGCGCTTGTCACTGCCGCGCAACATGGCGTGCAGATCCAGGTGATCCTGCCCCAGCCGAGTGGCTCATCCAGCGATAGTAACAGTAGCGGCATATCCACGCTCAAGCAAGGCAACATCCAGGTGCGCGAAGACCCACATCTCTATATGCACGCCAAGATCATCGTCGTCGATGGCGCACAGGCGTTTGTCGGCTCCGAGAACATCTCCGGCCAATCTCTGGACCAGAACCGCGAACTGGGCATCATCGTGTCGGATAGCGGCGTTCTCAATACGCTCCAGCAAACCTTTCAAGGCGATTGGGGCCAGTCGCAAGGCGCCTGATAGCTGCTTTTCAGGCATCCTTCAATAGCTCGCGTGGTAGGGGCAGAGGTATAGCCTCTCATAGCTATACCTCCGTCCTTGCTGCTGCAATCGGGGCTGAGTATTCTCAACCCTTTGTATCCATATGTGCCTATCTCAACAAGGCTTCTCCTATACTGGCAGCCTTGTTACGTCAATGAAGCTCAGCGTGTTGGAATTGTAGTTGGTGAGCAGCAGGGTTTGCCCACTGGCTTCAAGGATCAGTTCGCGAGGGAAAGCACCAACGTCAACGGTCCCCACAGAAGCGGTATTGCCCTGGAGCGCTTGCTGTGTATTGAATAGGCTCAAGGTTTGCGGACTTTGTGGATCTCTAAAGCGATTAGAGTTGGTTACTACAAGCACCGCACCGTGATCGACGAGTGATTCGCCGGTTGGAGCGTCGCCGGCTTTCAGCCGCGCGAGTTGGGCGTGGGCTGGATCGCTTTGCAAGCGCGCAGTACTGAATGCTTTCACAACATCTTCTTCCCGGACTGTCACCCAGGCTGTATCGCCTGAGGGAGAGAGCACCACGCGTACCGGGCTGCAGCCCACAAACACACGGGCGAGGACTGCATGCGCTGGATCCTGCTCTGCACGAGCAATATCAACGACCGAGAGTGTTCCGGGCGGATACCTGAAACACGTATTTCCCTGCGGAGAAGGGTCACCAGTATCAATTCGACTCGTGACGTAAAGGTAGCGGTTGTCAGGTGAAACGGCCAGCCCGACCGGTCCGCTATCAATATCCAGCGGTCCTGTATTGACGGGAATATAGCCAACCAGGGTGCCTGGAGAGAAATCGCGCGCCCGTACACGCTGCATATCAATAACCCCAACCGTGCCAAGATTCTCATTGGCCACAAAAGCATAGCGTTCGTCCTGTGAGAGCGTCACCTCGATTGCGACCGCGTTGTCCTGTTCAGGCAATGAGCCAATAATAGCTTTCTGATTGCTAGTTTCCGCCAGTGCAACATCCACGAAGGTAATATTGGTCAGGTCGGCCACCAGGAGCACACTATTGTCATGAGTCAGGGCCAGTCCCAGAGGACTCTCAGAAAGCCTGATCACGCGTTGCAGACAGACCTGTTTCCCGGTGTTGTGCAGCACAGCGATCTCGTTTGATGCTCCATCGTCTGACTCCACCGAGGCAAAGATCCATTGCCCATTGTTTGTGGCGACGGCTTGAAAAGGATGCCCTGGCAATGGTACATTGGCCACCACCGCAGCATCCGCGCCCTTGCCGCTTGATTTGCCAGGAAGAGCGGTACAGGAAGAGGAATGAGAGGCATGTGGGGGTGTCGGATTCCCACCTGAGCTACAGGCGCTAAAAACAAATACGAGAAGAAAGCAGAGGGCCGCGCCTCCCCAGAGCTTTCTGTGTTGAGGAAGGTTTTTCACAGGTTTCTCCTTCTATGATACCTATATATCTACTCGTGCTCTACTCTAAGAACATAAACACATTTTCAGCATCAAAGGATACAGGGCAGAAGCACATTCCTGAAATGAGCGGGGAAAATCGCAACCTATCGCACCCCCAATCTTGCCAAACGTGGTACGATAAGCACAAACGACAGGAGAACAATCACCTTGATTACCGAGATCGCTATTTTCGCTGCCGTGGAGGGCAAAGAGGACGAGCTGGGCGCGGCCATCCTCCAGGGCCTGGCCACGATTCGCCAGCATCCAGGGTGCGTGAATGCGCGTGTGGAACGCTGCATTGAGCATCCCAACCAGTTCGCGGTGATTAATACGTGGACCTCGCTGGAAGCGCATACACAAGATTTTCGCGGCGGTCCGCTGTTCGCACAATGGCGCGCACATATCACCGGCCTCTTCGATGGCCAGCCCGTAGTTTACCATTATCAGGTGCTGGAAAAAGAATAGGGTAGTACACCCAGAAGACACGAGAGACATGCTATTTCATAGGAGACACACCAACGATGGCTGACGAACAAGACATCGCGCAGGAGAATCTGTTGCCTGCACATAGCCCGGTTGACCTGTTGGAACACGCGGGCGAGAGCGAGGAAGAGCGCCTGGTGGCACACGTGGCGGAGTTGCGTCACCAGATCGAAGAGGCCAATTATCAATACTATGTCCAGGATAACCCCAAGCTGACCGACGCCGAGTACGATCAGTTGATGATTGAGCTGCAAAAGATTGAGGCCGAGCACCCCGAACTGGTCACGCCCGATTCGCCCACTCAGCGAGTGGGAGCGGGTCCAGTGCAGGATGTCGCGCAGCATCGCCATCCGGTCCCCATGCTCAGTCTGGCCAATGCACGCAGCGAAGAGGACATGAACGCGTGGCTCAAGCGCGCTCAGAACATCCTGCCCAACGCCAGCTTTACCTACGCCTGTGAACTCAAAATCGACGGCCTGGCGATGGCCCTGACCTATGAACATGGCAAACTGGTAACCGGCGCCTCGCGTGGCGATGGCATGATCGGCGAGAACTGGACGCCGAATATACGCACGATTCGCAGCATCCCCCAAAAGTTGCGCGGCGAACGCATTCCTGCCCGCGTCGAGGTGCGCGGCGAGATCTATATGTCGACCAGGGGCTTTGAGAAGCTCAATGAGGAGATGACCGATAACCGGCTCTTCGCCAATCCACGCAACGCCGCCGCTGGTTCGCTGCGTCAGAAAGATCCACGCGTCACCGCTGGCCGCAAGCTGGACTTCTTTGGCTACCAGATCGGCTATATCGAGGGCATGGAGGTCCACAGCCAGTGGGAGAGCCTGGAACTGATCCGTGAATGGGGCTTCCCGGTCAATCCCCATATCCAACAAGCCACCAGCCTGGATGACGTCATGGAGTACACGAAAAAATGGGAGAGCGAGCGCTTCAACCTGCCCTACGAGATTGACGGCGTGGTCTTCAAGATCAACGACCTCGTGCAGCAGCAGGAGTTGGGCGCGGTCAACCGCGATCCACGGTGGGCCATCGCCTTCAAATACCCTCCGACCCAGGTCGCCACGCGTCTGCTTGATATCCGCGTGAACATCGGGCGCACCGGCACAGTCAACCCCTGGGCGCTACTCGAAGCCATCAACATTCGCGGCGTAACCGTCGAACGCGCCGCCCTGCACAACGAGGGCGACATTCAACGCAAAGACCTGCGCGTTGGCGACTGGGTGCTGGTCCAGCGCGCCGGCGAGGTCATTCCTCAAGTCGTTAAACCAGTCATCGAGCGGCGCACGGGCAACGAGGAGATCTATCGCCTGCCCGACAACTGCCCCATCTGCAACACACCGATTGTGCGCACGGCAGACGTAGCGATGGCCTATTGCCCCAACGTCTCCTGCCCGGCGCGCCTGCTGGAAAGCCTCAAGCACTTTGTCTCGAAGGGCGCGCTAGATATCGAGAGTATCGGCGACCAGATGTGTAAACAGCTCGTTGAGGCCGGTCTGGTCAGCAGTTTCCCCGATTTCTACGCCCTGACCCGCGAACAGTTGCTGGAGCTTGAGGGCGTCAAAGCCAAAAGCGCCGATAACATGCTCAAGGCGCTTGAGGCGAGCAAGCAGCGTTCGCTGGCACACCTGCTTTTTGCACTGAACATTCGCTATGTGGGTGAGAAGACCGCGCAACTGGTGGCCCAGCACTTCGAGCATATTGACAAGCTCATGGTCGCGAGCGAAGAGGAGATCGTGAATATTCCCGGCATCGGGCCAATTAGCGGACAGAGCATCTACGCCTGGTTCCGGGAAGACGAGAACCGCCAGATCGTCGAGCGTCTCAAACAGGCCGGTCTGAACGTCGTAGAGGAGCAGAAGAGCAGCGATGGTCCCCTGGCCGGCCAAACCTTCCTGCTCACCGGGCGCCTGAGCAGCATGTCGCGCCCGGCAGCCGAGGAGCAGTTGAAGAAGCTGGGTGGCGAAATCGCCTCCGGCGTCAGCAAAAACCTCAGCCACCTGATCGTCGGCGAGGACGCCGGTTCCAAGCTGGCCAAAGCGCAAAAAGCTGGCGTGCCCATCCACAATGAGCAGTGGTTGATGGAGTTGTTGCGGGAGCACACGGAGAAGTAAATGCTTCTATATACTAGAAAAACAGTGGATCAAGAAATAGGGAATGTCTTTAGCGAGCTAATAGAGATGAATAGGTGCCTTATTACCCTTTAATGTGTTTCTATCGATCATACCTTTCTCAAAGGTTGAGGAAAAAGTGAGGAACCATGCCTATTCTTGAAACAGAGCGGCTTATTCTACGAAATTTTGTCCTGACAGATTGGGATGCGCTCAACACTATTCTTTCCGATCCAGAGGTGACACGCTTTATGCACTTTGCCTCTTGGGATGAGGCAGAACGCCGCGAATGGCATACATGGCTTGTTCAGAATGCATCCGAACAAGAACGTGATGCGCATAACTGGGCGATTACGTTACGAAGCACCGGGGCGCTCATCGGGTGGTTGGGCATTGGGAGCGCCAGTCACCCAATAGAGGAAGGTGACCGATCATGCGGCTACGCACTCAACCGCCATTTCTGGGGGCAGGGCCATATGCCTGAAGCAGTACAAGCAATATTTGTCTATGAATTTACGGTATTAGGAACACCTCGTATTCTCGCTGAATGCGAAACGCAAAATAGCGCTTCTGCTCGCGTAATGCAGAAGTGCGGTATGATCTATGATGGGACATTCGACAACGAGGATGCTGAAGGAAATCGGGCCACGCGCCATCGTTATGTCATCCGCAAGCAAGATAGCGATCCTCGTTACTGATGGTGCTCCGACAAAAGATCACAGAGAATCAGTGCGACGCAAATCTCTGCTTATATTTCTCTGTCTCTCTTAAAAAGACCCAGACGTAATGCAAAGAGAGAGGAGAAAAACATGACTGAACAATTTAAAGTCGGCGACCATGTTGAATGGAACTCTGAGGCAGGCCGCGTCTCAGGCACGATCATCAAGAAAATCACCTCGGAGACCAGTTTTCATGGGCATACAGTGCATGCTTCTGAAGATGAGCCGCAATATCAGATTAAAAGCGACAAGACCGAGCACGAAGCAATGCACAAGGGGTCTGCATTGAAGAAAATCGGGTAAAAGAAATAATAAATGGGGGAAGATCTGGCCTATTTCCAGATCTTCCCCCATTTATGTAGAAACGCCCATGTTTTTCTGGTGAAAACCAAGCCTCGCTAAAAATTGAGATCAGTCCAGAGCTGAAATGTAGTTGGCAATCCACATATAGAGCGATCTCGCTTGAATCGCCGAGTACAGTGGAAAGGGAGAAAAGAGCAGGAAGAGGATCATCCAAAAAGAGCGATGAATCTTTGCAAGGGAGATGTGAGTAGTGAACATATTGAAGAATTGGCAGCGACATGATGTAGCCGCAATAGGGCGCCGAATGCTCAACAAAGTACCAGAAATCACCATCTACTTCTGGATCATTAAAATTTTATGTACGACGGTTGGCGAGACCGCCGCAGATTTTCTCAATACAAATCTTCATCTGGGCTTAACAGGTACAACATTTGTTATGACCAGCTTGTTGGTGATCGTGCTCTGCTTTCAGTTTACAGCGAGAAGATACATATCTGGTATCTACTGGCTCGCAGTTGTCCTGATCAGTATCGTTGGCACGCTGATTACAGATAATCTCACCGATAATTTTGGAGTGCCTCTGGAGATAGCCACTATCGTCTTCGGTCTCACCTTAGTCGCTATCTTCGCAGTATGGTATGCGTGTGAGAAAACCCTATCCGTCCACACCATTTACACCACGCGGCGAGAAGCCTTCTACTGGTTAGCCATTCTGTTTACCTTTGCCCTGGGCACGGCGGCGGGAGACCTGACGGCAGAGCGTCTGAATCTAGGCTATGCTGTATCAGCGCTCCTGTTTGGTGCATTGATCGCAGCTGTGACCATCGCTCACCTGCGTTTCAAGCTGAACGCGGTCCTGGCCTTCTGGATCGCGTATATTCTGACGCGTCCTCTCGGTGCCTCGCTTGGTGATTATTTATCCCAACCCAGAAGCGATGGTGGACTGGGGCTGGGCACGATGCCAGCAAGTGCGCTCTTCCTGGGTACGATTTTCATCATCGTCGCCTACCTCACCATCACGAAAAAAGATACAACCTTCAAAAAGGATGTGGCTACACCCATAGGTTCACCGCTGGTGAAAACCGAAAAGTCGAAAATGTGAACAAGCAGAGCTGTAGGGGGTAGTAAAATTTTTAGGGTCTGCCGTGCGTCGCCAGCTCAGCAGACCCTCCACTTATATAATCGCAAAAACGCGCTTTTTGTTACAATCCTAATCCCGGACATGCTTGCTCTTTTGCAAAAGGAATTGTTCCTCCCTTGCAGAGCTACAGAGCAATCGATTGGTCAGAAATCCACGCATTATGTGTGACAGTTTTTAGACGAATTTCATCTCTAAAAAGCGACCACGCAGCGCATTCACCTGCGCTTTGACGTTTTTCCCCTGGATAGCGTCGTGCATCAGTTGGGCCAGTTCGCCCATCGCCTGTTCGTCCATACCGAAGCGGGTCATTTCGGGCACGCCCACGCGCAAGCCGGAGGGGTTGCGCGGGTCGGTGTCGCCGGGCAGCATGTTGTAGTTGACGATGATATCGTTGGCCTCCAGGCGTTTGGCCACTTCGACGCCGCCGCCCGCGTGGGCGACGTTAACGGCGATCTGGTGGCTCTGCGTGTACCCAAAGTCGCGCGCCTCGACGGGCGTGCCCAGCGCATCCAGGCTCTTGCCGAGGACCTGAGCGTTGCGCACAATCTGAGCCGCGTACTCGCGCCCATACTTGCGCATCTCGCGCGTGGCCACGACCAGGGCGGGCAAGGTGTTAAGATGGTGGTTGCTGGACGAGCCGGGGAAGACACCGCGATCAGCGGCAGGCCAGAATTTCTTTTCGCCCTCAGGATCGAGGTTGCCCAGGACTACGCCGCGCTGGGGGCCGGGGAAGGTCTTGTGTGTGCTACCCGTCAGCCAGGTCGCGCCCTGGTGCAGAGGATCTTGAAACTGGCCGCCGGCGATCAGGCCCAGGACGTGCGCGCCATCATAGAGCACAGGGATGTTTTTGGTTTTGCAGAAGGCCGCGATCTCTTCAACTGGCTCCGGGAAGAGGAAGAGGCTCTTGCCCAGGATGACCATCTGCGGCGCAACCTGCTCGATCAGTTCGATAGTTTTGGCGGCATCCACGTGGTAATGGTCGGGCGTCAGCGGCAGATAGTGCAGGTTCACGGACTTCTCGCCGCCCAGCTTGAGCACCTGGCCGCGATTCTGGATGCGGCGTCCAAACACGCCTACCGGTCCGTGGCTGATATGGCCGCCCGCGTCGGTTGAGTTGGCAATAACCGTATCGCCGCCGCGCAGCCAGCCCAGCGCGAGCGCCGTATTCGCCGCGTTGCCGCTGATCGGGCGCACATCGGCCTGGCGCGCCCCAAACAGCTCCTTGATCTCGTGCTCGGCCAGCAGTTCGATCTGGTCGATGTGGCCGGTACCCTGGTAATAGCGATTGACCTGCTCGCCCTGGTTGGGATGCCCCTCGGCGTAGCGGCCCATAAAGTCGGAAACCTGCACGCGGCGCACGGCCTCGCTGGGCGTGTTCTCGCTGGCAATCAGGTTGATGGTCTGCGTCTGGCGCCAGGTACGGGCCTCGGCCAGAATATGTTCAATGTCAGAAATATCGACAGTCATAGCGCTCTGCTCCCTTAGTGTTGTAGTAGCCAGGAGAGACGCTGCTCAAGCACAGTCGATGCCGACGCTCTTTCGCCGCCCCTGCACCCTCGATGGAACACAGTACGCGGGCATTTCCCTGGCGCGTGGGTCTGGAAAAATATCCTACTCAGTATAGCACACCGCTCACGTTGCACACGCAACTCCCTCAGCGTGGAGACCACTGGTCGCAGGCAACACGCGGGTTTGCTCTCCCCTTATGCCGCGTGATAGGATGGCTCTGACAGATAAAGCAGGACGCAGTGCCCTGGTTGAGTCGGGGCTTTTGCCTGGCTCTGTCGTACCACCTCGCCGTCCAGCCACAGGTACAGGGCAGTTGAGTCGAAAGGAACGTGATGGAATCTCCACGCAAAGAACAGGTCTATGATACGGCGGGCAGGCTCTTCAGCCAACGCGGGTATGCCGCAACTTCGATGCGCGATATCGCTCGTGAGCTTGATATCTTAGGCGGCAGCCTCTACGCGCACGTCTCCTCGAAGGAAGATTTACTCTGGGGCATTATCTCTGACTGGGCCGAGCGTTTTTTCAGCGCGGTACGCCCCTGGACGGAGGCGGAGCTGCCAGCCGCCGAGCGCCTTGAGGGAATGTTACGCGCCCACGTGCAGGTGGTGATCGATCACATCGAACGCGCAACCGTGTTCCTGCGCGACTGGCAGTATCTCTCGTCGCCACGCCACGAACAGATTGCGACGTTGCGCGACGAATATGAACAGATCTATCGCACCACGATCAAGGCGGGCGTAACCGAGGGAGCGTTGCTTTCAACAAACCCCAACCTGACCGCCACACTCATCCTCGCCTCCCTCAATAGTATGACCTCCTGGTATCGCGCCAGCGGGGAACTGGGCGCCGGTGCCATCGCCGATCAATATGTCCAGTTGCTTTTACAGGGACTCCTGCGCCGCTAAGCCCCCCACACATTTGTTGCAACAATGGGGTACACCGCCCGGAATTTGCACATCAAGTGCTTTCGCGCCGTTCTATCCTCTCTTCCTCACGCATCCCCACGTTCCCAGCGAACAGGGCCAGCCGTCACAAGATGGCTATCCAGGCGTTGACCGAGGAACGCGCCAAAATCGCGGGTAAGTGCGACAAGTGCTTCGAGGTCAACACCTGTTTCAACATTCATTTCATGCAGCAGCGAGGCCACATCTTCAGTGGCGACATTGCCCGTAGCGCCCCTGGCAAACTGGCAACCTCCCAACTCGCCAAAGGCCGCCTCAAATGAATCGATACCCAGGCACCAGGCCGCGTAGATATTGGCCAGGGCCGCGCCACGCGTGTTGTGAAAGTGCGGGGTGAGACGCGTGCCGGGAACCGCCTCCTGAAGCCGGGAGAGCACGCGCTCCACCTGCAATGGGTTCGCCATCCCCGTCGTATCGCCCAACGTAAGTTCTGCGGCCCCCATGTCCACGAGCGCGCGGGCAATATGGATCACCCGCTCCTCTGAAACCCTGCCCTCAAAGGAGCAGCCAAAGACCGTCGCGATGCCGCCAATCACGTGCAGGCTCGACGCTCTAGCCTGGGCGATGGCGCCAGACAGGTCGCGCAGGGATTCTTCGATGGAACGGTTAACGTTGCGCCGGTTATGAGTCTCGCTGGCGGAGATCACGAATGAGACCTCATCGATGGGCGAGCCAGCCTCGCGAGCCACCAGCGCCCGTTGCAAACCGCGCAGATTGGGGACCAGCACGCCAAACTGCACTCCGGCATGGCGTTGCAAGCCCCGGACGACAGCTTCCGCGTCGGCCAACTGCGGCACCCACTCAGGTCGCACAAATGAGGTCACGGTAATGCGCGGCAAACCTGCGGCGGCCAGGCGGTGAATATACGCGAGCTTGACCTCAGTGGGGATAAAGGCCGCCTCGATGTTCTGCCATCCATCGCGTGGGCCCTCCTCGCGGAGCAGGACGTGCTGAGATCTCATTGGCTCACCTCCGTTCGTTGGATCAACGAAACTTTTGCCACACCAGGCCGCTCGAATGTTCCCGCAGGCACCATCGTGATGGCTGCCTTGAAGCTCAGCGCGCTGCGCAAGATTTCCTCCAGACGCCGGGCAAGCCCGTCCGTAGCCTCAA
This sequence comes from uncultured Ktedonobacteraceae bacterium, assembly GCA_964250225.1. Taxonomy (GTDB): domain Bacteria; phylum Chloroflexota; class Ktedonobacteria; order Ktedonobacterales; family Ktedonobacteraceae; genus Paraktedonobacter. Next base: position 67,226 of record CAXUEY010000003.1, on the reverse strand, counting down.
GCTCCACCTGTGTACCACACTCTACGACGAGCGGCAAGGCCTGCTGCGTCGAATGGCCGGGGAAGGTCACGCGAATACGGAAATGGCCCGTCACCAGAGGCCGCTGCTCCAGCAAGAGCGTCTGGATAGCCGCCGGGAAGACGTTGATGCCGCGCACAATCAACATATCGTCGGTGCGCCCCAGCACGCGAATTTTGAAGCCCGTGCGTCCGCAGATGCAGCTCGTGCCGGTCACGACTACATGATCATGAGTGCGAAAACGCAGCAGGGGCGAGGCTTCCCTGCGCAGGGCCGTGTACACCAGTTCGCCCTCCACCCCTTCACGCGGTACAAGCACCGCCCCCGAAACCGGATCGATCAGTTCCGCGATCATCAGGTCAGGCGAGTGAAAATGCATACCATCTTTGACTTCGCACTCTCCCCAATACGTACAGGCCAGGTCAGTGCCTCCCAGCATCTCTCTGACATCCGCGTTCCACAACTGCTCCAGATGCTTGCGTAGCGCGGGGATGCCGCCTCCTGGCTCGCCGCCCGTTGAAATCACGCGCACGCCCAGCGTTGACGCCTCTCTGCCAAGCACAGCGGGCGCCTGTTCCGCCAGATACGCCAGGAAATTGGGCGTGCCAACCAGGGCGGTGGGACGAGCATCGGCCAGCACGCGCAGCAAACGTTCAACGCCTGCCTCGGCCCCAATCGGCAAATCGACAATGCGCAAATGGTGCAAAATATTCACGATAGGCAGGCCGCCCACAAAGCCTTTTCCCATGCCAAAGGCATGCAGGCACCACATGCCGGGCCGCAAGCCATTGGCGAACATGGTGCGCGCGCCCAGCTCGTTCCAGACCTCGACATCGCGCGCCGTCAAGCCAACATACGACGGTGAGCCGGTAGTCCCCGAAGAGGCCTGCACCTGCACGATGCTTTCTAGAGGAGCGGCGACATGTCGGCCAAGCGGCGGGGCAGCAGCTAAGCTAGCGCGCAGCTCGGTCTTTTCCGTGAATGGCAGTTCTGCCAACGCGTCAACCGTCTGGACACTGCGCATGGTCTGCTGGCCGATCTTCTCCTGATAAAAGGTGCTCTGCTCGGCCAGATACGCCAGTTGCTGGCCCAGCGCCTCATTCTGCACACGGCGCGCTTCATCGGAGGAGAGCGCCTCAGCTTCGTGCCAGATCGTCATACAAAAACCTCCTGAGTGCAAATTTGCTTGTCCGGGGACGTTCTATCACACTATTTCTCAAAACGCTGTCCACTCAAGACTAATCCATGTATAACCGTCTTAGTAGGATTTGGGGAGACCAAGCACGTGCTCGGCCACATACGAGAGTGTCATTTCCTGCGTGATGGGCGCAATCTGGAATAGACGAGCATCACGCCAGAGCCGCTCGATCCCTCCCTCATTGAGATAGCCCGCGCCCCCCAGCGTCTGCATGGCCCGGTCGGTCGCGGCAAAACCCGCCTGCGTGCCCACCAACGTCGCCATGTTCGCCTCAGCGCCACACGGCTGGCCCGTATCGTAGAGCCAGGCCGCTTTGTGATTCAACAGGCGCGCCGCTTCAAGCTCGGCCTTGTGTCTGGCGAGCGGGAACTGGATACCCTGATTGCTCCCGATGGGCCGCCCGAAGACCACGCGTTCACGCGCAAAAGCGCTCGCCAGGCGCAGCGCCAGTTCACCCGTGCCAATCGACCCGGCGGTCAGGCAGATGCGTTCAGGGTTCAGCGTGTCGAGCAGCAGGCGCCAGCCGTTGCCCTCTTCTCCCAGCCGCGCCTCTTCGGGTACAAAAAGATCGTTGAACCAGACGCGATTGAGATAGACGTAGCGCAGCCCGACCTTCTCAACAGGCTGGTAGGTCACAGCCGGATCAGTTGGATCGGCGACAAAAAGCGAGAGGCCAGAGGTGCGCTTCTCTGGCGAGGCCGGGCTGGTCCGTGCCACAATCACAATGCCTTTCGCGCGTTGCATCGCAGAGACATAGTTTTTCATCCCAGTGATGCGATATCCCCCCGCGCAACGCGTCGCTGTGGTCTGGACCGCCAGCGTGTTTGTGCCCGCTTCAGCTTCGGTCATACCCAGCGCGAACTCCAGTTCTCCCCTGGCGATGCGCGGCAGATAGCTGGCCTTCTGCTCCTCGGAGCCGTGCACGTTTAAAGAAATGCCACCAAAGACCGGCGTCAGCACATACAGCAGCCCGGCCAGCGCGCCCGCACCCGCCGCGGCAATTTCTTCGACGATCAGGCTCATCTCAAGCATGCCAAAGCCCAGACCGCCATACTTCTTTGGGATGGCAACGCCCAGGTAACCATGCTGCGCGAGCTGGCCCCAGAGTTCTTCAGGAAAACTCTGGCTGCGGTCAAGTTCCTGCCAGTAGCCAGCGTCAAACCGCCCCACAATCTCGCGCACTGCCTGCTGCAAACGCTGATGTTCCGGCGTCAGTTGAAAATCCATAGCGCTATCCCCTCAGGACGACGTTGCGGCGTGCAACGGGCTGGTGTGCTTTGCGCGCATAGTGACGAAAACGCCTGATCAACTCGTCGCGCAACTGACTACCAGGGACAATGGCATCGATCATAAACTCGCTAGCTGCCTGCAAAGGATCGAGATTGGTGACGTACTCCTCCTGCTTTTCCTTCACAAAACGCGCGCGTTCCCGCGGGTCCAGTGTAGCGA
>CAXUEY010000003.1:46974-64551 GCA_964250225.1 uncultured Ktedonobacteraceae bacterium | reverse complement strand
GCATTGATAGCCGCCTCTGGCCCCATAATGGCAAGCTGGGCCGTGGGGAGCGCGATAGTCGCGTCAGGCAGGAAGGATGCGCCCGACATCGCCATATAGCCCGCGCCATAGGATTTGCGCACAATTACGCAAATGCGCGGAACGGTGGCATTAGCAATAGCGTGCAGCAACTTTGCCCCGTGCCGGATAATGCCCCCACGCTCAACCTCTCTGCCGATCATATAGCCCGGCACATCGCTCAAGAAGAGCAGCGGGATGTTGTAGGCGTTACAGAGCGAGACGAAATGAGCGCCCTTATCGGCGGAATCCGAGAAAAGCACGCCACCTTTGTATTTTGGCTGGTTGGCAAGTATCCCGATCAGGCGGCCATCGAGACGGGCAAAGCCGGTCAACAGTTCGCGGGCAAAGAGTTCGCGCAATTCCAGCCACGAACCCGCGTCGATCAGCGCGCGGATCACTGCGCGCATCTCGAAAGGCCTGTTCTGCTCTTTGGGAATGAGGGCCTCGATATCCAGTCCAGCTTCTGGCGCACATGGCTGGGCCGTGGGCGGCTGCTCCTCGTAATGGGTGGGCAACACGGACAGGTAGCGCTTCAGCGCCGCAATCGCCTCGTCCTCCGAGGGTACCAGCACATCGCCCAGCCCGCTGACTGTGCTGTGCATCCTCGCGCCGCCCATTTCCTCAAGCGTGACCTGCTCGCCCGTTGCCATTTCAGCCATGCGCGGCGAGCCAAGATAGACGCTGGCGTTGCCCTCGACCATGATCACCACATCGCAAAAAGCTGGTAAATAGGCTGATCCTGCCGGTGATGGCCCGAACATCACGCAGAGCTGCGGCACCACGCCGCTCATGCGCGCCTGGTTGTAGAAAATCTGCCCGGCGTGCGCGCGGTCAATGAAAATATCAAACTGCTCATTCAAGCGCGCACCTGCTGAATCGACAAGGTACAGCATCGGCACGCGGCTCGCCACAGCCTCCTGCTGAATGCGAATGATTTTGCGCACCGTCGCCCGGCCCCACGCGCCAGCTTTCACGGTCATATCGTTGGCCATCAGCGCGACTGGACGCCCATTGATCGTCCCCAGACCGGTCACGATACCGTCCGCGGGCAGCCCCTCGTCCAGGGTACGGGCGAGCAGCCCATCTTCGACAAACGAATCGGCATCCAGCAAACGGGCCAGCCGTTCACGCACAAAGAGCTTGCCTTGTGCCGCGTGACGCTCATGATACTTTGCAGATCCTCCCTGGCGCGCCCGATTCATACGTTCGCGCAACGCATCATGCGGGCTGGACGCATCCTGCGTGTTCTGTGCTTCATTCATAGATCACATATCCATTCAAAACGAGCGTATCCCACGCTCCAGGCATTGGTGGATGCAAACAAGCGTTTGTTTGCCTATGTAAAGCATATCATAAGCTGAGAAAAGCTGTCAAAAAAACTCCCCTGTCTACCTGGCAGCACGCGTGAAGGCAAAAAACTCCCCGCTTCAGCCAGAACGTTGACACGTTTTTCGCTCGCATGATACAGTGATACAAACAAGCGTTTGTTTGTGTGTTTCCAGGTGAAAGAAGCGCGACACAAGGCGCTGCATAGGGGAAGGAAACCTGATGGGAAAACTTGAGAGCAGAGTGGCCATCGTCACAGGAGCTGGACGGGGCATCGGACGGGGTATCGCCGCCCGGCTCGCTGTTGAGGGCGCGCGCGTGGCTATCGCGGATATCGATGAGCGATCAGCACAAGAGGCGGCGCGGGCTCTCGGTGGAGATGCGTGCGGGCTGCGAGTAGACGTGACCACAAAAGAGTCGGTTGAGGCGATGGTAAAAGCGGTCATGGAGCGTTACGGGCGCGTAGATATCCTGGTGAATAACGCTGGTTGGGACAAAGTGGCGCCTTTTCTACAGAGCGATGAGGCCGACTGGACAAAGGTCATCGCAATCAACCTCTACGGGACGCTGCACTGCTGCAAGGCCGTCCTGCCAATCATGGTCGCGCAGGGGTCCGGGGAAGTCGTGAATATCGGCTCGGACGCCGGGCGGGTCGGGTCGTCCGGCGAGGCGGTCTACTCGGCGGCGAAGGGCGGCATCATCGCTTTCACCAAGACGCTCGCCCGCGAGATGGCGCGCTACCAGATCAACATCAACTGCGTCTGCCCTGGTCCCGCCGACACACCACTTTTCGCCGAGATCAGCGTAGAGTACCCCAAACTCAGAGACGCGCTAGAAAAGTCGATCCCTTTCAGGCGCCTGGCTCGTCCAGAGGATCTGGCCCATGCAGTCGCCTTTCTTGCCTCTGACGAGGCAGCGTACATCACCGGCCAGACCCTCAGCGTGAGTGGCGGCCTGACGATGGCGTAACGATCATACGTCCAGAGACGTTTCGAGCCTGCGAGACCAGGCCAGGCGACTGGCGACACTAATCTGCACAATTCAAGGAGAACGAGCATATGGCATACAGCGATTACAAGCAGTTGACGCTCGAACAGCGCGCGCGCGGCGTCCTGTTAATCACGCTCAACCAGCCGGAGAAGTACAACGCCACCGATGAAATTATGCACAGCGAACTGGCCAGGATCTGGACGGAGGTCTCCAGCGATCCTGAGACGCGGGTAGTCGTGGTCACAGGCGCGGGCCAGGCTTTTTCCGCTGGTGGAGACCTGGCGATGATACAGCGCATGATCGGCGACTATGAGCGCGTGTCCTCTATGCTCAGCGAGATGAGCGACCTGGTCTACAATATCATCAACTGCGAGAAGCCTATAGTCTCGGCGATCAACGGGGTCGCCGTGGGTGCCGGACTGGTTGTGGCGCTGATGGCCGATATCTCGATCTGTGCTGAGGATGCGCGGCTGGGCGATGGGCACGTCAAGCTGGGAGTCGCGGCTGGCGATCACGCGGCGATCCTCTGGCCGCTACTGGCAGGTATCGCCAAAGCCCGTTATTACCTGCTGACCGGCGAAATGCTCACCGGCCTTGAAGCCGAGCGCATCGGCATGGTTACGAAAGCGCTGCCCCGTGATCAGGTGCTCCCCGAAGCGCTCGCCATCGCCGAACGGCTTGCCAGCGGTTCGCAGCTCGCCATCCGCTGGACCAAACGCGCGCTCAACAACTGGCTCAAAACCGCCGGCCCCATCTTTGACCAGTCAGCCGCCTACGAAATGCTCTGCTTCCTGGGTCCCGATGTCTCCGAGGGCGTTGCCGCGCTCCGCGAGAAGCGCCAGCCCCGTTTCCCATCCGCATACCACCCCAACGGCGCAGAGTCTTTATTTGGGAAAGACAAATAGTGTATAAAATACCATCACTGAGTTGGCTATTTATACAGATCAACAGGCCATTAAAATGGCAGAGAGTGCAAAACCACATCATTTATCTGCATCGTGTTAAGAACAACGCCGCTTATTTGTGACGCCGCTGCTGAAAAAGCTGCACAATGAATGCGAGCGCAGTCCCTGTGAGAGCCTCCGCAAAGAACAGCCAGCGCGGTGAACCGGAAGCTGCTGACTTCGCCTTATGCTTCTGCACCGCATGCGTATGAGCCTGTTCTGCTGAACCCTGGTCTGAGTTGGTGGAGGGGGCAGCTTGGGCGCGGGCTTGTAGCTGCTCTGCCTCACTTTTTGGTCGCATATCGGCAGGCTGGCCGGGCTTATGCGAGGGAGTGGCCTGTTCGCTCCGATCTTTTTCGGTTGTGGGCAAATGACTGGTAAGGGTATGGACCATGACCGCCAGATTATCCGGGGTCGATTGGATGCCCTCTGCAAAGAAGGCATTCATTTCAGCACCCAGCAGCAGAATCACCGCGAAGTAGTAGAAAAAGAGCAGAAGGATTACTGCAAAGCCGGCGGTTGGAGCGACATTATTATTATAGCTGCCCAAAAAGTGCGAGACGTAGAAAGGAAACAGTGCGAGATACACCTGGAGGAGGACGGCAGCGACCACTGCTCCCAGCCAGCTGTGGCGGAAGCTGATATGCTGGTTAGGCACCACCAGATAAATGGCCTCAAATAAGACCCACGTGAGAAATATCGAGACCACAATCCCAAGCAGGCCAATAAGCAAACCATTGCCAGGAATCTGATGGGCTGCTGCTTGCAGGACGGCAGGGATCGAGGAAGCAAACACCACGGGGACGGTTAAGACAATAAAGATCAGCAGCATCCCGATGGCCATGAGATTTTGCTTCAAAAACCCTCGAGGAGGAGTATGATAGATAATATCAAAGTACCCTTCCAGCGTAACAAAGAGCCGTGAACCACCAAAGAGAGCCAGAAGCAGAGCAACGATGCTCAGTAAACCAGCGCTTTTTTGGAGGGAGGCAGAAGCCAGTTGCAGAAAATTCCCGGCGCCAGGAAAAATCCCTTTCAGGCTGCTGAGCAGTTGTGCTTCTTTGCCGGGATTCAGGTTCCCAAGCGTTAAGCCCACGATAGCAATCAGGGCGATCAAGATGGGTAAAAGCGCCGTAATGAGGTTAAAAGCAAGCCCTGCGGCAAAGTTCATAACCCAATCGTTATTGAATTTGGTAAAAAATTTCTGCAGAGTGGTTGCGCCCGCTTTTGCAGCCTCTTCTGCTTCCCCTGGAAAGCCATGATGGGAGCTAGTAGCCATGATTATTCTCCTTATCCTTGTCATTCTTTGGCCCGTGTCATCCCATCCTATCTCATCAGCAAGGAAAAGGACGATTGCCTCTCCTTATTTGCACGAATCAGTTGCTCTTAACGGCTCAATGCACTATTCGAGGAAGCGTTGCAAGCCTCCCATCGTCTTGCTGACCCTTGCGGCTAAACTGAAGCGCCAGAGCCGTGTAACTATTTATTGAGTAATCTGAGAGAATCTCTCGCTTTTAGGGTGATTGAAAGTGTGTACCAATCGCTCAAAACTTGTGACATCATACATCGTCATTTCGAGAGGGTCTTGTTCACACTCTCAAGCGCCCTCAGGCATGTTTATTGATAGCCCATTTTGACACCAATGTTGACACCCAATCACCCCATTTTTGGCGGCCACTTATGAACCTCTGGGCACACGGCAAAAAACCTGAGTTGGCTTTCCAGGCGGGTGCTGTTACTAGATCGCCTCCAGGGACGTGGTAAAGGAGATGATATTTAGGTGGAAAAAACTTTGCATTAGCTTGACTAGCTAATGTAAAATATCTTTCAGTGTCTATTTTGAGGACACGGTCGATTGGGCGCTATCCCTGTATGGATAGTGGCGGCGGCAAGTAACTTTGGTACAAATCAAGAGGAGAAAGCAAAAAAGATGCTGGTGCATTTGATGTTGGAGCTTTACGGGTGCAGTCGTGAGATACTCAGCAACGAGCCATTGCTGCGGCGCGTGCTGGACGAGTACCCGGCGCGGGTTGATATGGAAAAGGTCAGCCCGGTCCATCTGTACGATATCGAAACTTCCAATCCGCTGGACGCGGGCATGTCGGGTTTCGTGGTAATCGCGCAGAGCCATATCAGCATGCATGCCTGGCCAGAATACGGTGAGGTTGATATCGACATCTGTTCGTGCAAAGAATTTAGTCAGGAAGATGCCATCGCGTTTGCGAAAGAGGTGTTCCAGACCGATGACGTTGAAACGCACTTTGTGGTTCGCGCGACGCGTTCACTGCGGCCCGAAAACCCTGATCCAGTGCGTTACGAGGCTGCCATGGCCGCGCGCATGGCGAAACAGGCGGTGCGCTAAGAAGAAAGAAGATTGTGATACTATGACCGATTCGCCTGTGACCCAGTTTGGTGCGCCCGATGCGCCATATTGCGACCCAGCCACCGCGCGCGTGGCGATTATTCCGGCCCCGCTAGAGTATAGCGTCTGCTATATGACAGGCACTCAACATGGGCCACAGGCGATTCTGGATGCCTCCAGTCAGATGGAACTTTACGATGAAGAACTGGATTGGTGCCCCATTGAAGTTGGCGTCTATACCCGACCAGCCCTGGACTATACGGGCTTGAGCCACCCAGCAGCCCTGCACGCCACCGGTGAGGCCACACGCGAGGTGCTTGCGCGCGGTCAGCTTCCCCTGATCCTCGGCGGCGAGCACTCCCTTTCCGCGCCTCCCATTGCTGCGGTGCGCGACTATTTCCCCGACCTGACCGTCATCCATATCGATGCTCACGGCGACCTGCGCGATAGCTACGAAGGGACGCAGCTCTCCCACGCCTCCATCGAACGGCGCGTGGTCGAGATGGGCATTCCGTTGACGGAGATCGGCATTCGCAGCTTTAGCCCGGAAGAGGCGCAATTTCTCAAAAGCAGACCAGATGTCGCTATCGTCTGGGGCTATCAGCTCGCTAACGGCACAGCTAACATACCCTGGCAACGCCTGAGCAAACACACCTATGTCACCATCGACCTGGATGCCATCGATCCAGGCGAAATGCCCGCTGTCGGCACACCTGAACCAGGCGGCCTGCACTGGTACCAACTGCTGAACCTCTTCCGCGAGATCTGCCAGCGCACGACGGTCGTTGGTATGGATGTGGTAGAACTCTGCCCGCTGGAGGGTCAGACACGCGCCGATTTCCTGGCCGCGAAGCTGGTGTATAAGATGATTGGCTATCGCTTCCACGCGGAATACGCCCAGAACACACGCTAACCTCCTTTTTTTCGGAAGAAGCTGCCAAAGGGAGTAACTATTTCATGCTGGCCTTTGCAGTCGCTTTGCACGTTGCCCCTGATCTTTCCCACGCATTTTCGATTCGCCGGGTATAATGACTATAGTTAACTCTCAAGGGCGTTACGCACGATGAATATAGCACCAATAGCGCATAAAACGTCTTCCAGTCACAATGGCATATATAGTAGGAATTATCTCGCCAGTATATTGCTACTCTTTGTGATCGCATTAGTAATAACGGCGTGTGACGAGGGCAAAGGTAGCGATACACACAAAATATTGCAAACGGATAGTGGGAGCGCCTTCACCTATAGCACCCGTTCTTCCGATGTGCTGCTACGCCTGTTTTATGGCGGCGGCAAGGTAGGAAAGCTCGAAGTGATGCCAGAGATCAGCCTTTATGGAGATGGCACGTTTATCACGGGGCCTGGTCTGCAACCACAACAGGGTACCATCTCAAGCGAGGCACTGCAAGGTTTGTTGCACACGCTGACCAGCACCGATAATCTGTTGCAATTGCCGCGCCAGGTCTTTCACGATATTCCCGACCAGAATGCGGTTCTGCTCCAGGTGATGTTGAACAACAAAAAATACCAGTTTATCTATGGACCGTTCGGCCATCTCCAGGAAAGCAGCCAGGATATGCATGCCTACCAGCAACTCGGCGACGCGATCACGACGATCCGCAAGATGCTGAACCACACAACGCAGGCCTATACCTCGCAAGAGAGCGCTCTGCTGGTCTCTCAGACCTTTCGCCAGGACTTCACCTCGCAACAAAACCAGGCGATCCCGCGCTGGACGCTCACCAGAACGCTCAATCTGGCACACGCGGCAATCTATGAATGTGGAGATGTCCCACAGGATGTTACCAGTCCAAATAAGGACATTGGCTGTCTCAATTATACGATCCCCCAGCACGCAATTTTGCTTGATCAGCAAGTTACGCGTATAGTCAGCGATTTGTTGCATGGTCAGCAACAGAGCCTATTTCTCGAAGAAAATAGCTATTACGTTGTGATGCTACGCCCACTCTTACCAGATGAGGTTGCCCAGCAACAGGTAGCGATGTATGGCAATGATAAGCAGGACTACACGCCGATCCCTTTAAAAAGCGGACCTATTCCCGTGCCAACCGCGACGCCGGGAGTGTAAGAGCAGTACTTCTGTACAATGCAACTATCCTTGCCGGTTTCCTCCCCTCGTAGAAAGCGAGGAGATATGATATACTGAATACAGGCGCTCAGATCTTCTTCACAGTTAGCGGTTACGTATGGCAGAGAGCGTTTTCGATTGGGAATAAAAGCCAGAGATCCCAATGTTTTGGGAAAGCAGACGGCCCGTGCAGGCAGAAAACTCTGCAATGATTGCGGATCACGCAATACGCCTGCACACTCCTGGCACAGAAGCAGAGGTAATAAACAGCCGAAGATGCCGCTTATACGTCCTTCCAGGCCTGGCGGGTAAGCAGCAACGATTTGTTTCAAAAAATCGGCCAAATGGGGTATCTGCAAGCACTATCCACCTTGCTGCAGGTAATGGCGCTCATTCTATTAAAAGAAGCGGCATTCATGTGTAACGCGCACCCGCTTCCCCAGCAAAAAAAGCAGCTTCTCCGCGCCACAAACACGGGGATATATATGCCGCGCATAACATCGATGGAGCGACGGGAAAAGAAAAAAGCCGTGCCAGCCCGTTCGCCCTGTAACAACCATAGCCTCCATTTTTGGAAAGGAACTCATGACCAGAGATTTCAATAAGCCGCGCCGAGATGACACGCGACCATCCTCGCGCCACACACCTTCAAACAATTACAGAGAAGAGCAGCCATTCAAGCCTGGGCGCCCGCGACTGAGCCGCGACGCAGTGGATCGCGCGTGGGAAAATGGCGGGAACCGCAACCACGCCGACTATCGCACACGCCAGAACACAGGCAGGCCGCCATTTCAGCCACAACGACCGGGACCCGCAGCAGGAAGAAACGGGACATCATATGGTCGCCCTGGCTACGGGGAACGCCCGGAGAATTATCGCGGGCCTGCCTCCAATACAGGCTATCAGCGCCGGGATCAAGGATCTGAGAGCGACAGACGTCCGTTTGATAGCCCCAACTATCGTGGATCTTCGCCCACCTCCAACTCTGGCTATCAGCGTCGCGACCAGGGGGCTGGCTATCGCGGCCCTGCCTCCAACTCTCACTATCAGCGCCGTGACCCGGGAGCCGGCTATCGCGGAGCTTCCGCTGCCCCCAATTCCAGCTATCAGCGCCGGGATCAAGGATCTAGCTATCGCGGCCCTACCTCCAATTCTAACTATCAGCGTCGTGACCAGGGGCCAGGGGGCAATAAGCGCCCATTCAATGGACCTGGCTCCAGCTATCGTGGGCCTTCCTCTAACGCTGGCTATCAACGGCGTAATGAGGAACCAGCAGGCGATAGACGCCCGTTTAACGAAACAGAATACCGCCGGTTTTCCGCGCCCCCGCCTCATAGCTACCAGCGGCCAGGAAGCGACGCGCGGCGCTTCAACGAACCTGAGCAGCGTACAAGAGGTGGCCAGCCCGATTTTCAGCACGAGCGCTGGTCACGTGACCAGCGCGGTCCCGATCAACCCTATCGAGGCGGCGAGGGACGTTATCAGGATACGCGGCCACCACGTTTCCAGCAGAGTGGACCACGCAACAATGCCTATCGTCCTGAGGATGGGCCACGCGGATATGAACGCGGAGAGCGCGAACGCGAGCAGTTTGCGCGCGGCAGTCGTCCCGGTGGTCCCCCGCCACAACGCGACAACCATAATCCACGCTGGCAGAGTCGCCCGGCAGCTCAGCGCGGCTATCGCTCGACCCAACGCAACGATGCCGAGGCGGAGCGCGCACAGCCAGGTGAACAGTTCGAGGGTGACTACGAACGTTTTAACGCGTCTCAAACCGAGCAGTTTGAACCACATGTCACCCGTCTGCCCGATGGTCGAGTGCTGAAAGGCTCGCGGCCAGCGCAACGCAAACAGGCCCGTTTCTGGAACGATGTGGCGGAAGAGACCAGCACGCTAATGAATCGCACTCCAGCGGACTCAGAGACAACTGAACAGATGGAACAACCAGCCGCAGCAGAAGAGACGCAGGTGGAACAACCGGCACGACCGAGGAAACTGCCTACCGCCAAACCGAAAGCGGTGAGAACGGTGAAAACAACCCTCGCCAGGGGTACCGGGGGCATGAAGAGTCTGCATGGCAGCAAGGCCAAAGCCTTGAAGCGCAAGACCAGCGCCCCGGAGGGACCGAACACACGCCCCTCCAAACGCGGCTATAAATGGCCGACGCCCGGCGAATCTGGCGAATAGCGCGTAAGGCACATTGGGTGTGTTGGCAAGAAGGGCGCGCTTCGGGGGCACCCCTACTATGGACGGGGCATTCGAGCAATTGATGGATTTCTGTGTAAAATCAGCAGATTCAAGCAATTGCTCTGTAATGCATATAGCATCCCGTCCATAGTCTCTAGTGCTTGCTCCACTTGTTGGGTATATATTTTGTTTGCATGAATATCTTACACACTCGAAGCGAGGTAGAGGAAACTATCTGTATGCTTTATCCAGGATATCTCAATCTCTATGAAAGTGGCGAACTGGCGCAACGTGCAGAGGCCGCGTGGGAAGTACTGCGCAGTTGTACGATCTGTCCACAAAATTGCCGCTGTAACCGCATTGCTGGCAAAACGGGCGTGTGCCACTCGAAAACCGAGGCTATCGTGGCCTCCTGGAACGTTCATCGACGCGAAGAGCCACCCATCAGCGGCACACGAGGCGCGGGGACGATTTTTTTCGGCTACTGCCAGGCGCGCTGCACGTATTGCCAGAATTTCTCTCTGAGCCAGGGAGGGCTGGGTCATCGCGTGGGACCGGAACGCCTGGCCTCGATGATGATGTATCTGCAAAAAAGAGGCTGTCACAATCTGGACCTGGTGACACCCACGCATTTTGTCCCCCAGATCCTGAAAGCGCTGGTGATTGCCTGTGAGAAGGGGCTGCGCCTGCCGCTTGTCTATAACTGCGCGGGCTATGAGAACCTGGAGACGCTCCAGTTGCTGGATGGGGTCGTGGACATTTACCTGCCCGACTCCAAATATTCCGACAACAAACACGCCCTGCGCACCTCAAAGATGCCACATTATGTCGAGTCCAACCAGATCACCCTGCGCGAAATGTACCGCCAGGTTGGTCCCCTGCAACTCGACGACGAAGGGATCGCGCGGCGTGGCCTGCTAATCCGCCATCTGGTCATGCCCGAAGACATCTCCGGTACACGCGAAGTGCTACGCTGGATTGCGCAAGAGCTGGGGCCGGACACGCCTGTCAGCTTGATGGATCAGTATTTTCCCGCCTGGAAAGCCGTCAACGACCCGATCCTCAACCGCCGCCTGAGTTGGGAGGAGTACCGCACCGCGATGGACGCCCTGGACGAATTCAACATGAGCGCGGGCTTTGTGCAGGAGGATCTGATGGAGCTAGATACTACGTCGAGCGTCTGATCCACCTCCATTTTCCGGCTTCTGGCAACGCTGAATAAAATATTCACAAACATACATACATAAGTCGGCTCACTCGTCGCTATGGTTGAGCCGTGCTATAATCTGCATAGGAACACATCAGAGAAAAACGATGGCGCTTGAGAAAAAGCTGTGTTGCTTTTTCTTTGTGAACGGTGCCAAAAATTGGAGAACCTGTTATGAACGATACGGCCACTTTGAGCCACCTATTTGCCGGTATTGAGTCAGACCTGGAACAAGTAGAGACGACCTTTAAAGAGCGCGCAACCTCTGGACTCGACATTCTGAACTCCGCGTCTATGCACGCGCTGGGTTCGCCTGGCAAACGTCTCAGAACCGCGCTCACCCTGCTTTCCGGCAAACTGAATACGTATCGCTTCAAGAAATTGCTTCTCCTCAGTGTGGCCTTCGAGATGGTGCACCTGGCCACGCTGATTCACGATGATATCGTTGATAAATCTCTGACCCGTCGTGGTAATCCCACCGTCAACGCGCTCTGGGGTGACCAGATCGCCATTCTGCTCGGCGACTACTACTTTGCCAAAACTGCCGGTTTAATCGCGGATATCGAAGATCCACGCATCGATCACCTTTTCTCGGATACCGTCGCCACCGTCTGCGAAGGCACGATTATCGAGCTGATGACCTCTGGGCAGGCCAATCTGACCCTGCAAAGCTACTATGAGAAAATCAGCCGCAAAACCGCCTGCCTGATCGCGGCTTGCTGCAAGGGTGGCGCGATTATCAGCGGATCTTCAGAGCAAGAGATCGAGTGGCTCTATGAGTACGGTCTGAACCTGGGCATCGCCTTCCAGATTATCGACGATATCCTGGATTACACCGAGGACCAGAGTACCATTGGCAAGCCCGCGGGCAACGACCTGCGCCAGGGCATGGTCACGCTACCCCTGATCTACGCTCTGCAAGAGCCCGCTTTGAATGGCCATCTCCAGCAGGTCCAGAAACTGCTCAGCGAGCCAGACCATGACGAAGCAGAGATCCGCGAAATTATCAACTGGGTACTGGCCGGTGATAATGTGACCCGCGCGCAACAGGACGCCTATGTCTACGCCGATAAAGCACGCGCAGCACTCCACCATTTCCCAGACTCACCTGACCGCGCCATCATGGATGAGATCATTGATTTTGTCGTGCAGCGTAAACGCTAAAATTTCTCTAAAAGCAGCCCACCGGCTCGGAGGCTTTTATCCGAGCCGGTGGGCTGCTTTCTAGTTCATTGCCTTCTCAGCGTTTGAGATTGCGCCCAAGCGGCGCCAACGCGCCCAAAAAATCCTCCAGCGCTTTGGCAAGATCGTAGAGCTGGGTGGCCTCGTAGACGGAGATTTCGTGGCCGGCGTGGGCCACCTGGTAGAGGAGCGCTGCTGCGCTATGCCTGACAGGAGTCGCTGGCTCGCTGGCGGCGGTGGACCCCAGCAACGAGGCGCGCATGGCATCGACGCTAGCGTTGACACTATCGAGGTTGGCGATATCGATAAAACTGGCCGGACGCGGCTGGTTGTGCCCCTGACCAGTTCCACGACTGGTCTCCCACTGGCGGCGCGCATCTTTGCCCGCGGCACAAAAACAAAAGGCGGGATGCGCAGAATCCGAGTTGCGCAGCCCGGTGTCGTCGCAAATTGTGCAAATCGGCATGATTACAACTCCTCCTCGTATCTATCTATCCAAAATAACAGATAATGCGTGAACGTGATCTGAGTCAGGGATCATCTCCCTTGCGAATATTATAGCCCAGACAAGGTGCCGCTTGCAGCACCAAATGGGATCACCTCTCTGCTTTGGGCGAAGCGCCATTGCTTGAGAGATGATCCCTGCACGCGAAACCAGGGAATACGCTCCTAACTCGATACAGCTGTGTAGTTAGCCGCCCATGTACAGCGCTTGCACAGCCTCATTTTTCGCCAGTGCCGCGGTTGCTCCGTGTAAGGCGATGCTGCCACTTTGTAGGATATAGGCGTTATGAGCGATTTGAAGAGCCTGACGCGCGTTTTGCTCTACCAGCACAATCGTCAGTCGCTCCTCGCGGTTGAGCTGACTCACCACATCAAAGACCGTATCAACGATCACCGGGGCCAGACCCTGCGACGGCTCGTCCAGCAAGAGCAGGCGTGGGTGTGACATCAGGGCGCGTCCGATGGCGAGCATCTGGCCCTCGCCACCGCTCAGGCTGGCGGCGTGGGCATTCAGGCGCGTTTTCAGGCGCGGAAAGTGCGTCAGAACGCGCTCAATATCGCTTTCAATCTCGTTGCGCGCAGAGCGGGTAAAGGCGCCCATGAGCAGATTTTCACGCACAGTGAGTGAGCCAAAGAGATCACGTCCCTCAGGTACCAGGGCAATGCCCATTTTCAGGCGCTTTTCGACAGAAAGCTTCTCGATGGGTGTCTCTTCCAATGCGATAGTGCCTGTTGAGGCACGAATCAAGCCTGTAAGCGCGCGCATCAGGGTGGACTTCCCCGCGCCGTTCGCGCCCAGAATCGCGACGATGGCGCCTGTGGGTACCTCGAATGAGATGTTGTGCAGGACTTCGAGCGTGCCATAGCCAGCACGTAATTGTTCAACCTTCAGCATGGGAGACCTCCTCCTGATGCTCTGCCGCAGCCTGGGTGCGACCCTCGCGTCCTAGATAGGCTTCCAGCACAGCGGGGTCGTTGAGCACCGTTTTGGGTGCGCCTTCCGCTAACTTTTTGCCATAGTCCAGCACGCAGATGCGATCAGCCACGGCTTGCACGATACGCATGTTATGCTCAATCAGGAGCAATGTCGTGCCAAGCTCAGTACGCCACCGGTGCAGATTGGCCGCCAATTCATCCACTTCCTGGGGGTGAACGCCAGCGGCGGGTTCATCCAGCAGTACCAGGCGAGGGCGCAGAACCAGCGCGCGCGCCACGCCGATCAGCTTTTGCGCGCCAAAGGGGAGTGCACCAGCGGGCTGGTGCGCGTATTGTTCCAGTCCAAGTAGCGCCAGAATAGAGCGAGCGTGGTCGCGGGCCTGCGCGTCCTCGCGTTTGGCCGGACCAAAGGGGAGCATACCGCGCAGCAGGCCCGCGTGCAGACTCGTATGTTGCGCGGTGAGCAGATTGTCCAGCACACTCATGCTTGTGAACAACTGCACCTGTTGGAAGGTACGCCCGATGCTCAGGGACGCGCGTTTGTTGGCGGGCTGCTTGAGCAACTCCTGGCCCGCGAAAGAGATACTGCCCGCAGTTGGCTTAATCAGCCCGCTGATACAGTTGAGCACCGTTGTTTTGCCCGCGCCGTTGGGGCCAACCAGGGCAAAGATCTCGCCTTCGTCGATGCTCAGGTCCAGTTCATTGATGGCCAGCAGGCCGCCGAAGTACACCGTCAGCCCGCGAATCTCTAACAGAGGACTCTCGTTCATTGCGCGCCTCCACGTTTGCTGATACGTTGCCAGAGAACATTGCCGCGTTCGCCCAGACTGCTCAGGCCGGTGGGAAAGAAAATCAGCGCGAGTAGCAGAAGCAGGCCATAGATACCGGTGAGCAGGGTTGAGACTTGCAACTGGAAGGGGCCCATCATCAATGGACTGGGTATCTGGCCCAGCAGCAGCGGGAGGAAGCCCACAAAGATTGCGCCCAGCACCGAGCCGATCAGTGAGCCAAGTCCACCGACCACAATCATAGCCAGAAAAGCGATAGTCTGATCGGCACTCGACATAGTTGAAGCTGCCGTCGTAGCCCAGGTCGCGTAGAGCGCCCCCGCCAGGCCGGTTAAAACAGCGCTGACCACAAATGCCTGCAATTTAGAAGCGGTCAGGTTAATACCAAAGGCCTCAGCCGCGGTCTCGTTATCGCGGATCGCTACCCAGGCGCGTCCCACCCGCGAACGCAGCAGGTGATAGGCCAGGAAGAGCAGGATCACCACGATGACCGCGACAAAATAGTAGAGCATATGGTCGTCACCCAGAAAATCGGGCAGCGTATTGATCTGGTAGCTTTGGCGACCAGCCGTGGTATCCCAGAAGTTAAGTAGTTCGCCGACGATAGTGACGAGGCCGAGCGTCGCAACCGCCAGGTGCGCGCCTGAGATGCGTAGCGCCGGTGTGCCAACGATCACGCCCAGGACGCCTGAGGCGAGGAGCGCCACGAGGATACCGACCCAATAGGATTGGTTGAGATCCTGGGTGAGCCAGGTCAGCAGGTACGCGCCCACGCCGAAGAAGGCAGCGTTCCCCAGCGAGGGTTGCGCGGCATAACCTGTGAGGATATTCTGAGCCAGGGCCGCAATCACAAAGATCCCGATCAGTGAGACGCGATGCAACTCAAAACCCGCGCTCTGGCCGAAAACCTGATCGTACAGCGTCGGGATCAGGCCCACGATGCAGATCCCAGCCAGACTCGCCAGCAAGATCAAGAGGCGTCGGCGCGTCTGGTTGCGCGTGCGCGTATCAGGTACAAAAGCTGTGGATTGTTCTTCTTCGCGTACATGTTTGTCTATCATAGAACACATCCTCCTTTAGACGCGTCGTAGGAGTGCGCGTCCCCAGAGACCCTGCGGTCTGAGCAACAATACCAGGACAAAACCGCCAAAGATCAGAGTATCACGCATCGCCGGATCGCTGATATTCACGGGGCCTAGCATACGTCCAGCCACAACATACGCCAGGATGTTACTGGCCAGCCCAACGAGCACACCACCGATCAGCGCACCCGGCAGACTATCGAGTCCCCCCAGGACAGCGCCAATAAAAGCGGGGATCAGGATCGGGTCCATAAACTGCACATCGATCAATTGTTGCTGACTGGCCAACAGAATGCCGCTAAGCGCCGCAATAAGCGCGCTCAAGGCCCACACCACCATAAAAATGCGTCCTACTGGTGCCCCCATCAAGCGCGTGGCCGGAATATTGTCAGCCATCGCCCGCATAGCAATACCCGCGCGTGTACGCGTCAAAAACAGGTTCAGGCCGAGCATCAGCAGGGCCGTGACAACAAGCACCACGATATCAATGACCGAGATATACAGGCCACCCAGGTGCAGGGCATGGCCATCAAAAGGCGTGGGGAAGTGTTGCACCGAAGTGAGTTGCGGCCAGATAGCTTGCGCGATAGTCTCCAGCACCAGCGCCAGGGCTAGTGTAGCAATCGCTTTCGTGAAAATCGGCGCGTGCAGCACTGGCCGCGCAAAGCCACGTTCCAGCACGATCCCTAGCAGCAACGCGAAGAGCAGTGTTAGCGGCAGAGCCAGCCAGAAATTCAGGTGTGGCCCTGTGAGCAAAATATACAAAAAACAACTACACAGGGACGCAATAGCCCCATACGCAAAGTTCAGCACTCCCGTCGTGCGATACACCAGGACGATCCCCAGTGCCAGCAGCCCATACAAGCTCCCGGTCACCAGTCCCGCCAGAACTACCTGCAAAAATCCCTGCATTGCATTTGCCTCCCGGCAGCCTCTTTCTCAAGAAGACCATTGCCAGATCGATAACATGACGAGTGATTCATGTTTCGTATCATGCCATGAGAAAGCCGCGCTGTCAAGCTATCAGTGTAGAAAGGCTTAGCTTTACCTATCTTCTCGCTGGATTTGCACAGGCAACCAGAAGGCTTTTCCCCTTGACAATGCACGCGCACATCTGGTATATATGATACATGACTCACATATCATATTTGTAACCCACGCAAGTGGTGTGTTCAGCAAAGGGAGAGCAAGACCATGGGATTTCTTGCATGGCTACGTGTACGAACACGATATGCAGTGTTGCCTGTCACTCTAGCGGCTCTGTTCATGTTGGCGGCCTGTGGTGGTAGCACTACTGGCACGCAGGCCAACGTGCCTGGGGTGAGCAGCGACACTATTACGATTGGCGCTGTTCTGGACACTACTGGTCCGCTCAAGGTGATCTGCGCGCCCATTCTAGCCGGCGATCAGCTCTATATTGATAAGATTAACGCGGCTGGTGGCATTCATGGACGTAAAGTCAAACTGGTACAGGTTAGTGACAACGGCGATCCAACCAAAACAAAAGACGCGGTACGCCAGCTTATAGAACAGGACAATGCTTTCGCCATATTCCAGGTGTGTGGTTCTGGGGCCGCGAATGTGGCCGAGAGCTACACGAATCCGAAGGGCATTCCGTTTGTCGATCCGATTGGTGGTGGTGCCAAATTTGCCGACGCGCAGGGAAAGGCTCTGCCGTGGGTGTGGATGACGCAGCCAAACTACGGCGATGAAGGCAACGTCATCGGCACGTACCTCACTCATAACTTGAAGGCGCAAAAAGTCGCGCTACTCTACGAGAACGATGTGCTGGGTCTGCAGCAGAAAAGCGCGTTGGACAATACGCTGCCGAAAAATGGCGCGCAATTAGTCGCCTCGGTTGGGTACAACGCCGCCCAGACCGATTTTACAGCAGCGGTGCAGACACTCAAAGCTGCCAAT
>CAXUEY010000003.1:29038-46935 GCA_964250225.1 uncultured Ktedonobacteraceae bacterium | reverse complement strand
GTGCTCAACGGCCTGCCTGGTCCCACCGCCAAGTTTGTGGCGGCGGCAACCAGCGTTGGTTATCGTCCAGCGATGGGCTACCTGGCCAACTACCCGATGGCCGACAACTCCTGGGCCAAAGTTCTGGGCGCCGCTGGCGAGGGTATCTATGTGAGCGGGTATACCAGCACCAACTCACCGGTGGGTCAGGACTATCTGAAAGCCACGGCCAGTGATGCAGTGTTCGGTGCCTACAAGTTCTATGGCTATATCAACGCCAAGATCTTTACCGATGCGCTGGACAAGGCTGGCCAGAATCTCACGCGTGACAGCTTGCGCAATGCCCTGGACCATGATTTCAACAACTACGACACCGGTTTCGGTCCCCACCTGACCTGGACGCCCGATCACCATAGCGGCGTTAATGATTTCATGTTCTTGCAAATTAAAAATGGTCAGCTTGTCCAGGTGAGCGACTTTATCCAGGCCTGATCAGTCAGGGAAAGCAAGAGTCCCTTCATTTCTGTCCCAGGCACACACAAACCCGGAGGTAAGACTTCCTCCGGGTTTGTGTGTATCTTGAGCAGTATAACCAGCACCATATCTGGAAAGGGCTGTATAGCTGCGGTAGCCTGCTATGCCATTTCATGACAACTTGCTCAGCTTGTTGGCGTTTGGGGAAGGGGCGCTGCGTCAGGGGTCAGCCCATGTGTGATAAATTCCATTAACGAGGTGAGGATGCCTTCTGGCAAGGGCATTGGACCGTCGGCCTGCGCTTCGTTTTCAGGCGGCCAGACCAGCCAGCGCAGGGCCACGAAATGCCCAATGCCCATCAGCGCATAGGAGACGGCCTCCGGGTCCAGTCGGCGCACTTCGCCCTCATCCATCGCCTTGCTCAAGCCGCGAATATAGCCGTGGCTGATCCCCTGATAGTAGGCGAAGAATGCTTCAGGCGCGACCCGCTCGGCTTCCTGGATAATGCTGTAGATACGTCGGTGCGCGGCCACAAAGGAGAAGAACGCCTCGAAGCCCAATTTCTCTATCTCCAGACGAGTGGACGCGCCCTCAATCGCGGCACGCATCTCCGCGCGCAGACGTTTGCCAATGTCCTCGACCAGTTCCGCGAAGATCTCGCGTTTGCTGTGAAAATAAATGTAGTAGGTACCCTGGGCCACACCCGCGCGCCGCGTAATCTCTGAGATACTGGCCTCGTAATAGCCCATCTCGCCAAAAACACCCTCCGCCGCGTCCAGAATTTTGCGCCTCGTGGCCTCACCTCGTGCTGTGACTGGCGTGAATGTGCCGCTTGCTCCATTGGCTTTGCCTGTGTCCTGCTTTTCCTGCGCTTCTACATTCTGTCTGGCTTGATTTTGTAGAGACATACCTTGTTACCTCTTCGCTCCCTATCTGATAGTACGATAAAAGAGAGTCAATTACCGATAGATAGCGCCCGTTCTGGCTCTTTGTACGTTTGATTGTGTCCACCTATTATATCATCGTCGAGCCACGCTTTTCTGACCCTTTTCCCCTTGACTTTTTGCCCCTCTCTCTGTCATTATATATGATAAGTGAACCATGTGTCATGTTTGAACGAGTGTTTTAGGAAAGAGGGGGTTTTGTGTGAGCTTTGAGAACTCTCCATCGGTGCTGACAGCGAATGAGCAGGCGAGCTGGCCAGGCGCGCGAGTTGGCCTGCTCGCGCTAGCCACGTATTTGCCGGAGCAGGTCCAGGACGCGGCGTATATCGCCGAGCAATCCGGTATTGCTGAAGAGGTTGTGCGCGAGAAAATGGGCATTACCGAAAAACGTCGTGCCAGTTACGAGGACCAGACCTCGTTGATGGCTGTGAAGGCGGCGCAACTGGCGCTAGCGCGGGCCGCAGTCGAGCCGGACGAGATTGATCTGATTCTGTATTCGGGGAGTATGCACAAGGATTTCTACGTCTGGTCGGCGGCTAACCGCATTCAGTATTTGCTCAAGGCCAGCCGCGCCTACGCCTTTGAGCTGGTCGCGCTGTGTACCACGAACGTGCTGGCACTGAAAGTGGCGCGGGATATGCTGATCGCTGATCCGATGGTGCGCACCGTCCTGATCTGTGGTGGTCATCGGACCGCTGACCTGATCGATTTCCGCGACCAGAGCAGTCGCTTTCTCTTCAACCTCTCGGATGGGGGCAGCGCGATGGTTTTGCGGCGGAACCATCCCGCGAACCTGGTGCTGGCCTCGTCATTTCTCACCGATGGCTCACTCTCCGAAGATGTGACCATTCCAGCGGGTGGCACGCGTCTGCCGACTACGCCCGCAACCCTGGAGGGTGGTCAACACGCGTTTCATGTTGCCAACCCTGAGCATCTGCGCGCCGGATTGGATGGCATTTCTGAGGAGCATTTTGTGCGCGTGGTGCGTGAAGCGGTTGAACGGAGTGGTCACGCGCCTTCCGACATAGACTTTCTAGCCATTAACCATATGAAGCCCTCGATGCATCGGCGTATTCTGGCGCAACTGGAACTGTGCGAGGAACAATCGATCTACCTGGATCGCTACGGGCATATTGGCGCGCCTGACCAGGTGCTGGCCCTCGAACTGGCTGAACAGGAGGGACGGCTGCACCCCGGCGATCTGGTGGTCATGGCCAGCGCTGGCCTGGGCTTCACCTGGGGTGCAACTGCTCTGCGCTGGGGCTGATCCAGAGCGAGATGACGTGGCTTTTAGGCAGCCCGTGTGCTACAATTGATGAGAACACTGTGGTTCCGCACGGAGGTGCATGCATGACATTTATTAATCTCGGCGAATGGCTCGCCAGGCGCGCGCAACTGACTCCTGACAAGGTTGGCCTGATCGATAGCGAGAGCGGGACGGCCTTCACATATTTTACGCTCAACCAGCGCGCCCGTGCCCTCGCGGCCCTGCTGGCACAGCACTACCATATCCAGGCGGGCGAACGCGTGGTGGTCCTGGCCCTCAACGCGCCTGAGTACCTGGACGCCTTCTGGGCCTGCGCGCTGCTCGGAGCCGTTCTGGTGCCACTCAACTGGCGCCTGACCGTGCCCGAACTGAGCATCATCCTCAACGATTGTGAGCCAACGTTGCTGTTGCACGACATCTCCCATGCCACGCGCGTGGGGGAGCTTGTCTCAGCACTTGGAGATACGCTGCCAGCTTTACCACTGCTCTCGTTCGACGATTTCCCTGGCGCGGATGCCGGGCTAGCCGAACAGGCAGTGCCGTTTCAGAGTGCTGACGGCGAGGAAAGCGCGCTTATTCTCTACACCTCTGGTACAACCGGCGTGCCCAAAGGGGCCATGCTCTCGCAGCGCATGATTACATGGAACGCCATCAACACGCAGGTGAGTTGGGGTTTGCGCGAAACGGATATCACGCCAACCTTCGCGCCCTTTTTCCACGCTGGCGGACTCAATGTCCTGACCACACCGCTTTATCACCTGGGCGGTACCGTCGTGCTACTGCGCAACTCTGATCCTCAATCCATCTTGCGCGCCATCGAACGCGAGCGCTGCACGATTGTCTTTGCAGTTCCCACCGTCTTCCAACTGCTCATGGAGCATGCTGCATTCGCATCCACCAGCTTCTCCGCCACGCGTTTCTGTGTGACTGGCGGCTCATCGTGTCCCATCCCGCTGATCCAGGGCTATGCGGCGCGTGGGCTGGAATTTCGCCAGGGCTACGGCCTAACCGAGGTGGGGGTCAACTGCTTTAGCCTCGCGCCCGCCGATGCACTGCGCAAGGCAGGCTCGGTGGGGCGCCCGGTTTTCCATTCGCGGGCGCGCATCGTCGATAGTGAAGATCACGATGTAGCGCCGGGCGAGGTTGGTGAACTGGTGCTGTCTGGTCCCCACGTCTGTTCCGGCTATTGGAGACGGCCAGAAGCCACTGCCGAGGCCTGGCGTGACGGCTGGTGGCATACCGGCGACCTGGTGTACTGCGATGGGGAGGGATATTACTACATCGTTGGGCGCAAGAAAGATCTGTTTATCTCTGGTGGAGAAAACGTCTATCCCGCCGAAGTAGAGGGCGTGCTCGTCACCCATCCCGGCGTCCACGAAGTCGCAGTCATCGCGCAACCCGACGCGCGCTGGGGCGAGATTGGTCTGGCGATTGTCGTACCCCGCGAACCTGGCAGCCTGACGAAGGAGGAACTGCTCGCCTACTGCTCTGGCAAGCTAGCGCGCTATAAGATTCCCAAAGCGGTGTACTTCACCGAGCAACTCCCCCGCAATGCGATGGGCAAGGTCGTAAAAGCAGAGTTGGGGAAAGAATTTGTGAGAAAGGAATGATGGCTCGTGGTGAGCTTCCATAAGTTGCGCCTTCATTTTTCTGGGGCCATTCCACCACCCTCTGATTGCTCATTCCCATCTGCCAACTTATGCGTGTCATCCACTTGCCTCTTCCCCTCGGTCAGTGTATATGCATCGTTGAGGAGGGAGGCGATGGCCGTGGCCAGCGTATGAAAGGCCAGGGCTGGAGCTGACTCTGGTTGGCTGACGACGATGGGCTGACCAGTATCGCCGCTGCTCGCTGTAGGCGGGTGCAGAGGAATAGAACTCAGCACAGGTAGCTCATCCAGCGCCTCGCGCTGTTCGCGCCCGGTTGGAAAAATCTCTACGACTTCGCCGCAATGGGGACAGACAAAGCCGCTCATGTTCTTGACCAGACCAAGCACGCGCACATTGGCTCCGCGAAACATGGCCAGCGCCCTGGCGGTATCGATGCGCGCCACATCCTGCGGTGTCGTCACCAGGAGCGCGCCTTCCAGGGCCAGTTCACGCACCAGCGTCGCCTGCGGCTCACCGTTGCCCGGCGGCAGATCGACCACCAGATAGTCCAGCGGCCCCCAGTTGACCGTGTAGAGCAACTGGCGAATCAGCAGGCCCTGCACATCGGGCATAGGCGCGACGGCCTGCTCTTCGCCAATAAAAAAGCCCACCGACATGACTTTGATGCCATAACGCGTCACAGGCTGCAGCATCTGCTCAGGAGACAATTTTTTACGATACCCTAGCGGGAGCGTACCCGACCAACCGTGCGCCTCGCCGCGTTTGCGAATCCCTAGCATCAGCGGCACACTGGGGCCATAAGTATCGCCGTCGAGCAGGCCAACAGCAGCTCCCTGGCTGGCCAGAGCCAGTGCAAGGTTGACACTGACCGTCGATTTGCCCACGCCGCCTTTCCCACTGCCCACCACCAGCAGGTTCTTCACCTGATCGATGCGTGCACGCTGCTGCATATATTCCTCCTGAACGCGTATTCGTACACATGCCATTATAACCTCAGACACGACCGCCGACAAGCCAGCACACAGAGAAAAAGGGGAAATGGTACGCGAGGCTAGACCCGCGCCGAGGAGGTTTCATCGCCGCTCTCAACCTGGGCCTTCTTACCAAATTTGCGCTCGGTGCCACCCAGCAAACGCCCGATGTTATCGTAATGAAAGAGGATGACCAGGGCGGGGCCGACGATCAAATACAGCATGGTTGGTAGGCTGATAGCCGCGAAAAAGTGGGGATTGGCACGCCCGATCACATACCAGAGCACGCCACAGATAATGGCGGTGGCCCCGCCCACGATAGAGCCGAGGGAAACGTAGCGCCAGATGGCAATCGTCCCAAATGTGGTGATAGCTGAAATAACAAAGCTGAGCGGAGAAAGCAGCACCATCACACCACCGCCGGTCATCACGCCGCGCCCCCCCTTAAAGCCAATGAAGACGGGAAAACAATGGCCCAGCAAGGCCGCGAGTCCCGCCACAGCCGGTCCCCAGCCGCCAAGATACAACGCGGGAATAAACAGGGCCAGCGCGGTTGGCAGCAGGCCTTTGGAGAGATCAAAGAGAAAAACGATCAGCGCCGGCACATTGCCCAGGTTGCGCTGAACGTTGGTCGCGCCAGTCTTATGGCTGCCATAATCGCGAATATCGAAATTCTTGCCGCGTAACAGCTTGCCCATCCAATAACCAGCGGGGATGGAACCCCAGAGATATCCAATAAGTGCGATCAGTACCAATTGCAAAAAAATACCAGGCATAACGCCTCCTCTTGCTTCCAGCTTAAAATACGATCATCCCGGCCACCTGTCACGTTTGTATTATAGAGGCATTGGAGCGAAAAGGCCAGTAGATCACGGTTGAGATAGCCCGATGAGAAGGATTGGCTCTGAGAACTATCAAATTATTGAAGCTGTTCAGGTCTAGCTTTTTTGCGAAAAGCGTGGTAAACTGCCTCCATAGTATGCATCTGGAGGTTACCCACATGTCAGCCAAATCCTCTCCAGCTGTTTGCACAAACAGCTAAGGTTGAGTTTGCCTGCTTCCAATTGTCTACGGTTTTCCTGAAAAAGAATAGAGTGCATTCGCTGTTTGAGCACGAATGCCAATGTTCTCTTGTGAACTGCGGTCTTTTCCATCCATCTGACCGTGGCTTCTCTTCACGCGTGTTTGCGCATCCAGGTAGCACCTCAACCCCTCTCACTCTTTTCTTTCCCTGAGCATACCCTGCCGTAAATGGCTGGGACATGACACATGCCATATGGCGTAAGAGAGGCCCCTCCATGCATATACAACTGAAACGCTACGGACGCTTGCTGGTGAAGTACCTCAAGCCTCAATGGACCAGCGTTGTTTTACTGACCGTGCTGCTGCTGACCAGTATTGGCCTGCAACTGCTCAATCCGCAGGTAATTCGTTACTTTATTGATACCACCCAGGCAGGCGGCCCAACAGAAACGTTGCTCCTGGCGGCTCTACTGTTTATTGGGATCGCGCTGCTTCAGCGTACCATCGCCTTTGGCTCGACCTATGTGGCTGAAAATGTGGGCTGGACCGCGACGAATGGGCTGCGCGCTGACCTTGCGCTGCACTGTCTCCAACTCGACATGCCTTTCCACAAAAAATACACACCGGGCGAACTGATTGAGCGTATCGATGGCGATGTCAATGCACTGGCCAACTTTTTTTCCCGCTTCAACCTGCAAGTGCTGGGAAATGCGCTGCTGATTAGCGGCATTCTGCTGCTCTTGTGGCGGGAAAACTGGCGCATCGGAGTTGGGCTAACGGCCTATAGTCTCGTGACCCTGCTGGCCCTCGCGCTGCTACAACGGCTCGCGGTCACCAGATGGGCCACTGAGCGCCAGGCCGACGCGGAACATTACGGCTTTCTGGAAGAGCATATCACCGGAACCGAGGACATCCGCGCACTGGGGGCAGAAGGGTATGTCACACGGCGTCTGTACCAATTGATGCGGCGCATGCTCGAAACGAATCGCGCCGCGCGCCTGCTGAGTAATATCACCTACATCAGCACAAAGTTTCTGTATGTGCTGGGCTATACCATCGGGCTGGGGCTTGGCGTTTACCTCTATAGCCAGCACCAGGCAACCATTGGCACAGCCTATCTAGTCGTGTACTACATCGGTATGCTGGCAACGCCGCTGGAAAATATCCGCGACCAGGTGGCGGATCTGCAAGAGGCCACCGCCAGTATCGAGCGCGTCGAAGAACTGTTGCAGTTACGTCCTGATGTGCAGGAGACGGTGAAGACCACGTTGCCGGATGGCCCGGTTGCGGTTGAGTTGCAGGCGGTTTCGTTCGGCTACGAGCTGGAGCAGCCGGTTCTGCGGGATGTCTCGTTCAGCTTGCAAGCGGGCAAGGTGCTGGGTATTCTGGGACGCACGGGCAGCGGAAAAACAACGCTGGCCCGCCTGCTCTTCCGACTCTATGATCCCTTTCGTTGCACAATCAGTCTGAACGGCGTGGATATGCGCGACGTAGCTCTCGACAATGTGCGCGCCCACGTGGGCATGGTCACCCAGGACGTGCAACTCTTCCAGGCAAGTGTACGCGATAATCTGACCTTTTTTCAGACAGGGGTCAGCGACGTCCAAATCGAGCACGTGCTGAGCGAACTGGGTTTGTGGGAATGGCTACAAGCGCTGCCCGCTGGACTCGACGCAGAGTTGGCGGCAGGCGGCCAGGGGCTGTCGGCGGGCGAGGCACAACTGCTGGCTTTCGCGCGCGTCTTTCTGAAAAACCCTGGCCTGGTGATTCTGGACGAAGCCTCTTCGCGCCTCGATCCCGCCACGGAAAATCTTCTGGAGCGCGCGGTAGATCGTCTGTTGGAGCAGCGCACAGGCATCGTGATTGCCCATCGTCTCAAAACAGTCCTGCGCGCCGATAATATTCTGGTCTTAGAGGATGGGCGTATCGTGGAATACGGGCCGAGAGAGATCCTGATGAACAATCCAGCTTCCCATTTCTCCAGTTTATTGCAAACAGGTTTAGAGGAGGTGCTTGTATGAGCGCTGTCACCCAGAAACAGAATCGTCGCCTGGAAACCTGGCCGTTTAACTGGCAATTGATCGCGTACCGTCCCTGGCCCTATGCCATCTTTTGCCTGTTCAATATTCTCTTTGCGGTCTTACAAATTGTGCCGGGGTTAATCGAAAAATCTGTGTTTGATACCATCACTGGCGCGGCCCCGGCGATGTTGAGTGTATGGGGACTGATTGCCCTGTACGCCTCGGTGGAACTGGGGCGCCAGAGCATGTCATTTGGCCAGATCTGGGGCGATGTCACCTTTCGTTACACCACGGGCGCGCTCCTGAGACGCAATCTCTTCGCCAGCATCCTGCGACGTCCAGGCGCGAAAGTGCTGCCCATCTCGTCGGGCGATGCTGTTAGTCGTTTCCGCGACGATGTGGGTGAGACGGCTGACTTTCCGCTGTGGGTGCCATTCATGGTGGGGGAAACGACGGCCTCGCTGATCGCCATCGTGATTATGGCGCGCATCAACCTGACCATCACGTTAGTCATCTTCCTGCCACTGCTGGCGGCAGTGGGAACAACGCGCCTGGCCTGGGGACGTATTCACCGCTATACCTATGCCAGTAGCGTGGCCACGAGCGCCGTCACCAGTTTTCTGGGTGAGGTCTTTGGCGCAACGCAGGCGGTGAAAATAGCCAACGCGGAAAAAGACGTGATTGGGCATTTTCGCAAACTGAACGACACGCGCCGCAAACTGACCCTCAAGGCGACTCTGTTCAGTGAATTGCTCAACTCGATCTGCGATAACGCAGCCACTTTTGGGATTGGCGCGACGCTGCTCCTGGCGGCCCAGGCAATGGCCAACAAGACCTTCACAGTGGGAGATTTCGCACTGTTTATCTACTATCTCTGGTTTACTACTCAGTTGCCAACCATCTGGGGCATGTTTATTGGCGATTACAAGCAGCAAGAGGTCTCGATTGAGCGCATGTGCGATATGATTACCGATGAGCCATTACCGGTGCTGGTCGAGCATGGCCCGATCTACGAGCGTGGGAAACTGCCCGAACTGGTCCAGAGCGTGAAAATGGCGCGGCACCGGCTGGAGAGACTGGATGTGCGTGGGCTAAGTTATCACTATCCAGGCGCAACGGCTGGCATTGAGAACATCTCTCTCCAACTCAAGCGCGGCTCGTTTACAGTGATTACCGGACGCATCGGCTCTGGGAAAACGACGCTGGTACGCGCGCTACTGGGACTGCTCCCAAAGGACGGGGGCGAGATCTGCTGGAATGGCGAGCCGGTCTCCGATCCCGCGCTGTTCTTCAAGCCGCCCGTCAGCGCCTATACCGCCCAGGTGCCGCGTCTCTTCAGCGATACCCTGCGCAACAATCTCTTGATGGGGCTGGCGGCGAGCGAGGCGGAGATCCGCGAGGCTATCGCACTGGCGGTCATGGAAGCGGACCTGGAGGCTATGCCTGATGGGTTAGAAACCGTCATCGGCCCCAGGGGTGTGCGTCTTTCTGGCGGGCAGGTGCAGCGAGCGGCGGCGGCGCGAATGTTCGTACGCAACCCGGAGATTCTCGTCTTCGACGACCTCTCCAGCGCGCTGGATGTCGAGACCGAGCGTCTACTCTGGGAACGCCTGTTTGCGCACCAGCAAGCCACGTGCCTGGTCGTCTCCCATCGCCACACAGCTCTGCGCCGTGCCAACCACATCATCGTACTCAAAGATGGAAGCATCGAGGCTGAAGGTACATTGGCGACCTTGCTGAGCACCAGCCATGAGATGCAACGGCTCTGGCATGGTGAGTATGGTGAGCACAAAGAGACAGAGCAACACATGTGAGGATTGCTGTTTCATAACGCGCGTAGAAATACGTCAAAAAGAAGAGAGTGCGGACAGGATAAGGGTGTACGTTTTCTCCTCCAGATCAGGCCTGTCCGCGCGCTCTTCTGCGCTCTCAGCGAGCGTTAATATCCAACAGCCCTTTCAAATGCACTAGCAATCACGCTATAGCCCGCGCTCATAGCGTGAATGTCATGGAAACCACTACAGATCCAGGTATAATTACAAATGTTTGGATTTGGCGTGGCTGCCCCACCAAAGGGTGTAAAGACATCGACAAAGGTGGCAAAACCGTTGGCATCGGTCTGCAAATGCTGGTTGAGCTGCTGGACAAAAGGCACCGAGTTGGGACAGATATTCTGGTATGGGTCATAGTAACCCATCAGCAACAGGTCGCCGGTCAGTTTGCCATTCACCGTCAATGCCGCGGCCAATTGCGGCAGAATGATTTTGGTCAGGTTGGCATCTACCGTGGCCAGATCGGTGTTCCAGCTCGCATTCACCGTGCAGTTGGAGCTATTGATATCGCGCAACACATCGTTTGCGCCTATATCGAGCGTCAGCGGACTCACCTGTCCTGCGTGTGCATGGAGAAAATCGATCACCGCAGGCAACTGTGGCTTATCATACGGGGTCTTCTTCAAAAGCGGAAAAGGGCAACCTCCTTGAATAAAGGTCGTACTGGTTTCGCCCGGACACGCGTAATTGTCATAGTCCGTCTCACCATGACCTTGCAGATTGGTATACAGAAAGTTTGAGTAGCCATCATCCCAGTTGAGGCTTGGTTGATAACCAAAGGCCAGCGAATCACCAGCCGCGATATAGTTGGCTTTTGGTCCAACAAGCGTCGGCCCGACTGGAGCTGCAAAGGCCGAAGGCGCAAACAACCACGCCAGGGAGAGGGCAAGAACGACGGGAAGAAAGAGACGCAAAAGGCAAGATGCTTTTCCTTGCATCGAAGAGACCTCCTGTGAGTACCTGTTTCCTCTTATTTTCACGCATTAAAGAAACATCTGGAGGAAAGGACACATATCCTATAAACTAGTTTAATATACTTTGATGTAATTTTCAAGGTTCTTCACGTATGGTGAAGAGCGCTGTATCAAACTGGTCGCTATCGATATTAATAGTCACACCGCCATAGGTGGCATTGTGTCCGCCCAGATATTGTTTGATACGTTGATGGTTGGCCCACTCGTTGCTCGGAAGTGACGGGTCGCTGGTAGTTGCCACGCCATTCCAGCTTGCAAAAAAGATTGTATCCGGCTCCTGAATGCGGCCAGTATGCTTCAGCAGGTCGATAATCCCAGACCCCAGACTGCTATACACGCCGGACATATAGCCTTTGGCGTGTAACTCCCGCGTCCAGGCGCTCAGGAAGGTCATGACCGCGCGGCTGCACGAAGAGTTTGTGATGTCATAGCCCTCCATATCGAATGTAATCAATGTTCCACTGCCAAGACCAAAGCCCCGCGCGTGTCTCACGGCATCGTCGGCCCCCTGGGCACCTTCAGTAGTGGCTTGAGAGAGGTCAATTGTGGCAAAGCCTGAGTTACAGGGCGCCTGCCGACATAGAGTGGCATTAGATGCCAGCCGGAACTTGAGACGGTGCGTACCCAGGAACTGGAGAGGTTGCCATCGCCGCAGGCCCGATTAGCGCCGCCGATATAGATGCCAACCGCCCGGTAAGGGGATTTAAGCCAGGCCGCCATATGACCAGTTGAAGGGGCTGTGCAAGCGTCAAAGCCCTTCCCACTGAACGCCCCTGGGGTCAGGTTAGCCGGAGTCACGTTCGCCTGAATCGGGGACATGTTGTGAGCGGGCAGCGTCCCATCTGAGGTGCGCAAGGTACCCAGAATGTGCCTGACCAGATCAGAATCATGACTATATGAAGCTGTGATAACCACTCCAGGCTGGCTGAGCACAACGACAAAGATATGACTGACGCCGCTGGAGGGATCAACTCGCGCAGACACACCAGCGATGATTGTCGAGGCAGTTGCCAGCCTGGTCGTAGCCGCGGGAGCCGACGCCAGTGGTTCAAGCTGGAGCGCCTCACTTTTGCCAGATGCGTAGGCCGGGCATTGCGCATCCGCCCCCTGCTGACCCAGATAAACGGCATGGACGTTAAAGAGGACACAGCGTTCAGGGTGCGAGATCAGATCATAGACCGGCCACGAGGCTGGAACAGCCAGCGTCACGCCGCCATATTGCACCATGCTCCAGCCTGTGGGCGCTGCACTCTGAGGAATAGAGAGCAGCGGCGTAGGAGGCGGTTGGGA
The DNA here is from genome assembly GCA_964250225.1 of uncultured Ktedonobacteraceae bacterium. Taxonomy (GTDB): domain Bacteria; phylum Chloroflexota; class Ktedonobacteria; order Ktedonobacterales; family Ktedonobacteraceae; genus Paraktedonobacter. Next base: position 34,550 of record CAXUEY010000003.1, on the reverse strand, counting down.
GAGGGCCAGCGCCGATGTTGAGGTCCCTACATAACTTAACATACAAACGAGCACTGCTATCCAACACAGCCAGGTGACATATAAACATCTGCACTTACACATAAAATAGTTGGGGAAAGACCTGGTAGAGATTGCATCCATGAGTGTGCTCCTTTTCTCGCAAAGAAAAAAACTTCCCTTTGCTATCAGTGGGCGACAAGAGGCGCCAGGCGAAACCGCAGTGAGAATCTTCCTGGCCTTAAAACAGAGTATACCTGACAAAGTGGGAAAAGCACAGGGTAATAGTCATAAAGGTATACAATCTGTTCTGGGGATAATCGTATCTGGCCCGTATATATATTTCTGCTTCTAAAGCACTTTTTTATATTTAAGAAAAATCAGAGCAAGCTCTCGCCATGTGCGACGAAGGCGTGGTTGGCATTGGCTGGCTCCAGGTCGCCATGCTCGGTTGTGAGGTAGGTGGCGCGCACTTCGCCACGCACAATGGCTTGCAGGCCGTCGACCAGGCGGTCTATGTCGGCGCGGCCATTGGCGAGGCCGAGGCTGGCTCGTACCATGCCGGGCAGGTCAACGGGCAGGCCAGTGACCAGGCGTTCGCGGGCCTCCTGCGAGTCTGTGTCCGAGATACCCAGCAATTGCGCAACGTACTGGTGGGCGCAGAAACAGCCGCTGCGCACGCCTACGCCCCATTCGTTGGCGAGGATAGCTGCGACCTCTACGTATGAACGGTCAGATAGGTTAAAGGTGAAGACGCCCAGGCGATCCTCTTTGCCGTCCAGAAAGTCCTGCCAGGAGGGGCCATAACTGACCAGGCCGGGGACGCGTTGTAAGCGGCGCACAGCGTAACGCGTCAGTTCGCGTTCGTGCGCGGCCACACGTTCCATGCCGTAGCGCATCAGTTCTTCAAGCGCGGCGGCCATCGCGACCACACCAATCACGTTCGGAGAACCAGCCTCTTCCAGTTCGGCGCCGGAAGCCCAGGCGATCCCATCGCTGGTTACAAGACAGGCAGAGCCGCCACCCACCAGCATTGGCTCACCCTCTGCGAAGAGTGTGGCGGGCACGACCAGCGCACCGGTTCCATAGGGAGCGTAGAGCTTGTGGCCAGAAAATGCAACAATATCGATATGCTCAGGATCGTTGCGCGTGCCCATTTCGACACGGCGATGTGGTGAGAGTTGCGCGACATCAGCCGCGACAAGCGCGCCATGCGCGTGGGCGAGGCGTGCAACCTGGCGCATATCCGAGATCACGCCGCTCACATTGGAGGCCGCGCTGACCGTCACCAGGCGCACTTTGCCAGTATGGGTGGTGAGGCGCCGCTCAAGGTCCGCCAGATCGATGCGACCTTCGGGAGTCAGCTCGATGATTTCATGGGCACGCTGATACCAGGGCAAGAGGTTGGAATGGTGCTCCATGCGCGTGGTCAGGACCAGCTCGCCCGGCTCCAGATGGACGCGATGGGCCAGCAGGTTCAGCGCCTCGGTGGTGTTGCGCACAAAGACCACGACATGAGTGGAGGGAGTCGCGGAGACAAAACGCAGCACCACATCGCGCGCGTGCTCATACAGATGGGTCGAGAGGCGCGATTTATAGCCAGCCCCGCGGTGGACGCTGGAATACCAGGGCAAGAATCTCTCTACCGCCTGCTGCACGCGCACAAACGCGGGCGTGCTGGCGGCGCTATCCAGATTCACGTAACGAACGCGCTTACCATCGAAGAGCGGAACCTCTGTACGCACGCCCACTACACGCGGGCGGCGATAATCAGCAGTTGCGGTAGAGCGGGATTTTCCCGGCAGGTGTGTCATAGTCATCAGCAAATCCTCTCTGGTAAGCAAATAGGGGGGAGAACTCTCCTGTTACTCTGCTGAGTATATGACAGCAAGCGCTAAAAATCAAGTCTTTATGCGCTTTCCTCTACTTAAACTAGAGTTGATATTGTTGATAACTGCACTCATCTTTACTGATCAGAGGTGGGTGCGCGCCAGTAGCGACGGTTGGCGAGCGTATCTTCTAGCTGTTCTGCGGTGCTGGAGACCAATCCGGCGTGCTGGAGATGGTGCAACGCTTCAAGCAACAGGGCCGGGCGCAATTGCTGGGAGTTGACCTCCCAGACACGCAGGTGATCTTGCAATTCCCCCATGCGCAATCCATACGTCGTCGGCAAAACAGAGAGGACAAGGTTCTCCAGTTGCTGCTGATTGGCGCGTTTGGCGATCTGCTCAGGGGTCTCCAGCGTATCCAGAGGTTCGGAGATAGGGGTAGAAAAATGCAGATCAAAGCGGCAAATCGGGGCGCCGCGCTTCATGCACGACACTTCCACAACCTGGACGCGCTGTCCGTAGCGCTGAGCTGCCCCTTCTATCGCGCCCCAGAGCACGGCACAGAGATGGCGCGGACTGTTGTAGATCAGGGAGAGATCATTGCGCGAAGAAGAAAGGGTCTGAAACTCAAAAATCGGTGGGGCCAGTTCATCCGATAAACGGCGCATCTGAGCGTGGGCTTTGCGCATCATCACTAAAAGATCGCGCCCATTATGCACTTTGGTGAGCAAATAGGCGCAGAGATGACTGGTCAAACCATTGAGCATAAAGTAGCGTCCATACTCCCAGAACAGCGTATCCTGTGACGTCTTCGTTAACCGGCTGGCGGCCTGCACGCCCGCGAGCAGAGTATCGTCGCTATAGATGCGGCTGATCAGTGGCGATGTAGCCGCAGTCTCGCCAATCTCCTGGCGATACTCTTTGAGGAGCGTCTCGCTAAAACGTTCTGCAAGATACTTTTCCCAGGTGACAAAAATTAACCCGTGCATACCCGCCTCTTTCCAAAAAACATCTTCGACTCTCAACATGGCGCTTGAGAAATCCCGCCGTCAAAACAAGCGTCCTCTCCCTGTTCGGCAAGGGAAGAGTGCTTGCCGTATCAAAGTGATGAGGATAGTATAGCATATGCATATTCCTATTTCTACACTTTTATCTAAATTAGTACTTTTAGGTTTTTTGGGGTTATACAAGACCTTGTGTATAAAAACAGGATGCTTGCTTGACGATGCGAGCAGGCAGCAGGCTCATTGGACCGAAGACTTGCAGGAATTGGCACGTCGCGCTTAGCGTATTTCCGCTTGACCTTTTTGGAAATCAGGAGTATGCTTCCTCCCGTGGCAAGCGGCTCCGGTCCAGGTCTTCTTTTCGACCCGTTTGAGGGCACTGCATGAGGATATAATAAGCAAGTTCACTCTGGAGCCGCCTGCATCTGGCGGCGCACCTACATATAGATTGAGGTATTAGTATGGATGAAACAACCCGCGCACGTATCGAAACCTTCGTCTCCCACTACCAGACCCTGGTCATCGCAACTGAGCACGAGGGGCAGCCCTATGCCACGCGCATCTTTTTTGTGGAAGGTTCGGTGACGGCCAGCGGTTTTAAAATCTACGCCACCCTGATTAGCAACTCGCGCAAGCTGGCCAACCTTCAGCAGAATCCGCAGGTGGGGATCTTTATCGGTCCTGACCAGCCTCTAGCCTGGTTGGAGGCAACTGCTAACGCGCGTATTCTGCAGGACGAGCACGAGGCAGAGCAGGTCCGCGCGAAACTGGCGCAGAAATCGCCAACCGCCGCCGGTTTTATCGCCCAGGTTCCCACTTCTGCGGTTGAGTTAGAGATACGCTGGTTGCGCATCACTGATCTCACCAGCGGCACACCCTATACCGAGGCCACCTTTGAGCACCTGACACCAGCGCAGGAGCAGCGCGCATGAATAAGGTGCAGCTTTTTGGCGCGGTCACGCGAGCACGCACCCTGCCGGTGATGATTGTGCCGGTTGTCCTGGGAGCAGTTCTGGCGTGGCAACAGGGCAGCGCATTCTCGTGGGGACTCTTCGCGCTCACGTTCGTCGGCGCGCTGGCCGCACACCTGGGGGCTAACCTGATTAACGATATCTTCGACTTTGATCAAGGAACCGATCAGGCGGCCCAGGCATTAACACCGGGTGGCACCACTATCACCACTGGCTCGCCGCTTCTTTTGAACGGCCAGCTCTCGCTGAAAACGTACCGCTGGCTGGCGGTGGGCTGCTTTGCACTGGCCTTACTCTGCGGAATTATCCTGAGTCTCTTCCGGCCCTGGGTGCTGATTTTCGCTGTGCTGGGTTTCCTGCTGGCCTTTTTTTATGTCGCGCCCCCCTTGCGCCTGGCCTATATCGGGCGTGGTCTGGGTGAAGTGGATATTTTCTTCTCCTTTGGCTTTCTGCCGCTGGTAGGAGCATTTTACGTCCAGTCAGGCACCGTTACTCCCGTAGCCATGCTGGTCTCACTGCCTGTGGGCCTCTACACAATGGCCGTGCTCTACTTTCATCACTTTCTGCACTGGCGTGGAGACCAGACGGCGGGCAAAATCACTCCCGTGGTCGCGCTGGGTGAGCAGGGAGCACGCGTGGTGGGCGCACTGATCCTCGGTGTCATCGCTCTCGCGCTCATCGTGCTGGCTTTCACACGTGTCCTCCCCTGGTATAGCGCCGTAGCCGCGCTGACCGTCATCCCGGTGCAACTGGCTTTGCGCCAGACCAACGGAGAACTGAAACGCTATATGAAACTAATGATGGTCAATATGAATAACAATCTGCTGGCCGCCTTGATTATTCTAGCCGCGCTGCTGGTACAGGGTTTCGCGCACATCTGAGAGCGTGTATACTTGAGCGAAAACAATGGGGAGAGAGAAGGAGTAGAGCGATGCACCCACTTTTTCACACTGGAGATATTGTACTGTTTCAAGGGGATAGTATCACTGATGCCGGGCGCTACCGCGAAGACCCAACGCATATGGGTTATGGTTACGCGATGCAGGCCGCCTCGTGGTTTCACGCGCGTTATCCCGAAATGGATGTGCGTTTCCTCAATCACGGTATCTCCGGCAACCGCGCTGTCGATCTCGTTGCGCGCTGGCAGGAGGACTGTCTGGAGTTGCGTCCAAGCTGGGTCTCGCTGCTGATCGGCATCAACGACACCTGGCGGCGCTACGATAGCAATGAGCCGACCTCGACACGCGATTTTGAAGACGCCTATCACCAACTGCTGGAACGCACCGTTACGACGTTGAACGCGCGTCTGATCCTGTGTGAGCCGTTTGTTCTACCGGTCCCAGTTGATCGCGAGGGCTGGCGCGAAGATCTGGACCCGAAAATCGCCGTTGTGCGCAAGCTGGCCCGCGCATATAACGCGCTGTACGTTCCGTTCGATGGTGTTTTCGCCCAGGCCGCAACCCGGCGCGAACCAGCTTTCTGGGCCGAGGATGGCGTCCATCCCACCAACGCCGGTCACGCGCTAATGGCGCAAACATGGCTACGGACGGTGGGTGCGCTATAGTAGATTCCCAGAGCATATCATCTGGGAGCCTTCCCCATTGCATCAAGCCGAACGAATAGTTTCTTCTGGATCGTCTGCCAAAAAGCCGAGCGGGGAGGACGGGTGGGTGAGCCCGCGGGGGCTTTTTGAGCAAACCCAAGGTTAAGA
>CAXUEY010000003.1:5698-29028 GCA_964250225.1 uncultured Ktedonobacteraceae bacterium | reverse complement strand
AAATTTTTTGTTGGGTCGGGCGCCAAAAACCCCCCCGGGGCGGCCTGGTGGGGCCACCCCCGCTCGGCTTTTTCAAGCATCCCGATGTTTCAGAGGATCAATGGGCGGCGATGTAGACATGCGCCCAATAATCGGGGGGCACACCTAGTATACCGTTATCTTTCCAGCCAATGACCCAGGGTTTGTTGGCCTCTTCATTACTGCGCTGGAAGAGCGAACACCAGGCCACATCGTTGACCATTTGCTGCTCTAACTGATTATAGGCGTGATAACGGGCGGGACCATTAGGCATGGCATCGGCAGTCGTCAGGCCTTTCTGTGTAGCAAGCTGGGTAGCCGCGTCCGTAGAGAAGTTGTCGCCATAGTTGACCAGGTTATTGCTAGAACCGGTGCCGAGCTGCAGGGAGGTCCAGTCCTGCGGATCGGGGTAGTCAGCGGTATAGCCGCCATACGAGAACTGCAAACCCTGGTTCAGGCATTGGGCAGGAGTGGCAGGAGTCGGGCACACAGACTGAGAGGTCTTAGTGAGCCATATGTTGAAGTCCATACTCTGTAATTGCACGTTCACACCCAGAGCAGTAAGCCACATCTGGTGCAGGGAAGCGGCCAATTTCGCCTGAATGGTGCTGTCAGTGAAGTAGACGAAAGAGACGGGGGGAAGCGTCGTCACATGCTCTTCCTTCATGCCTTCTGTCAGCAGTTGTTTCGCCAGACCCGTATTGCCCGATGTGGGCGCGCCATGCGGACAGGTCAGATTCTGGTTGTAGCCAGGCTCACCCGAGGGCACTATATGACAGGTTGGCGTGACGAGGCTATTATAGATAGAGCTGGCAAGCACATCTTTATTGATGGCCAGTTCAAACGCCTGACGAATTTTAATATTGTCAAACGGTTTGAACAGGTAGTTCATAGTGAGGTAGGTCATGCCCAAAATGGGGGTCTGATTATACTGCGACCCCAGTTTCGCCTTCTCTGTCGGGACCAGAGCAGCGGGCACGGTGGCTTGATCCGCCTGATTTGCCTGATAAGCTTTGTAGCCTGTCTCTGATGTCTTGTAGAAAGCATATGTCACTTCCTGGAGGAGCGGGTGCTGGCCACTGTAATAGGGGTTGGGCACGAACTTGATGCCGGTATTGTGGTCATAGCTCAACACCTTGAAAGGACCATCACCGCCCTGACCACCGTGATCGGCCAGATGGTCGGTCCAATTGTTGTTGCCCCACTTCTCAATCACGCTTTTCTCAACCACCCACGCGACCGCAGTGGAGAGATCCCCCAGAAAATAGCTAGTGCTCTTCGTCAGGATTAATTGCAGGGTATTGGGGTCTTTGACAATGATGCTATCGCCGATCAGGGTGCTAGGAGCACCAGCGCCGCCAGTAGTAAAGGCTGCGGCGTCTTTTAGCACACCCAGGTAGTTGCTGGCGAGGTCGCCGCTCAAGGTCTGAACAGCGGGACTCAGAGCACGGTTGAAACTATAAGCCACATCATTGGCATCCAGAGTGGTGCCATCACTGAATTGCAGATGAGGTTTCAGATGGAACGTCCAGGTCAAACGGTCAGCACTGATATCCCAGGAGGAGGCCAGGCATGGCTGGACCTGCATGTTGTTATCCAACTGAACCAGGCCGGTAAACACCAACAGTTCGGCCTGAAAGGATGAAAGATCTGCAGTCTGAGCGGGGTCAAAGGTGCTGATATCGCCTGCACCTTTGCCACCCTCGAAAGCGAAGGTCATGTGTTGCTGGCTTTTGGGCGCCATCTTGCTCTGGTCCGTCGTATTTTGATTTCCACAGGCTGTGACCAGCACGGAAACCAGACAGAGGAGGGTTACCAGAAATCCAAAGATCTTTGTTTTGCCAAATTGCATAGAAGGTCCTTCCTAGAAGGAAAAGATACTGAGGGAAAAGGTACTCACCATTCCCATCTTTGTGGTATGTGTTTAACTACGTTGATTATACATAAAACCTCACGCATTTCTCCCCCTTTTAGACAAATTAGTGACTTCTGGGTCTGTTTCACCCTGATCAGATCCTCAATCTTTCATATCTATAACGCAAGATATCTTATATGCATTTTTTGCACGCTATAAATATTAGAATATTCTGAGGAATGTTAGAATACGCTGAGAACATAGATATGTGGATAGCTTGCTCAATCAGCCTGATAAGCTGCTTCATATCCTTAAACTCATACATATAAAGAGATTCGACCTGACACCCTGTGTGAAATTGAGACGTGTAAGCAAGAGAGCGAGGATACCCTGTTAGAAGAGTGAGAAAATGGACGAAATCAGCGGCACAACACTGGGATCATATCATCTAGAACGTCTACTGGCTCGCGGAGGCATGTCGGAGATCTATCTTGCTTCTCGTACGAACGACGAGCAGCTCTACGCCGTCAAAATTGTCCACGCAGAAGATGAGGATGATTGTCTGCGCTTTCAAAGGGAAGTGCAAACGCTCATGATGGTGCAGCATCCCCATATTATCCCAACAGTAGATCATGGGCAACAGGGCGGCGTGTATTATTATGTGATGCCGTATATCGCTTGTGGCAGTTTAAAAGAGCGTCTTGCCGCGGGGCCGTTGAGTGCAGAGGAGGCTGGCACCATTCTGGGGCAGGTCGCGGACGCGCTCCATTTTTTGCACACCAGGGGTATGATCCATCGCGACATTAAACCCGGCAATATTTTACTTGATGAAACGCAGCATGTCTGGCTGGCGGATTTTGGATTGGCCAGGAAAGTGGGAGGAGTCAGCACGCTCACGGCAGCCGGGTGTATGCTGGGAACGCCCTATTATATGGCACCCGAATTGATGAATACCCCCTGCAATACCAGTAGCGACATCTATGCGCTTGGCATAGTGCTCTACGAGATGTTGACAGGCCAGGTGCCTTTTCAGGGCAAAAACCCTATATCGATTTGTGTAAAACATTTGCGCGAACCGCTTGTTCTGCCCTCAAGTCTCAATCCACAGATTTCGCCGGCACTCGATCAAGTGCTCTTCAGCGCGCTGGCAAAAACGCCCAGACTGCGTTTCGCCACGCCCCTCGCACTAACCACAGCCTATCAGACAGCGCTGATCGACCCTGAGGCGTCTCCTATTCTCCAGTCCCAGATGCCCGAACTGGCCGATGTCTCCTCACTCAACACGCAACCAACCGCAGCCGTTCAAACGGAGCAGCCGCAGACTCTTCCCACGCGCCTCGCCGCCATCATGCTGCTTTTGCTCAGCTTCGCCAGTCTGGGGCTGATTCATACCGATCCATTCAGCTAGTTCCTCGGAGGAACAGTCGAACCAGATGCACACTCAGATTGAACACAAAAAGCCAGCCATTCGTTTAACGGAAAAGGAAACCCCTGATACTACAGGAAAAGATTGCTGCTTCAGATAAACTCCGGTTGGGCGCGGAACTCAACCACGCGCTCGCCAGTTTCATGCAACTCAAAGATCACCAGCTCGTTTGTGCCGGATTGGAACAGCGAACCGGGGACGTAGAGTGTCTGCTGCGGTCCGATCTGCCAGTAGCGACCGAGGTTGAAGCCGTTGAGCCAGCATACGCCTTTGGTCCAACCGGGCAGAGCTAAAAAGGTATCATGCTGGCTTGTCGTCTCAAAGTGCGCGCGATAGAAGGCTGGCCCATTCTGCTGCTCGTTACGCTGGAAAGGCAGAGCGTCGAGGTGCTCAAGCGGCAAAGGGTAGACGCTCCAGTGATAGAGATATTGCTGACCGAGCAGCACGCCATCGGTAATCCCTTTGCGGTCCAGCAGAGCGGACCCGAAGTTGATGCGCCCCATGTTCTCGACCAGGATATCGAGCGTCAGGCCCTCAGCCGGGACGCTCAGGGGCAGTGAAGTCTCGGCGGGACCGCGTGTGAGTGTCCCCAGCAATTCGCCGTTCCCGAAGACCTGGGCACGATCATGCAGGCCGAGCACGGTGAGTTCCGCTTCAGAACGAGGGCCAGTGAGGGTCGTACGATAGAGGATAAAGCCGTAGTTCTGGTCGAAATATTCCATTGGTTCAGGAGTGACGGTCGGATGTGGCTCGGCCAGCGTTGGGAGCGCCTCAAACAGCCCGACCGACTCGCGCACCTGCACGCTATCGATGGCCTGTTTGGGGGCAGGTTCGGGCAGTGGCAGGTCGGACAGCTCGACGTATTTCCCCAACACCTCGCGATAACGATAGTACTTGGGCGTGGGATCGCCAGCCTCGCTGAGGGGCGCGTCGTAGTCGTAGCTGGTGGTCGTCGGTAGATAAAGTCCCTTGAACTCGTTAGCGCCATTCAGGAAGCCAAAGTTGGTGCCACCGTGAAACATATAGAAGTTGACCGAAGCGCCGCTGGCCAGGATTTCGTCTAGCGTGGCGGCAGCGTCCTCCGGTTCGCGGGTATGGTGCGACTCGCCCCAATGATCGAACCAGCCGTTCCAGAATTCCATACACATCAATGGTCCATCAGGCTGGTAGGTACGCAGCATGGCAAACGCTGTTGTGGCCCGCGAACCATAATTGACGGTTTTCAAGAGATGAGGGAGCGTGCCATTGTGCAGCATTTCGTCGGTAGGGCCATCCGAGGTGAAGAGCAGCACCTCGACGCCACGCGCGCGCAGGCCGTCTTCCAGGTAGCGCAAATATTCTTTGTCGTTGCCATAGCTGCCGTACTCGTTCTCGACCTGCATGGCAAGAATGGGGCCGCCGCGCGTAATTTGCAAGGGAGTCAACCGCGGCAGAAGCGCGTCAAAGAAGCGATCCACCGCCTGAAGATAGGGGGGATGAGCGCAGCGCAGACGCGTGCCCGGATCTTTGAGCAACCACGCGGGCAGGCCACCCAGGTCCCACTCAGCGCAAATATAGGGACCAGAACGCACAATCACCCGCAAATCGTGGCGCGCGGCACAGCGAATATACTCCGCCACGTCCAGATTGCCCTCGAAGTGAAATTCCCCCTGGCGCGGCTCATGCAGGTTCCAGGCCACATAGGTCTCGACCGTATTCAAGCCCATCGCCCGCAGCTTTGCGAAGCGATCATCCCAACTGGCGACAGGGACGCGAAAATAGTGCATCGCCCCTGAGAGCAGGCGAAATGGCTCTCCATCCAACAAAAAATGGTGCTCGTTATACGTGAATGTGCTCACGATAGTGTCCTTTCCAGGTTGTAATTTTTGCATACACCAATCAGAACTTGTTTTCTTCTTATCAGTATTATATCAAAGTTGACCTATTCACCATGAAGCGAATGACTCGTTTCAGGCATATTTACCAACTCACGATACAAAAGTCCTGGTGATCATTGGGCGTCTACGTGATAGCGCACTGGTACGTATTGAAAATGAAGAGTATGTGCAGGACGACGACGCGCCCCATCGGATCGCACCGTGGGACCGTCAAGATAATGCACAGGGAAGTGATTCGTGCACATCTACTTCGCGCAAAGCAAGAGGCGGCGTGGAAACTCCCTTCACGAAAACTGTCTGGCTGGAATTTCTTCAGCATGGATGAACAAAGTAGGACGCATGTTTAAACGATGGAACAATAGGCGGCGCTTGCGGCGTATTACGCGTAATAAGATGCATTACGACGCGCTACGTCCAGGTCAGGAAACGGCTATTCAGGCCCTGCTGAATGGTCACGACACGCTGGCAGTGATGCCAACCGGCTCAGGGAAGTCCTTTATCTATCAGGCAGCCTCTTTGCTGATTACACGCTGAAGAGTTAGCGCAACATCTGTGTACGCAGAATATCCGAGCAATAGCCTACCACGCGGGCATGAACCCGAAGAAACGCGCCCAGGCCCAGACCGCCTTTATGCAAGATACGTTTGAGGTCATCGTCGCCACCACCGCCTTTGGGATGGGAGTGAACAAGAGCAATGTCCGTTTCGTGTATCACTACGAGATCAGCGATTCGGTCGATGCATATTATCAGGAAATTGGGCGGGCGGGCCGCGATGGTGAGAAAGCAGAAGCCATCCTCTTCTATAACCCCAAAGATCTTGGTCTGCGTAGTTTTCTCACCAGTCGCGGAAAAGTTGAGATCGACGAGGTAGAGATAATCGCCCGCGTAGTACATGAGCATGGCGGAGTCAGCGATCCCAAAGTGCTCAAAGAAGAGCTAGATGTTTCACAAACGCGATTGACACAGGTCTTAGGGTATCTGGAAGAACTGGGGGTCGTCAAAATCTTACCCGATGGCAAGGTCCAACCCGGCAAGAAGCCGGTCAATCTAAACAAAATCGCGAACGAGGCCGTGCGCTTCCACGAGAACCGGCGTCAGGTTGTGCGCTCACGTCTGGCGATGGTCCAGGGCTATGCCGAGAGCGCGGACTGCCGACGCAAATATTTGCTGAACTATTTTGGCGAGGAGCTGAACGCCCCCTGTAGTTGCTGCGACACCTGCGAGAGTGGCTTAACCGCGAAGGAGAGCAGCCCGATGCCTTTCCCCACCAGTAGTCGTGTCACCCATAGCAGTTGGGGGGAGGGTCTGGTGATGCGTTACGAAGAGGATAAGATTGTTGTGCTGTTTGATGATGTAGGATACAAAACGCTCTCAATCGAGATCGTGACCACTAATGGGCTATTGAGTGCGGTCAAGTAGCATGTAGAAAGCCGTTTATTTATGTATACGCTTCTCCGCTGGAAAAGAGAAGCGTATACATAAATAAACACTTATTCAGGGGGAGTATCATCAAGCCTGTTTTGCAGTGCGCGCAGAATCTCTTGGGGATCGACAATTTCCTGCAACGCTTCCGCCTGCCTATCAACGCGATCATGGACCGAGGGCAGATCACGACGAAGTTCTTCCAATAAGGCGATTACTTTGGTGACCTTCTGCTCCACCAGCAAGTTTACCTGGAGATCCAGATGACGGCGGTGCTCTGAGTATTGCGCCTGCCTGTTTTGCATAATCAGCACCATAACAGTCACCGCCAACGCCGTCAGGCTAATCAGGCCTTGCAGCCAGTTGAAAGGAGATGGATCAGGGGGTCGCATCCCGAACATGGCCAGCAATTGCTGAAATGCTATCCAGAGTATCACAATAAGCAGGAGGCCATACAGAAAGCGAGGTCGACCAACATTGCGGGTGAGCATTTCGATAACGCGCTGTTGCTGATCGAGATCTTTTTCCGCGCGCAACTGATATTCGACGATGTTTTCAAGATTCTGATCAACAAAATCATCGAGATTTGTTTTCTTCGACTCATCTTGCGCTGGCGGCGTTTTCTTCACTTTATCTTTCATAGGTGGCGTTTTCTTCGGTACAACTTCCACCGGTGGAGTCGTTTTCTTCTCTATAAAGGGGTTGCGTCCGTTCATAGGTATTTCTGTATCTCCCATCGCTTACTGTTATGAAACATATGCATCTCCTGTTCCAGAGGAAGAGAGGAGAATTACGAGACAGTTGCCGCTTTCTCCATCTGAGGATCAGGCAAAACATCCAGCCAACCATTGACCGCGTGGACCTCAACGGCATAATCCTGTGCTCGCTCATGAGGGATATAGGGCAGTAGATGCCCGCTCAGTGGACGCCCCACCCTCACCGCTTGCAGATTTTCCTGTGCCTGTTTCGCAAACAACGCTGCCCCCTTGAGCGGGTCACCAAGCTGTGTCAGCAATGTTGCCCATTGCCGTCCCAATGCGGCGTTCATCGGTTGCTGGACCAGTATGGCGGGGCTGCTGGGGTCCAGTCGAGCGCGTGTCCAGCGTTTGAGGGTAGTGGTGAAACGCGCCATCTTACCCTGATCCTCGGATAACTGCACGCGCCCCAATGTATCGAGCATCTGGAAAAGTGTATCTTCGTCGCACAGCCCTAAATGCTCGGCCATCAACAGCATACGTAAGCGTTGGGCCAGTTCTGCATGCAGGATGGCGACATTCAACTCGGTATCGTCGCGCATGCCTCGATTGTTCAAGTTGGCCGAACCCAGCGTGACCCAGCAGTCATCGACAATCGTGGTCTTGGCATGCACATAAATGGAGCGATAAAACGTATGCCCATCTTGCTGCAAGGATGATCCCAGCGTATACACCTTCAGTCTGCCCGCAACCGCCGCTTGAGGAGCCATCTCCCACAATAAACTCAGCCCCTCATCCGTGAATTCCCGTCCCACATTCGGGTTATCAGGCAGAACGAGGGTGACCACGACCCCGCGTGCCAGAGCCTCAGCCAGCACGCGAAACAACTTCTCCATATCAGGATGAGGCACACCTAAGGCCGGGTTTTCAAAGCCCAGAAAGGCGCGCTGCCAAAAATATTGATTCTCCAGATAGATAAAGCGTTGCGCGCCCGCAAAAGCGCGCTGATACGTCTCCAAAATCGTGGCAATGCCGTCCTCTGGGGCAAAGCGATAGATGCCCTGAGGAATGGTGCGTATCACCTGGATCTGGGGCATATCTGCGGCATACGCGCTACGCCGCGTTTTCTGGGGAACGGCGGCAGGTTCAGCGAGGCATAGGGCAGGATCGAACTGGTGAAGATCAACCACGGCATTCCAACGCTCGCGAAAGTTCCGTTCGACATCTGCCACAGCGGGACCGGAGAAAAGGGTGTGAACGTCGTGCCAGCTATGTGGCATCTTGCCATCTTTATTGAGGCGGAGCGGCGTGTGATACGGATGCCCTTTGGTATCCCAACGGTCAAAATCGCCGTTGCTCTCCACCATCACATCGACCCCACCGACAAAAGCTACGCGGCTATCTATGATCGCTGTTTTCTGATGATGGGCCTCAAGTGGATGGTTGAGCAGACCCATATGGCTATCGTCCAGCAAACAGTGAATCCCCAGTGGCTCCAGGGTTTTCTGCACATCTTTTGGGCTAGCCTGAAATGGGAGGGTATACGTATCCCAGAGCAGGACGCGTACCTCAACCCCTTTGCTCACAGCATAGCCCAGGACATTTGTAACACTCAATTCGGAACAATCCTGCCAGAAGCGAAGGGCTTCCTCTGGGAGCCGTTTGGCACGCAACCAGCGCGTGAGTTCTTCCTGTTCGGCGGAACCCGCTGGACCAGCGCACTTATGTTTTCCCCGCACCAGCAAAAGTTCCGGGCTTAAGCCCCAGGCGGTGATCGAGATCGTGCGCGTGGCCGAGAGAAAACAGATGCACATTTCCAGCATAGTCATACGCCCATCCACCAGGAAAGCGAGATTGGCAGTGGTTCGCACAGGCATATCGCCCGCTGCCCACCACGGCTCAGGTACCACCTCATACGCGCTCATCGTTGCTTTTTTCCCTTTCTTACATCCCTTTTTCACGGAACTTTCGCCGTTTGTGTTGCTCTATTATAACACGGCTCAGCTATAAAAAAAGAACAGAATCGGTGAAGGTAATGGTTTCACCCACCATCGTCTAAACACGCCACTTTTCAAGGATATTTTTAGAAAAGGGCACATTGCAGGAGCCTTCAGGCCTGTATGCTTACTGCGACAATCCCTGACATGGTCCCCACAAAGACGGTATGCTGAAAAAGGGTGGGAGTCGTGAAGCGCGATATTGCGCCAACCGAGGCGGTGGTGCGCACCGAACCCGTCGCGGCATTAAGGGCGTAGAGCCTGCCATCAGCGGAATCGAGACTATAGACCGTATTCCCGCCTATAATGGGCGAGCCGCTCACCTGATTGGGAGCCTGCCATCCGTTTTGCAGTTTCCCATCTGAACCGAGTTTGATCTGGCGCAAGCCATCAGTACAGGGAATAAAAGCCACTGATCTATTTACAGCAGCTCCCCCAAAGGCGCTGGAAGAACACGCGGAGAAGGTCTGAATTTGCCCGCCAATCCCGCCCAGGTTGTTGGCTTTGAGTAAGTAGCCCTGACTCGACTTGCCCTGAATAAAGATCAGGCCGTTGGGCAAGAAGACCGGTCCGAGCGAACCGAGATCCGCGTCCGTTGCATTTTCCTGCGCCCAGCCCTGGGGTGCAAAACCATCCTCCAATTGTAGGGTGGGGGACAGGCGTAAAATCGAATCCGTATGGTCCCAGTTCCCCTCTGTCACTGCACCGTTGCCAACTGACACATAGAGCTTTCCCTGCGCGTCTATGGATGGTCCCGGCGGTGTCCAGATGCCTCCTTCGCGTGGAGTTGGCAGCTGATATGTCAGGAGCGAGCCCGTTCCATCGGTGCGCGAGGCTACAACCTGGCCGCGGTAATCGCTACAATCGCCGTCCAGTCCACCGTAGGCAATATAGACCATATCACCAGCCAGAGCCAGAGCCGAGCGCTGCTGGTGAGCGCGTGGATCGATACCAGGAGGGTCTACTAAACGACGGACCTTCACCTGTCCTGTTTTTGCATCAACGCCGAAAAGAACGTGCCCAGGCCCCTGAACCTCTGCGACAGCAAAGATCAGGCCTGTCTGTGGGTCGTAGACGGGTGTGCCAGTGATGCCAAGAGGGTCAATATCACCACAAGGCAAGTCTGAGAGGGCCACAGGGCGTCCCACGTTGGTATGCCACTGGATCTGGCCGCTCTGTGCATTTAAGGCATAGAAGGTGTCGTTTTCTGTCACGGCGATAAGCTGCCCACCAACCACCAGTGGCTCAGCATAAACCGCCCCGTCCAGTGGCTGCTTCCATAGATTCGTGAGGGCCGTAGGGTCAGGCGTGCCCGCCACAAATCCGCTACGGGCGTTATTCTGATGGTACGTTGTCCAATCCGTAACAGTAGTAACCTGCCCAGGCGTTGCAGCTTGTGGAGAAAGGGTCAGCGGCGTAAGTTGTACGGGTTGAGCGGGTGATCCCGTCAGATTCAGAAGCAATTGATGGATCTGGGAACGCTGACTATAGACGATGCCACCCAGCAGGATGGCTATGATAAGGCTGAGGCTCAGAAGGATACGCCAGTTGTTTTTTGAGTTGTGACGAGAAATGGGCACACGTTGCGTATTATCTGGTTCTTTTATCATGAAAAATACACCTCTCTACGCGCCGAAGCACTTAAACCACGATCTCAAGCAGCAACGAGTATCAGAAACGTTTTTAGGAACCATAGCGCATCCTTGATTTTTCTTGACGATCCTCGCTTGTTTTTCGTTCCCACCGGATGGTGCGTCCTCGCTCCAGCAAACGGCAATCTTTGGGCCGCGCATTGGCTGGCTCGCCCTTCACGCGGGGAAAGGCGAGATATCCGGGCTTGAGGCTCGATTACGCCAGCGCGGGGGGCGGTGCCAGAGGCGGTTACGCCGACTGCGACGATGGGCGCGTCTCGCCTCCATCTTTTCTTTGACATCCAGGCGATGGTGGATTTCCCCCGACAGGAGAACCTGCCCATTCCCAACACAGGAAAAGCCGGTGACATGGCTGCCCTTATCGATGCCGACCGTGACCTGCTGGACATGCTCTTCACAGTCCCAGAGCAGTTGAATGGTGAACGGGCTCTGCTTGATGACCCTGGCCCGCTTGTCCCGCAAGAGTTTCCGGGCCTTGGCGGGCTTGCAGGGCATCAAGCACCGTCCATTCTGGTTGACGACATACACCAGTAGATACGTCATCGCTTTAAGCTCTCCTTTCAGAGTAAGATGCTCCTCGCGGATGTTCAAGAAGGTTTTTACAGAAGAAACACTTCAGCTTTCGCTTACCCTTAATCTCTTCCCACAGAGCCTGAAGCTGGAACCACACTCCAGGGTGTGATGCACGTCTTGAACTGCTGTCTGCCGAAGCAGTGACCCGCTGGTAGCTCCATGACCGCACGAATCAAGGATTCGCTAGGTTTTAGGAACTATCGCGACCTGTCATTAGGAAATATGCTGTGAACCAGGATGAAGTATAGCATAATGCTGGCTCATCTGCAAAAGAACCAGCAATGTGCTTGTGGGAAGAGGCTTCAAGATGGTAGCAGGGGGTGTGCTATACTGTGGCGTGCATTTTTCCGCAATATCACACGTTGAAGGGAGAAGAGATGGCCGCGCAATTTCGCGGTTGCACCTGACGGCCATTTTCTCCTGATCGCGAACCAGTATAGCAACGAAGTGACCGTCTTGCCCGTGGTCAATACTCAGGAGACGCACACGCAGCCACGCGTATCCGTTGCTGTGTCTGGAGCCGCGTGCGTGCAATTTGGCTCTCACCTCGCGTGAGTGGCGCGCAACGTGCTAGCCATATACTACTGCACCAATGCCCTTTCAATCTGATAGAGGCAGGAGAGCACTCCATCAACAAGCGTGATAGAATAGAGATAAACAGCGGAGGAACTTGAGGGAATCGGGTAGAATACGAATGCAGGAGGAGGGGAGGTCCAGGCATGCTAGTCGAATGCATGCAAAACGAAGGAGCTGCCAATGGAAGAATCACCCTTTGAGAGGGGAATGCGGGCACGCAAGGAGGTGCTCGGAAGTGAGTATGTTGAGCAGGCGCTTGCGCGCACTACCGAGTTTGATGCCCATTTCCAGCGTTTCATCACCGAAACGGCCTGGGGTTCTGTTTGGGCCCGACCAGACCTGGATCGGCGCACGAGAAGCCTGGTCACGATTGCGATTCTGGCAGCTTCAGGTCGGGAAGAACTGGCGCTGCATCTGCGTGCCAGCCGCAATCTCGGCGTTGACCCCCATGAAATCGCGGAGGTGCTCCTGCATGTGGCAGTCTACGCGGGCGTTCCGGCGGCGAATGCCGCATTCTCGCTGGCGAAGAAAGAGTTCGAGCAGCAGACACGTACCTCAGAAGATGAAGATCTAGAGCAGGCATCTGAGGAGGAGGTATGAAACATATCACGATAGGAGAAATCGTCAGGGGAGATCGGGAAGTCTTCCCACCCTATCTGTACGAGGCCTATCAATCCACGCGACGCCGTGCGCCAGAACTGGCACTGATTGAGGTGCCACTGACGCTTTCGGAGTTAACCGGCCCTGGACCTGCCCTCAGTGCGATCACAGCCGAAGATGCAGACCTGACGCGCAACGCTGGAACTGGCGGCGAAGCGCTTGGACAACGCATCATTGTGACAGGCCGCGTGCTCGACGAGCATGGAACGCCTGTGCCGAACACTCTTCTGGAGATCTGGCAGGCTAATGCCGCTGGCCGTTACCTCCACAAGCGCGATCAGTGGCCAGGGCCGCTCGATCCCCACTTCCTCGGTATAGGCCGCTGCTTAACGAACACTGACGGCATCTACCGGTTCCTGACGATTCGCCCTGGCGCGTACCCCTGGAAAAATCACGCGAACGCCTGGCGTCCGGCTCACATCCATTTTTCGGTCTTTGGCCCGTTGCTGTTGTCGCGCTTGGTGACGCAGATGTATTTTCCCGACGATCCCCTTCAGCAGCTTGACCCCATTTTGCAAGCCCTACCAACAGAGCAGGCGCGCGCGAGTTTGATCGCCGTCTACGCGCATGATGTGACCGAGCCGGAGTGGGCGCTCGGCTATCGCTGGGATATTATTGTGCGTGGAGTACATGCCACACCCTTTGAGTCGGCGGAGGAGAGATAACTTCATGAGTATACTTCCTCTGACCAGTTCCCAGACGGTCGGCCCATTCTTCTCCCCCGCGCTTGTGCGCGAAGATGGCCGCCGCAACGTATTGACCTACCCGGAGACGGTTGGTGAGCGCATTCGCATCGAGGGGCGCGTCCTCGACGGCGACGGGCAGCCAGTATCCGATGCACTGGTCGAGATCTGGCAGGCCAACGCGCATGGCCGCTACAATCATCCCGCGGACCAGGGGCCAGCAGCATTGGACCCGTCTTTCCTGGGGTTTGGTCGCGCTGGCACGGAAGAGGATGGGAGCTACTGGTTCGAGACGATCAAGCCAGGCCCTGTACCATTCAATGGAGAACTGCAACAGGCGCCGCACATCTGTGTGACCATTTTTGCGCGCGGACTGCTCAATCATCTCGTAACACGCCTGTACTTTGCCGACGAACCGAGCAACGCTGGTGACCCGATCTTGCATTATGTGCCCCCTGAGCGGCGCGCGACGCTGCTGGCCAGGCGCGAGTCTGCTGGGGCAATGGCCGTCTATCGCTTTGATATTGTCCTGCAAGGCGCGGGAGAAACGGCGTTTTTTAACATATGATGGAGAAAGGCACATGGCTGAACCGTCTGAGTCCCTCTTCAGCACACCACTGATGTCTGCCGCTTTCTCCCTTGAAGCACATGTGCAGGGAATGCTCGACTTTGAGGCCGCGCTTGCCCGCTCAGAGGCACGCGCCGGGCTTATTCCACACGAGGCCGCCGCCGTGATCGAGGCCCATTGCCGGGTGGAATTGTTCGATGTTGCTGCTCTGTACCGTGAAGCGGCTCTTGCCGGTACACCCGCGATCCCGCTGGTGCGCGTGCTGACAGCGCAGGTAGGGGGTGAGGCACAGAAGTTCGTCCACTGGGGGGCTACGAGCCAGGACGCCATTGATACCGCCCTGATGCTGCAAATGCGCGGCGGCCTTGATCTCCTCGTGTCCGGGCTGAACAAAGTGTGCGCGATTTGCGCAGATCTCGCCGAGGAACACCGGCATACGCTGATGGTTGGGCGTACACTCATGCAACAGGCGTTGCCAATGACCTTTGGCCTCAAGGCGGCGCGCTGGCTAGCCCTGTCAGTTCGCCAGGTGCGCGCCCTGAGCGAACTCCACGCACGAACGTTGGTTGTACAACTAGGTGGGGCCAGCGGGACGCTCGCCGCTCTGGGGGAGCAAGGTCTCCAGGTGATCGAACTGCTCGCCGAAGAGCTTGGGCTGGCGGTGCCAGACCTTCCCTGGCATACCGAGCGAGACCGTAGCGCCGAGATCGCCTCCTCACTTGGCGTGCTGGCTGGTGCGATAGCAAAAATAGCGGGGGATATCGTCCTTCTCGCGCAAACCGAAGTCGGCGAGGCGAGTGAGGGAGCCATGCCAGGCAAGGGAGGGTCATCCGCTATGCCGCAGAAGCATAATCCGACTGACGCTATTGGCGCGCTTGCCTCTGCTCGCCTGGCGGTGGGCGTGGTGCCAGTGATGCTATCGGCGATGGCACAGGAACACGAGCGAGCTGCCGGGGGATGGCAGGCGGAATGGGCGGCCATCCCCGACCTTTTCCGCTTCACAGCAAGCGCAGTCGAGCGAGTTCAGAGCGCGCTGGGTAGTCTCCAGGTCGATCCCAGACGCATGAAAACAAATCTTGATCTCACCAGTGGTCTGGTCATGGCCGAGTCATTGACGACGGCGCTGGCTGCACGCGTGGGCAGACCTGAGGCCTATCGCATCGTCCAGGCAATCTGCGCGCATGCCACCAGGTCGAATCTGCCCCTCCTCCAGGCTGCCCTGGCAGAGGGGCAGGTACGCGCCATCCTCGCCCAGGCAGAGATCGAGCGCGCACTCGACCCCGCTGCGTATCTGGGCAGCACGGATATATTCATCGGGCGTGCTCTCGCCTCGTACCGCAATATCCAGCCGACACGAGAAGAGAAAGGGTTACGCTGAGACGAGGGCAACGTAACGCGCACGGTATATAGAATTGGAGGATAATTTCAATGACAACACCAACCCAACGAACACCAGTACAGGTAGTACCACATTTCTCACGGCTACAAGAGTGGATCGCGCTTGAAGAAGGGATCTTTCAGGAAGAAGGCCTGGAACCGGAGATGCTCCAGGAGGTGATGCACGCGGTCTCCAGCCATCCCGGTGATCAGTATGGGCAGCGCCCCCAGGATATGCCGTTTGTGCAACAGATGGAGGTGGTAAACTCAGCGTGCCAGTGGGGGACCGCGTGCAACGCAGGGGCGGGTATGGGCAGGCTCGTACCTGACCTCTACACCGTTGGCCGCTTCGCACTGTTTACCAGGCCTGGTTCACAGGTGCAACGACTCGCCGACCTGCGCGACGTCCCCGTAGGAATCGGCGAGATGGCAGGCAGCCATTTTACGACGCTCCAGGTACTTGAGCAAGTGCTCCCCACAGCCCATATTCGCACAGTTCATACAGGAGGGCCAGGCCAGCGTCTGCTCGCACTGCTCCGGGGTGAGATCGAGGCGGCGACCCTGCTGGACCCTGAGATCGCGATTGCAGAGGCAAAGGGATTGCGAGCACTGGCTCGCGGGGAGTTCTTGATCACCTTCTGGGTTGCTGCTACGATCAACCAGGGAATTCTCCAGGCCTATTTCCGCGCGCTCAAACGGGCTGACGAAGCTCTTTCCCGCAATCCAGAGCGTTATCTATTCCTGTGGGAGCGCAACGTTCCACCCGCCTTGAAGGACTCGTATGACTACTCCACGTTCGGCCTGGGCGAGAAATTTGTCTTCGAGCCGTATACAGAGGAGATGTTCCAGCGGGCTGTGCAATTTGCCGAGACGTGGAATCTGCACACGCATATTCAGGAGAGTCGCTACAACCGCCTCATCGTGCCATCTGGTATCTAGCACAAGGCTCATGAAGAAGCCTGAAGCGGGCATTCCTGCTCCGGGCTTCGTCTGGGACATCCGCCTGTCTGAGCAAGTGGAAGCCGCATCGATCATTCAAAGCTCACGGGCAAAGGGCAGCTTGACTGGAGTTACTGGCAGTGTCCGAAGGCTTGTAGTGCGGGCCGAGCGAATGATGTTTGCCTGCGATTGCACAAAATTGTAAAATAGAATTGTATACAGAAAAGAGTAAGCGGCGGGCGCGATCAATCTTGATGGAAAGTTTACAAAACGTTGTGAAGTTCTTGAGTTTTTTCTTTTACACTGAACAACGTGCAGTGGGAAGTTGGTCACAGGCTTGTCACTGCAAGCACCCTTTTTGAAAACGGCCACATGAAAATACTCATTATCGAAGATGAAGCGAACATTGCTCAGGTGCTCCGCCTCTACCTGGAGCAGGCTGGCTATACCGTGCTCACCGCCGGTGATGGGGTTGCCGGTCTGGAATTACATGCCCGCGAACATCCTGATCTGCTCATCCTGGACCTGATGCTGCCCGCCCTCGATGGCATGGAGGTGTGTCGGCGCATCCGTTCCTGGGCTAATACCCCCATTTTGATGCTAACTGCACGTCAGGGCGAAGATGACCGTATTGCCGGCCTGGATATCGGCGCCGACGACTATTTAATCAAACCGTTCAGCCCGCGCGAGGTGGTGAGTCGCGTGAAGGCGATTTTGCGCCGCAGCACTCCCACGACATCTCCCATGCTACCCGCGAGCGATGAGATCAACGCGGAAGATCCCCACGAACATCTGCGTTTCAACAACCTGTATATCAACGTGCCAGCGCGCCGGGTGGAGATCGCCGGGCAGAGTATCAGCCTGACCGCCAAAGAGTTCGATCTGCTGATGACCCTGGCCGCCTCGCCTGACCGCGTTTTCACCCGCGAGGCACTGCTCAACCAGATCTGGGGCTATACCTATCTCGGCGATGGGCGCACCGTTGATGTCCACGTTGGTACCCTGCGCAAGAAGCTCGAAGCCGCGGCTGATGCTCCCCACTATATCCAGACCGTCTGGGGGGTGGGCTATAAATTTGTGCCGGGAAAAGTCCCATGAGAAACAAGAGCAGCGTATCTCTACGTGTCAAACTCGTGCTCAGCTATCTGGGAGTGGCTCTGGGAGCCATTCTCTTGATTGTCGTCGTGGCTACTATTGCCATCCAAAGCTTCTTCTATCAAGCGCAGGTCAGTCAGTTGCGCGCGGTAGCAGAGGATCTGGCCCAGAATATGGGGCAATATTACCAGGACCACGGCAATAGCTGGACCGAGACACAGCTCCGCCCGAAAAAATACCTGCTGCTCTCGTATCTCCTTTTTACTGATGCACATGGAACCCTGTATTCGCCCGCGCTGCCTGGTGATGAGTTCGATCCTTACGCCTCTACGTTCAAGCACGAGCTGACTCTGGCCCTGGAAGGACAGCAGGTCGAGGGCAGTTTGCAGGGCACCGCACCCGATGGCAGCAGCTTTTCGGCTATTTATGTGGGGACGCCTGTGCAGTCCAACCGGCAAATTGTGGGGGCGCTGCTGCTCATTCAACCTAACCACTACCAGCCGGGTTTTTCACCGGGCGATATCGTGACGAAGGTCAACCTGGTTGTGCTAATTACGGGTCTGGGCCTGGCGCTGGCCGTGGTCATCTGTAGCCTTTTCCTGACTGGACGCCTGACGCGCCCGCTTGTCTCACTGACGCGGGCGGCGGAGGAGGTGAAATCCGGCAATTACGCGCAACGCGTCAAACAGCCCCGGAGCCTGGATGAACTGGGCAGCCTGGCCGCAACCTTTAACGCGATGGCCGATAAAATCGCGGCTGACATGGCTGAATTGCGCGAGCAGGAGCAGGTGCGTCGCGACCTGATCGCGAATATCGCGCACGACCTGGTGACGCCTCTGACAGCCATCCAGGGCTATAGCGAGGCCATTGCCGACGACGTGATCTCTGAGCCAACCGAACGCCATGAAACTGCTCAGCTCATTGGGCGCGAGGTACAACGCCTGCGCCGTCTTGTCAGCGATATGCAGAATGTGTCTTCTTTAGAGGCCGGACGCGTGCAACTGGAACTGGCGCCCCTCAATCTGTATGATTTGAGCGTGGAGACCCTGGCGGTGATTGCGCCGGAGTGCGAACAGGCAGGGCTTGAGCTGCGCAACGAGATCAGCCCCGCGATGCCCGCAGTGCTGGCCGACAGTGACCGTATCGCCCAGGTCTTGCTCAATCTGCTGGATAATGCACGCCGCCATACGCCCGCTGGTGGCACAATTACGCTGGGCGCCAGGAGCGAGGGCGCGTGGCTGGTCGCGTGGGTCAGCGATACCGGGATTGGTATCAAGCCCCAGGATCTGCCCCATATCTTTGAGCGCTTCTATCGCGTGGATCGCTCACGCAATGCCGCCAGTGGTGGTAGCGGGCTGGGGCTGGCGATCATCAAGGCGCTCATCGAAGCGCATGGGGGCACCACCTGGGCGCAAAGCACACTCGGCCAGGGGACAACAGTCTTCTTTAAACTGCCATCCATCCCAGCTCAGCCGCCCACGCCCAGGAAAAATGAGGCCATTCACGCGGGATAACGCTCATCTTCCAGTATCACATACGTTCAAAGCCATGACGGGCTGCACCCAGCAAAGCGATATTGGGATTGAGGATCACCGAAACCGGGATGGGGATCAGCATATCGCTCAGACGTCCTTTGCGTAGAAACGCCTGCATAAAACGGCCCTCGGAGAGAAAAGGCAGGATACGCGGGGGAATGCCCCCGCCCAGATACACGCCACCGGTTGCCAGGACCTTCAAGGCCATATTGCTCGCCTCAGCCCCCAGAATCGAGACAAACAGCTCCAGCGTCATAGTACAGATTTTGCACACGTGCTGGGTGTCCAGGGCATTGTCCACAATCACCGGCGTATGGTCCTGCGTCTTCCCCAACTGTTCCGTCAACCAATCCGGCTCCTGCGCGTGGCCGGACTCCTTCAAGAAGGTGTAGATATTAGGCAGACCCTTGCCAGAGCAGACGCGTTCGGTGCTCACATGTTTATAGCGCAACTGGAGATAGCGCAACAATTCAAGCTGGAGATCATCGGTTGGTGCGAAGTCCGCGTGGCCACCTTCAGAGGTATGGGCGTGGTAGTGATCCTGTTCCCAGGTCAGAAAAGCCTCGCCCAGGCCCGTCCCAGGCGCAACCACCGCAATTGCTCCCTCTTTAACGGCATGCCCGGCGTTCAAGACATGCAGGTCGTCTGCTTCTAGATAGGGGACGCCGTGGGCGATAGCGCTCAAATCGTTGAGAAGGCTCACCGAAGGAATCTTGAGAACCTGCGTCAGATGGTGTTCTTCCAGCACCCAGGGTAGGTTCGTAATGGTCGCGCGTCCATTAACCACGGGACCGGCCACGCCAAAGCTGGCGCGCTCAATGGCAAAATGGTGCTGCTCTTGAAATTCCTGTACCAGGGCCTCCAGGCTGGGATAGCGCCCACTGGGAAAGGTCGCTTCCGCCAGAGGTTTTTTCCAGCCATCCTTCGTCGAAAAAACTGCCAGGCTGGTTTTGGTCCCCCCAATATCACCTGCTAACAACATACGAACGCTTGCCTGCCTTTCTACACGTGTTGTTTTTGCGAGAAGAGTTGTTTGCGCCGGGTTCTATTTCAGAGTGATACATACCGCCCCGTTCGCCGCCCCCCGCATACAGCTTAAACATAGCACCATTGCTTGTGTGAGTGCAACAGCAGGGATTATTTTACAGAGATCGCTCTTCCCTCTGAACAGGCAAAAATATTTATGCTTTGTTTATGGCAGAGCAGGTCGCGTTTATGCGCCGTTTATATCTCATCCCTTATACTTTCCCTTACAGGCTCAGTGTCTCGTTTACACCGTCTGGCGCTCGAACGCAAGCAAACTGACCCGAACTGGTACGCACAGTGTAGTGCCAGCAGACCAACGCAGGAAGGAGTTCGGTGTTGCACACCACTCTCCCTATGACAAATTCATCAACTATGACAGCAGATACTTTCGCGCAATCAGGCGCGCACACCATCGAACTGCGCAACGTCACCAAACTGTTTCGCACACCCGCGGGCGGAGCCTATACCGCCCTGCGCGACCTTACGCTGAATGTCGCACCCGGCGAATTTTGCGCGGTGGTCGGCCCGACTGGTTGTGGCAAATCCACGACCCTGGGCCTGATCTCCGGCCTGGAGCGTCCCAATGCTGGTGAAGTCCAGGTGATGGGCAAGCCCGTCACAGGCATCGATCCCAGCATTGGCTATGTTTTCCAGTCCGACGCCGTTTTTCCCTGGAAAAGCGTCCTGCACAACGTCGCCACGGGTCCGCGCTTTCGCGGCACGCGCAAATCCGAGGCGTTTGAGCGCGCCCGCGAGTGGATCGCGCGCGTGGGACTCACCGGCTTCGAGGATCGCTATCCGCACCAACTCTCCGGCGGTATGCGCAAGCGTGTGGCGCTGGCCCAGACCTTTATCAACGAGCCTAAAATCCTGCTAATGGATGAACCGTTCAGCGCCCTCGATGTACAAACGCGCGCGCTGATGGGCGACGAACTGCTTCAACTCTGGTCATCCGTGCGGGCCTCGGTGGTCTTCGTGACCCACGATCTGGAAGAGGCTATCGCCCTGGCCGATAAGGTCTGCGTGCTCACCGCCGGGCCTGCCACCGTCAAGGGTATCTACACCATCGACCTGCCACGTCCGCGCAACGTGTCAGAGATCCGTTTCGAGCCGCGCTTCATGCAATTGTATCAGGAGATCTGGGAAGACCTTCGCAACGAGGTGGTAATTAGTTATGAACGCAGCACGCAAAAAAGCAGCCGATAAGACCCTTGCGCTTGACCCCACAACCGCAGGCGTTGCACCGGGGTTGGCCGAGGGCCGAGAAACAAAGCGAAGCACGGCTGAACGCCGCCGCCGCCGCATTCTGGTCAACGTGTTGCGCCTCGTTTTCCTGGTGGTGATTTTCGGTGGTTGGGAGCTTGGCACGCACATCCTTGTGCCAGGCCCAAACCCGACGTCGAAGCCGCACGGCTTCATCGATCCCTTTTTCTGGGGGCAACCCTCCGGCATCTGGGCACAACTCGTCACCTGGGCAACGCAGGGGACCGCGCAGGGTCCATTTTGGGACCAGATCGCCGTTACGCTGGAAGAGACGGTCATCGGCTTTAGCATCGGTGTGATACTAGGCGTTATCTTTGGCGTCCTGCTGGGTGGCAACCGCTTTCTCGCCGATGTCACCGGGCCTTTCATCAAGGCAGCCAACGCGATTCCGCGTATTGTGCTCGGCTCGCTTTTCGTGATTGCGATGGGCTTTGGCATGCAATCCAAAATCACCCTGGCAGCCGTGATGGTCTTCTTCATCGTCTTCTTCAACGCCTTTCAAGGTGTGCGCGAAGTGGACCGCAACCTGCTGGCCAACGCCCGTATTCTGGGCGCGAGCAAGTGGAAGCTCTCCACATCGGTGATTATCCCATCGGCTCTGACCTGGATTATCGCCAGCCTGCACACCAGCTTTAGCTTTGCCCTGGTGGGCGCGGTGGTCGGCGAGTATCTTGGTTCAACTCAGGGTATTGGCCTGCTCATCCAGAACGCCCAGAGCAACTTTAACGCGAACGGCGTCTTCGCGGCGATGGCTATCCTGACGGTGCTCTCGCTGGTCATGGAAACGCTGATCACTACGCTGGAAAATGTACTGATCAAATGGCGACCCAGCAATACCATCGACAATGGAACTATGTAGGCTCTCACAACATCTCCCGGCGGGAGAAATTCAGGTTGGGCAGGGGGTTGGAAGAAATCTCCACCCCTCCCGACAGAAGATTTGCCGCCTTCTCTATATTTGGTATGTGCAGGATGCACCCACAACTTTATGTCAACAGCCAACAGCAATTGTCGCTGTGGCTGGGATTACCAGGCGATCATTGAAATCGGCTGGCAACAAGGTCCGGTCACAGCGCGGTGGCCGATCACACAGAGGAAGAAGGTCTTATGAAATCGCTTAATAAGCGCATGGCTCTCATCGCGAGCATTCTCGTCATGCTGATGCTCAGCGCCTGCGGTGGTGGCAACGCCAGCAATGGTGGTTCCGCGAAAGAGCATATCTCGATCATGGTTGGTGGCTTGAGCAAGCAGATCTATCTGCCCAACGAACTCACCAAACAGCTGGGGTATTTTGACCAGGAGGGTCTGGATGTAAACCTGATCGACGAGGCTTCCGGCCAGTCTTCAGAAGATGCCACGCTGGCGGGTCAGGTGCAGGCGGGTTCCGGCTCATATAACCACACCATCGAGTTGCAGGCGAAAGGCAAAAATATGGAGAGCGTCGTGCAGTTTGGCATCGCCCCCGGCGAGGCCGAAGTCGTCTCGGCGCAAGAGGCTGGCCAGATTCACTCGATTGCCGACCTCAAAGGCAAGAACCTGGGCGTCACCGAGCTGGGTTCGGGCACACAGACCCTGACCGTCGCGCTGCTGCACAAAGCTGGCATCTCGCCCGATCAGGTCCACTTCGTCCCTGTGGGCCTTTATCGCCGCCATGCAGCAGGGTCGCATCGATGCTGGCATGACCACCGAGCCGACCATCTCGCGCGTCATCTCAAGCGGTCTGGGCAAGATGATGGCTGACCTGCGCTCCCCGGAGACAACCCGCGCAGCGCTCGGCGCGCCCTATCCTTTCATCTGCGTCTTTATGAGCAATGATTATGTCAGCGCGCACAAAGATATCACGCAGAAGCTGGTCAACGCGTATGTGAAGACCCTGAAGTGGATGCACTCGCACACCGCGGAACAGATCGCTGACCAGATGCCTGCTGACTACTACGCGGGCAACAAAACGCAGTATGTGGCGGCGTTGCAGAACCAGCTGGGCATGTTCAGCCCGGACGGTCTGATGCCCAGCGGTGGCCCGGAGTCGGTTCTTGCCATCGAGCACCAGAGCAACCCCAGCATGCAGGGTACCAACATCGACCTCAGCACA
>CAXUEY010000003.1:0-5688 GCA_964250225.1 uncultured Ktedonobacteraceae bacterium | reverse complement strand
CAACCTACACCAACGAATTCGTGAACAACGCGAAATAAGTTGTCACAAGCAGATGCAGGCACCAGCCGTGAGACTGGTGCCTGCATCTGCTTTTAATCGTTACGCGGCGGCTTGCCTCCCGTCAGTAACGCGATGATTTGTTGTTGACCGGCAGTAAGCATATCTATCGACTCTTGCTGTCTCTGTTGACCAGTAATTAGCATAGCTATTGCTTCTTGCTGTTTGAATTGGCCGACGGTCAACGTATCTATCGACTCTTGCTGTTTTAGTTGACCGACAATCAGCGTATCTATTGCCTCTTGCTGCCTCTGCTGACCAGCAATTAGCAGGTCTATCGCCACTTGTTGCCTTTGTTGAACGATGGCGATGTCGTTGACCTGAGCTGCCAGCGACTCTATTCCCTGTTTGTGGTCTTTGACAACATCTGCAAGCACAGTTATTGCTTTTGTATTGTCTCTAACGGCATCATTTAGCGCGGTTACAGAACCTTCAAGGGCAGTAATCCGCACATCCTGATTCCGCTGACCAGCAGTGAGCATGTCGAATGAACGCATCTGAACGCGCTCAATCCGCCGTAAATCGCTGATAAAGCTGTCTATTCTCGCAAGGAGCGCCAGGTCTCTACTCTCTTGGTCTTGCTTGAACAGATCGGTTTCAAGTTTGTCCTGCTCCAGATAGGCAACTTTATGCTCCAAAATAGCAAGTCGCTCCTCTGGCGTTAGCTGTTGCGCCATACTTACTATCCTATCCTATCCTTTCCGAAAAAACCGTATACCCCGACCAGATGGTATTTCCAATCTACCTGCCGCCGTCGCAATCCCTCTCGACTTCGTTTCATGGCATATGTCGATGTACTATAGTGTACCAGCTTCTACGCGTAAACGCAACAAGCGAGCGGTAATCAAGGTGTATTTCATGGTTTCGTGATAAGGTTTCGTTTAGCGTCCACTACTCGCGGCAAAGCGATAACCCACGCCTGGTTCGGTGAGCAGGTAGCGGGGATGAGCGGGATCGGGTTCAAGCTTCTGGCGCAAGCGGTTGATATAGACACGCAGGTACTCGGTCTCGTTGCCGTATTCGGCGCCCCAGACGCTCTGCAAGAGCATGCGATGGGTGAGCACTTTCCCGGCGTTCTCGACCAGTTGTTGGAGCAGCAAGAATTCGGTGGGCGAGAGGCGCACCTCGACCTCACGCTGGCGCACAACATGGCCCGCGAGGTCGATTTCGAGGTCGCCAAAGCGCTTGAGGCCACTCGTAGATTGCACCAGTTGCTCTCCCTGGGCGCGACGCAGCAGGGCGCGTACGCGGGCCAGCAGTTCTTCCACACCAAAGGGCTTGGTCAGGTAGTCGTCGGCACCCAGGTCGAGCGCGGTGACTTTGTCGCTCTCTGCGTCGAGCGCGGTGAGCACGATGATGGGGACAGCGGAGCGGGCACGCACGCGCTGGCAGACCTCCAGGCCGTCCATACGTGGCATCATAATATCCAGAATGAGCAGATGGGGGTCTTCGCGCTCCCACAAGGCCAGGGCCTCCAGACCATTGCTGGCCTCCAGCACCTCGAAGCCGCGCGCGCGCAGGTTTCGGCTGACGAAGTCGCGCAACGCCACCTCATCTTCAGCGAGCAGAACGCGTTTCATTTTCGTTGTCATCCCTCATCTCCCTCTCTCAGTACGGCGGTCAGTTCCCCCGTCACAGGCAGAACCATTGAGGCCAGGGGCAGTGAGAACGAGAAGGTTGTGCCTTGCATGCTCTTCTCCACCCAGATTGTGCTGCTGTGAGCCTCGATAAACGCCTTGCAGATGGCCAGTCCCAGGCCCGTCCCACCGGAATGGCGCTGGCGACCATGACGCGCGCGGTAGAAACGCTCGAAGACGTGCGGCAATTCGTCGGGGACAATGCCAGGGCCGTTGTCCGCCACTGAAACCACAAGGGACTCGGCACGCATGGCTGCGCTGATACGCACTTCATTCTCTCCATAGGCCAGCGCGTTGGCTACCAGGTTGTGCAGGACCACCTCAACGCGCGCGCTATCCACGTCTACCAGAGGCAGCTCATCTGGAATGTGCACGGAGAAGGTAATCTCCGGCTGGTTGAAACGCGCAAGGGTCCGCGTGACAAGATCGCGCACGCTGGTGGCCTCGAGATTGAGCTGGAGCAGTCCGGCCTCCTGGCGCGAGAGATCGAGCAAGTTGGTGACCAGTTGCGCCAGTTTGTCGGTCTCGCCACTGATCGTTTGTAGAAAATGGCGCTGGTCCTCAAGCGGCCAGGTGATATCTTCCTGGAGCAGCGTCGAGGCGTGGCCTTTGATCGCGGCCAACGGCGTGCGCACTTCATGGCCAACCGCCGCCAGCAGCGTTGTTTTGAACTCACTCTCCTGCGCTGCTTGCTGGTAGAGGCGAGCATTCTCGCGGGCGATTTCGCGCAACCGCTCATCGCTGCGTTCGTAGAGCACCGCGTGTTCCCATGCCAGGGTCGCGTAGTTCGCGAAGGTCAGCAGCAGGTCGATCTCATTTTGCTCGAAGGGATGCGGCTCGGTGCGATGCACCAGCAGGACCACGCTGCCCGCGTGTCGGCTGATAATGGGGATGGCAAGCACCGAACGGAAACCATCGTCGTAGGCGAAAGATGGTGGTTCGGGACTCAAAATTTTCTGCACCGGCTCACCATCGCGTAGAGCCAGCACCGCAGCTGAACTCACCTGCTCGGCAGACAGAGAAAGCCTGTCGTCGTAGCGCTCGTGATGGCCATCGCTGACCAGTACGCGCAGAACACCATGTTCGTCTGGCAAAAGCACTGCTGCCGCCTGCACATCAACCAGTCGGCGCGCCTCGCGAATAATCTGGCCGACCACCGCGTGCGGATCGAGCGACTTAACCACGGCCTTCGAGGTTTCGAGCAGGGTACGCAACTCGCCAAGCTTTTCCAGCCCATCATGCTCCAGACGCATCAGCGAACGTGTCAGGTCGCCAACCGCATCGGCTCGCCTGGCCAGCACGCTTGCCTCACGAGAAATAGCCTGCTCCGAGTCGGGTAACGCCTGGTGCTGGCTGGCCAGGCGCTGCAAAGGACGAATAACGCGGCCAACCAGCAGGAGCCAGAACAACAGGCCGCCCAGGGTAAAGAATAGCGCCGCCGCCAGGAGCCAGAGATGGAACTGCTCGACCACGGCCAGCGCCTCGCTCGCCGGTCTTTGCACCACAACCGCCCAGCCAACGTTCTTCACGGGAACGCTGCTAAACAGCCAGTCTCGGCCATCAGAGCCAGTTCCCACGAGCGAAACCGGCTTCCCCTGTAAAGCCTGATTAGCTCCTGGCAGTTCACCCGATACCAGTTGCAAGATCCGCTGGCCATCGGGTGAACCGATAAGCACACCATCCCCATCAAGAATGCTGATCATGAGATGCTGCCCCTGCTTCTGCTGCGCCTTCACAATCGTCCCTAGCGGAGCGCTGAGCTTTGAGAGCGAGAGGTTAACCGCGACAATACCCAGCAGATGATTGCTCTGAGGCGCGCGCACAGGCTCGGCGATAATCACGCCCGCGTTAAAAGTTGGTTCCACCGCCATACCCACCTCGAAAACCGGGCCGTTCGCCAGTAAAGCGCGTTGAACCACCGTAGGCGGTGAGAACTCACCGCCCGCCCCACTACTATCGGGAGAGGAGCAGTTGCCTACCCCGCTCGTACTGGCGGGATACGAGCAGTTAATTGCACCCAGCGGATCAAGCCAGTACACATAATCTACATCGCTGCGCGCGGCCTTGTACGCCTGGAAAATGGCCGCCAGACCTTGCGGCGAGCGCGTCTGAACTACCAGGTCCTTCAAGGCCACCAGCGAATTCTCAGCGTCGCGCAACTGGCTGCTCGTATCGAGCGAGATATCCTGCGCCAGTGCCTGATCGGAAACCTGGACATCGTTGCTCAGACGTTGCTCGACCAGCGCGTTGACCCCCATACCCCCAAGCAGCACAACCAGTACAAAAAGCAAATAGACGCTCAGCAATTGGATCAGCAGAGAGCGACGCACAAGTTGCAGCATGTCGTTCTTCCTCGTTGGTTTCTAGCAGGCGGTCCCTCCACACGGATGTGATTATGTCTGCCATTATACCATGCTAAGCAGGCAGCGTGAAAATGCCATCCCCTGAACAGGTCAACTACTGCTTCGAAGTAGCAACCCACGCGCTTTATGGATGAAGATGAGGCCGCCGACGCGCTGTTCCGCGCGGCTGATCCCTCCTCAACGTTTCTTCTATCTACATGCATGGCTTCTCCCCTTTAGGCAAAGTTCTTAAATCCTTGACATCAACTCTAGCATATTCTACACTCATTTTGTAGGAAATTCGTACCTTTATGGGACGGAAGTCTCCCTAACCGCTGTGTTCCTCTTTCCAATCACGATAAAGGTACACTCAGCAGCAAAGCAGGAAAGGCATCTGTATGCGTACACGTGAACTGGGTATCATCATCGGCAACCTACCGCCGGGTTCTTATAACGCCATAACCGACGTGCCGGGCGTGCGCGTTGGATCTACGACAATCACCGATGAGCGAAGGTCGCCTCCCATTCATACCGGCGTCACGGTTATTTTGCCGCACGAGGGGAATATCTGGAAAGAGCCGCTTTTCGCCGGTTGCCACAGGCTCAACGGTAACGGCGAGATGACCGGCCTGGAGTGGGTGCGCGAATCGGGCATGCTCACCTCTTCTATCGCGCTCACCAATACCCATAGCGTCGGGGTTGTGCGTGATGCGCTGGTCGCGGACGCCATCGCCAAACACCAACAAGATGATCTCTTCTGGGCCTTACCGGTGGTCGCCGAGACATACGATGGCCTGCTCAACGATATCAACGGCCTGCACGTCAAGCCAGAGCATGTACTGCAAGCGTTTGAGGGCGCGACAGATGGTGCCGTGGCCGAGGGCAATGTTGGCGGTGGTACCGGCATGATCTGTCATGAATTCAAAGGTGGCATTGGCACAGCTTCGCGCGTGACCCCGACAGCGGCGGGCGGCTACACCGTGGGGGTGCTGGTGCAGGCCAATCATGGACGCCGCGAGCGCTTACAAATCGACGGCGTGCCTATTGGCAAGGCGCTGCCTCACTCGGTCATCCCAACGCCGTCGGTTCCCACGTCCAGTCAGCGCGGCGGTGGATCGATCATTGTCATTGTGGCCACCGATGCCCCGCTCATTCCCACGCAATGCACCCGCCTGGCCCAGCGAGCAGGTCTGGGGATCGCGCGCACAGGAGGCGTAGGCGAGAACTCCAGTGGCGACCTCTTCCTCGCGTTCTCAACGGCCAACCGGGGACTGCCAGCCAGCGAGTATAGTGAGATAACCCCACTGACCGTCCCGCTTACCATGCTCTCAAACAGCCATATCACCAGCCTGTTCGACGCCGTTGTCGAGGCGACGGAAGAGGCCATTGTGAACGCGCTGCTGGCCGCCCACACCATGACAGGTCGTCATGGCAGAACTGCCTACGCGCTGGAAGCAGATCTGCTGGTCGAGGTCATGCGCCAGCATGGGCGCTTGCCAAAGGCATAGCACACTTTTTCAGCAACACCTGAATTTATTATCGCGTATTAAAGAGAACATACGTTTTCTAGTGCAGAAAGCGGCCCATATACATTAAACCCGAGAAACGGCGCGAAGCACAAAAACGGAATTGATTACAAAAAAAAAAAACAA
>CAXUEY010000002.1:0-91381 GCA_964250225.1 uncultured Ktedonobacteraceae bacterium | reverse complement strand
CTCTCGAAAAGCGGTAAGGTGCAAGC
This sequence comes from uncultured Ktedonobacteraceae bacterium, assembly GCA_964250225.1. Lineage (GTDB taxonomy): Bacteria > Chloroflexota > Ktedonobacteria > Ktedonobacterales > Ktedonobacteraceae > Paraktedonobacter. The sequence goes on along the minus strand of CAXUEY010000002.1, from coordinate 91,355 downwards.
CTTCGTGGGTTCGAATCCCACTCTCTCCGTCCTGGAGGAGTCTCATAGTGGTCTAGTGAGCACGACTGGAAATCGTGTAAGGTGCATAGCCTTCGTGGGTTCGAATCCCACCTCCTCCGCCACAACCCCTGAAATCGCTTCCCTCTGCTCTTTTGTCTCAGATCCAGGTGGATTGATCTGGTCAGGGGCAGTACAGGCAGATTGGAGGGCAGATTCTTCCTAAGAAGAAGGCCTCTACTCTTCCACAATGACAAATGGCTCAGGTTCTGGGATCACTACATAACAACGCCGCTTCTCCCACGCGCTCCAGGAACCCAGAGACGATGTACCATTTGGAAGCCGCTCCCGCTGTTCATACTCGCAAACCCAACACTCTGCTTGCAACCTGACCTGCTCATCGTGAAACCGATAGAATTCAGGCAGGGTACCTGCTTCAAGGGAAAGCACACGAATTTCGCTGGCATAGAATTGAAATTCGCCACTCTGACTTCCCTGGATCTGTTGTAAAGCCTGTTCTCTTGTGAGTGACACTGCCTTTTTCTCCTTCGCATTATTTTCGAGGAAACCGAACAGACATCACATGGTTATGGCCTTTGAAGTGATGTATCCCCTAAAAAGGTTAGCTTTACTATACCATACGAGCGTATGCATTATCTTCCACCTGGCCGGATAGAAAGATTTGACTCAGCCTTGCTCATTCAACAGATATTCATTTGTTTCTACTCTTGCCTATTTTTGCCGGATATTTTATCATACATAAGGTCGTCATTTCCTAAAGGGGGTAACTTTCCTGGAAGGAGGTAGTATGCCAATCCTGGAATTCGCCCTGGATGCGACTTCTCCGTACCGTGTCCAGGTGCATCTCAACGCTCATCGTGGGCCTGTCTCGGTAATGCTTAATCGTAATGTGCTGGGTTCGCTTGTAACTATGGAAGAGCAGCACGCCGGCAAGGAGTTTCGGCTACCCGATTCTTCCCTTTTGCGTGTGAGTGTGAACGATGGCCACGCGCGGGCCTGGCGTAATGGCCAGCCCTTGCAGCTCACTTCCATGCCTACCGGACCCCTTGTGCTGGAACGTCAGGAACGACATTGGAGCGGTGGCGTTATCGCACTGCTCGTGCTGAACATCCTGGTTGCCAGCGTCCTGGTCGTCTGGTTTGCTCTGGAGGGGTATGTCGATACCCCCTCATCGCACCTTTTTTTACCTCTGCTGGGTTCAGCGCTGCTCGGCCTGTTTGGACTGATCGGGCTGTTCGTGCTGCTGGCCTGGAAAAGATGGGGACTCTATCTGGTGGTGTGTTATGCCGTTGCCACTATGGTTCTGACCATTACTTTTGGCATGATAGATTATCGCACTTTTGTTCCCCTGGTTGCCCTGATTTTACTCTACGTCGCACTTCGTTCGAGCGGCCTCTGGCACGTGATGGGCTAACCCTATGCATGTATTTGTGCGTAATACAAGCAGACTATATAAGTGGTTGCTGGCAAAGAGGCCTGGCAACCTCTTTTTCCCTTCCCGTGGTTAAGGAAAATTAACTTCATCTATCGAAAAATCACTCTATTTTTACCCGCTGTTTGTTGGCCAGACCGCTACCGAAGTGGTATGCTATCTCTGCAATTTTTTTCATCTCTTGATGCTCAACATTGTGCCCTTGTCATTCAAGTGATGCAAGTGGCCACATCGGGCATGGTTTTTTCCTTACCGGGGAACCGCGCGAGAGAGCCAACACTCTTTTATGGAGGCAACGATGCCAGTCGTAGAATTTGCTCTTGATTCCAACGCCCAACAGCGTATCCAGGTTCATATTCCAACCGAGCCAACGGCAGTCACTATCCTGCTGAACCGCAGTGTCCTGGGCTTCCTGGCTACACCTGATGAGCTGAGAACGGGCAAATCTTTTATTCTGCCAGATCGCTCTCATCTCTATGTGCGTCTTGATGGCCAACGTCCACAAGTTTTTCGCGATAACCGTCTCCTGGCACCCCTGGATGCCGAGGAAGCATCTTTTGATGGCTCACCAGCAGCTCAGGCACGCACGAAAAAGGCAGGTATGAACCTGCTTACACGCATCGTCAAGGGGCCAGGCCGAGCATAGATGGACCTCTTATTCTTACGCTCGCGTTGAGAACAAGGAAAGCAGCGGATCAGGCATGAATTATTATTCACGCCTGATCCGCTGCTTGTAGTGATGAGCGCTGGCCCGGATCGTTTCTGGTGAGATATAATAGAGCAAGATCCGTTCTCGCTAGATGTTCGCTGGGCACACCAGCATATTTTTGCTCTCAATGCTCGAAAGGATAATCTATGCCCTCTACAGCCTCACAGATTGCCGATCTACTTGAATACCTTGCCCGCAATACCTTGACCCAGTTTGAGGGCATCACATCCGACGATTTCAACCGCCCGCTGAAGCTGCCGGAAAGCAATACGCTTTTCGCTCTGGCTACCCATCTGGTGTCTGCGGGCGAGTTCTGGACGCTGGTGGTAGTGGGAAAACGCGCGATTCCGCGTGATCGCCCGGCGGAATTTCACGCCACTGGCCGCGTGGAAGAGCTACAGGTTCGCTACGAGCATTGGATACGGGATGTGCATGAGGTGCTGGATACGTTTCCAGATGAACGGCTGGATGAGATGGCGAAGCCAGCCGACGACCGTCGGGATCGCGATTACAATGTGCGCGAAGCCTTGCTCCACGCGGTTGAGCATAGTGCACTGCATCTTGGGCACATCCAGTTGACGCGTCAATTCCTGGGGTACGCGCCTCCAGGTGAGTGAACGTTGGGTGAGTTATGCTGGTTGCTTATGGTCCCACGGGACAGCCTGTCGTGGCGGAGGAAACACCACTGGAGCAGTTGCTCGCCTGGTCACGCGAGCAGCAGTTGTCGTGCCCTGATTGTCGCGCTGTGGTGCATGTGCGCGGCGGCCCTGGTAAGCGCATGCAACTACATTTTGCGCATCAGCGTGGTGAGTGTGCATGGGGAACAGAAGGAGAATCGGTACGCCATATGCGCGGCAAGCTGGCCCTGGCGCAATGGCTGCGTGGACAATTTCCCCAGGCCACGGTAACGTTAGAGGAGCGCCTGCCCGGTCCCAACCGCATCGCCGACATTCTGGTGCACCACGTCGATGGCCAGCGCCAGGCCGTGGAATTTCAGTGCGCGCCGCTGGAACTGGAGGAGTGGCAGATGCGCCATGCCGCCTATCGCGCCGCCGATATCGTCGATACCTGGATCATTGGGAATAATCGCCTGGAGAAGCAAGAGGCTTTTATCGAGGCGATTCTTTCATTTTCCCAGGAAATTACCTTCCTTGATCCCCTGCTCACACCTCCACGCACTTGGCTGCGCTGGCCCGCGAGCCGCGAAAATGTGCGCGCGTGGCAGAGTGGCGCGCAACAGCCGCCCGCGCTGAGTGGTTGGGTTGGTCGCCTGGGTTTTGGGGCAACTCTGGTGGGTGAACTGGACCAGTTGCGTCTCGATGTGCGCGGCGTCTTTAGCCATCCCCGCCGCACCGCCCTGCACACCAGCCAGCAATTGCTCCACAAGATGGAACATGCCTCTGCGCCCGATCTGAGCCTCTTTCGGACCTATCTCGCCTCCTACCTGGACGATGCCGCGATCTCTATTGTTCTGCTCCCTCTTTTGCGCGCGTATCTGCGCGACCCCGATCTGTTGCGTCGTTATAACTATGGACGCGGCCAGTGGGGTCAACCCGTGACAGCCGCCGATCAGCAGCGCATTGACCGCGCGCGTGTCTGGCTGGCTACACTTGCCCAGCAAGGCTTTGCTCCTGAGCGTTTACGCGAACTGGCCCAGGTTATTCCACCGGTTGGACTCTACGCGGCGCTGGCCAGCTACCTGGAAATGCTCCTTGCGCTGGCTTGATACCAATGGACATTGTCACACATCACGCTCCTTGATGAGAGCACACACGTTACCTGACGCTCGATCTTCTCCTTTACTTATGAGTTAACATAAGATATGCGCGCTTGAAACTATGTGGTTCATTTGGCCGTGTTTGTAGAGGTGCGGTATAAATTGAATGAGAGTGTCAAATAGAGAGCACGGCTCCTACCTGCTATGACCGTCGCTCACGTTTGGAAAGAAGGTCAGATGAAGAACTTTACCAGAGGCTTGCTGGTGGGCATTGGCGTTGGCTTTTTATTTGCGCCACTAAAGGGTGAACAATTGCGTCAAGTATTGAGCGAGCGTCTCAATGAGTTTCGTAATTCCCTGCCAGAAGATTCAGCCTTGAATCACTACGTGAATCAGCTGTCTGATCGCGTTGGCTACACCAGGGAGCATTTCCGCGACTATGCCCAGCAGACCGTTTCAAAAGCCATAGATACCGGCTCGACTCTGGGCAACAGGGCCATGCATAGTGGTCAGGATCTCGCTCATAAAGCAGCGGAGACGGGGCATGACCTGGCGAGTAAAGCCAGACAAAACGGCCCGGACATTGCCAACAAAGCTATGCAAACCAGTCAGGATCTTGCTCAGAGGGCAGCACAGACCAGTCAGGATCTCGCCCACAAAGCAAAACAAAGCGGGCAGGACATGACTCATAAGATCAAACAACCGCCTTCTAGCAATTCGTCGACCCGGATTATTCCTGAGTCGGCTCATGCTCAACCACGCGAAGAAATGCATTAGCTTTTTCGACCGATAGCAGAACCAGCCCGGAAAAACGTTTTTCCGGGCTGATTTGTTTGTTGCGCGTTAATATTTATAGAAATGCTGGAGCGCCTCTTCCTCTGGCGTCTTATCCTGGAAAAACGCGCTTTCGGCGCGGCGCACCGCGAGATAAGAAGAGGTGAGGAGTGGACCCAGAGCCGAGGTGAGTACATCGTCTTGTTCTAGTTCATCCAGCGCCTCGTCCAGTGTGGTAGGCAGGCGGCGAATGCCCCGGCTTGCGCGTTCCTCGTCGCTATAATTGCCCGGATCAATCTCCTGCGGTTCGCCCGGATCGATCTGATTGCTGATCCCATCCAGGCCAGCCGCGATCAGGCCCCCAATGGCCAGGTAGGGATTGCCGCTGTGGTCGGAGCACTTGAGTTCCAGGTTGGACGAGGTGGCCTCGCGTCCCCAAACGCCACAGGGGACGCGCACCGCACCTTCGCGATTGTCGAAACCCCAGGCGTTATAGGCTGAACTCCAGTAGTGAGGCAGCAGGCGACGATACGAATTCGGGCTGCCACAGGTCAAGGCGAGCAGCCCGCGGATATGGCGCAGCACCCCGCCGATGAAATACCTGCCCGTCTCGCTCAAATTGCCTCGTTCCCCAGCCGCGTAGAAGAGGTTTTTCGCGTTATCGGCATTCTCCCACAGGCTGAGATGTATATGCGCGCCGCTGCCAGCCTGCTCCAGCCACGGTTTGGGGGCAAACGTCGCGAACAGCTCGAATTGGCGGGCGATACCGCGCACCGTCTCGCGTACCAGACAAACGGTATCGGCGGCACGCAGGGGGTCGGCGTGATGGATCGAGAGTTCCTGCTGCGCTGGACCCAGCTCGGTATGGAACAGTTCGATGGCAACGCCCTGGCCCTCCAACGTCTCCAAGATCGCATCCATGACTCCCGCCTGCTCATCCAGGCCAATACTGCTATAGCAGAGGCTGTAATCAGCGGGCACGTACACGCCGTTGACCCGGCGCGCTAAATAAAATTCGTGCTCAATCGCGGCTTCAGCGCGCATTCCCTGTGTGGCCAGTTGCGCGACCATGCGTTTGAGAAATGAGCGCGGGCAGGCCTCCCAGGGCTGCCCATCCAGGCGTAGCATATCGCACATCATGCTGCCAGCATTGGGCGCGTAAGGCAGGATCGCGAAGGTATTGGGGTCCGGGATCAGGCGAAATTCTCCCACCGGCCCCATGCCCTCAACCTCGGCCAGCCCCTCCACGCCGGTAAACGCCTGCATTGCCAGGGTCTGCCCGATTCCCTCGCGGATACGTGCCGCGAGCCTGCTGGCGTGGGTGGCCTTGCCGCGAATGATGCCGCCATTATCGCAATACAAAAAGCGTATCAGGCGCAGCTCGTTCTCCTGAGCCAGTCTCATGACATCCTGTGCATTCATACACTAGCTCCTGCCTTTTGGAGAGCAGCATCTTTGATCGCTTTCTTGTAGGAACGCAGGCCGTGAAGCCGTACACCAAAAACCGTCACCACTGCCAATAAATCCTGGACCAGCTCTTGCTCAGGAGAAAGCGTTTCATCATGGATCACGACGAGTTCGGTGTGGTGCCGCTCACAAAAGCTTTCAAAGTAGCTATAGCCGAAGCGGACGAGCCGATCCCGATGGGCAATGATGATGTACCTAACCTCTCCCAGTTCAACCATCTCCATGAGGCGAGTGAACTGCTTGCGTTGGTAGTTGAGGCCGCTGCCAATATCCTGCATCCATGCATCGACCCTGATGGTGTGCTGGGTGCAATACCCCTCTAATGCTTTCACTTGCTTGGCCAGATCAGGCTTTTGCGCCACGGTTGATACTCGCGCATAGACAATGGTTAATCCCTGTTCTGATGCTAGTATCCCCCTGTACGCAAGATACTGGTCATGGGTATAATAGCGCCGGTTCGTGGTGGGAGAACGGTGGGCTTTGAGTTTGCCTTCGCGATCCCACTTCTGCAAGGTTTTGGTTTTGCGCCCAATGAGTTGTCCAAACTCTTGCGGGCTATATATACTCTTCATGGGTAGAGTATAACACATTCGGGTACATATTTGTCAACTGTTCATGACTCCTTCATCTCGTTGATTATCTACTCACTCGTGAGAGGCGCCATTACTGCCCCATACACTCCCTGGCGAACAGACGCACCGAGTCCAGTTGCGCGGCATCGGGCAGCCAGATAATCACTTCCTGCGCCCCGGCCTCTTCGATCTCATGTAAACGCTGGCGGATCGCGGCGGGTGTGCCGACCAGCCCCTGCTCTCGGAAACGCCCGGAGGGAATATTGCGCCGGAAGATCTCAGCCTTGCGCACGGCCTCTTCATCCGTTTCCGCAATGGCGCAGTTATAGAGCACGTTGCGCCGGATCTCGTTATAATTGCGCCCGATATTCTCGCAATGCTGCTTTATCACGTCGAATTTGTGGAGTAGACCGGCGTTATCCTGGTGTCCGACATTGCAGGCATCGCCGTACTGGGCGACCAGCTTGAGCGTGACCTTCTCGCCACCGCCACCGATCAGCAGAGGAATATGCGGCTTCTGCACGCCCTTAGGCTGGTTGATCGCGCCATTCACGTGGTAGCGTTTGCCCTCGAAGACCGCCTCATCCTCTGTCCACATCTTCAAGATGATTTTCACTGCCTCGCGCAGGTTGCGCAAACGGGTTGGCGCATCCTGATATTCGTAACCATACGCATTGTACTCGTGCTCGTACCAGCCAGCTCCGATGCCAAAGTCCAGCCGCCCATGTGAGAGCACATCGACGGTGCTGGCCATTTTTGCCAGCAGCGCGGGGTTGCGGTAGCTGTTACAGGTGACCATCTGGCCAATCCGCACGCGTTTGGTATCGCGGGCCAGCGCTGCCGTACTCGTCCAGCACTCAAAGGTCACTTCCTGGCTGGGCGTGGGGACTGTGTGAAAATGGTCAAAGAGCCAGATCGAATCGAAGCCAACCTCCTCGGCCACCTGCGCCACCCGCGTCATCGTCTCATACGCTTCCACGGGGTCGGCGATGCCCACCAGGTCCATACGCCATCCCTGCGGGACAATCAAACCAAATTTCAAAGTCATGCGTTTCTCACCCTTTTCTTTAGACTAAGCAAAACGTCGGTCTACACAATGCTGTATTATATAACGCGCTTCTGCATTCCGCCCCTCAGCTAGCGCGCAAAAACCTCTTCTTTTGAAGGTTATCATACAATGCCTCTTGTCTTTGCATGTATCCATGTGGTTAACTGGATGACATAGTGAAATAGAACTCTTGTAGTGATGCAATTAAGGTGAACAGGAGAAAAAATGAGTATATCACCACAAAACGAGCTTATTCCCAGAAGAGTGTTGTTTGGCAATCCAGAAAAAAGCAGTCCGAGGATCTCACCAGATGGCAAGCGCATGGCGTATTTGGCCCCGGTCAACGATGTCCTCAACGTCTGGGTGGGAACGCCTGGGCAGAATGAGTATCAGCCTGTCACGCGCGATACTGATCGCGGCGTGCGCTTCTATTTTTGGGCTGCGGATAATCAGCATATTCTCTACATCCAGGATAGCGGGGGCAATGAGAACTGGCATCTGTATGCCACCAACCTGGAGACCGACGAGACGCGAGATCTGACCCCGTTTGATAACGTGCAGGTGCAGCTATTTAAGCATGATAAGCATTTCCCCCACGAACTGCTGATTGGCATGAATAAAGAGAATCCCGCAGTGCATGATGTGTACCATCTCGACCTGACCTCTGGTGAACTCACGCTCATCGCTAAAAATCCAGGCAATATTCACCAGTGGGTTGCCGATAGACAGTTCAAAGTGCGTGGCGCGGTGACGACTCTGCCTGATGGTGGGAGCGAGTTGCTGATCCGCGAGGATGAGCACGCTGAGTGGCGCAAGCTGCTGAGCTGGAATGCCGACGATGCTCTGAGCAGCTCTCCGGTAGGTTTTACGCGCGATGGTCAGTCGCTCTACCTGGAAGACGCCCGTGATGCCAACGCCAGCCGCCTGGTCAGGCTGGACCTCTCCACCAACGACCTGAGCGTGCTCATTGCCGATCCTCACTACGATATAGGCACCGTCATGCTGCATCCCGATAGCTATGACGTTCAGGCCGTCTCGATCAACAAAGATCGCAACGAGTGGACGGTGCTTGACGCATCGATCAGCAAAGACTTTGAGCAATTGCGCGCACTGCATCCCGGCGATTTTTCCGTCATCAGCCGCGATGACGCTGACGCTACCTGGATCGTGGCTTTTACCGCAGATAACGGACCAGTACAATTCTACGCGTATGACAGAAAAAGCCAGCACGCCACATTTCTTTTTGCGAATCAACCGGCATTGGACCGCTACACGCTTGCCAATATGGAAGGCGTCGTCTTTACCGCCAGAGATGGCCTGACCGTGCATGGTTATCTGACCTTGCCGCCTGGTGGAGCGCGCGCAAAGCTTCCGCTAGTGCTGAACGTACATGGCGGCCCGTGGGGGCGTGATATGTGGGGGTATAATCCAGAAGCGCAGTGGTTTGCCAATCGTGGCTATGCCTGCCTGCAAGTGAATTTCCGTGGCTCGACTGGCTACGGCAAGGATTTTCTCAACGCGGGTGATAAAGAGTGGGGGCGCAATATGCATCACGACCTTGTGGATGGAGTCAACTGGGCCATTCAGCAAGGGATCGCTGATCCTCAGCGCGTCGCGATCTACGGTGGTTCCTATGGTGGGTACGCGGCCCTGGTAGGAGCCACATTTACGCCTGACCTTTTCTGTTGCGCGGTTGATATCGTCGGTCCAAGCAATCTAATTACGCTCATCAAGACGATTCCTCCCTACTGGTCCACGATCCGGGCCACTTTCTACAAACGGATGGGTAATCCCGACACCGAGGAGGAGTTGTTACGTTCGCGCTCGCCACTGTTCAAAGTGGAGCAGATTAAAGCACCGATGTTGATCGCCCAGGGCGCCAATGATCCGCGTGTCAATCAGGCCGAATCTGAACAGATTGTCGCAGCTATGAAGAGCGGGGGTATCGATCACGAATATATGCTCTTTCCCGACGAGGGTCACGGCTTCGCCAAACCGGAGAATCGGCTCAAGTTCTATGCAGCGGCGGAGAAGTTCCTGGCGCGCTACCTGGGCGGGCGTTCTGAGGAGTGAGCGCATCCGCTGATAGGTTGCCTCAAGCGCAAGGTAATGTGTGAACCGCTCTTTTCCTGAAAGGCGCTACGCAAGTCTGGCTTTGTATCGTTTTGCCAGGCTTGCGAACCAGCGCCACGCCACCAATGGTAACAGCGCGCCCAGTAACCCTTCCAGGCTAAGCTGGATTGCCGCCGGATCGAGATGCTTTTCCCCCAACGTCAGGCCAAAGTAGAAGGCGGCAGCCCCGACCACGAAGATCATACTATTGCGCGCGATGCGCGCCCCATCGCTCAGACTTTTATAGTGTTTTGTGCGGGCTTCGTCGGAGACCTGTGGCTCGATATTGCGCAGTGACCAGGCGTTGAGCAGCATGACGAGGATCAGCGCGTTGGGAATGCCGACGACGATAGCAAAAATAATGTTGGCGAACAGCGTTTGCATAATGATGATCCTTTCATGTGTCCTGTACCTCGCTCTTTCTTGATGTATCGTACTCAACAATAGTATAGATGAGGTGTCAAGAGGAAAGACAGCCGATATTTCCGTCTTACAGGGGGATTTTTGCGTGGCGACCTCGCCGCTTCTCGTTTCCTGGATGGTTTCCGCTCTGCCAGGGCTACTGGCCCAGCCCGTTGTTTTCCGCCTTCAGCAATGGGAAGCAGGTTGAACCGTTAGTCAGAATAGTCTCCATTTTACTCAGCTCTTTCGTATTAGAAGAGAAGTATCAACTTTGCGCTAATACATAGCTTTTAGACAAGGAAGAAGGGAAATTATATGAGTTCACCAGCTAGACTACCCAATGCCGTGAGAGATGCCCAGGGTACCGCCAGGTCCGCTGCCAGCAGCCGACCAGTTGTAGCACTGGCCCGGCTAGGGTATGCAGTGAAGGGTGTCGTCTATGTCGTCATTGGTATACTGGCCATCTTACTGGCCACCGGTCATGGCGGCCAGGTTACGGACCAGAACGGCGCGCTTGAGGCCATCTACAACAGCCCTCTCGGCCCAACCTTTGGACGTTTCTTGCTGATCGTCGTGACTATCGGTCTTTTCGGCTTCGCGTTGTGGAGTTTTATTCAAGCACTGCTTGATACCGAGGGCAAAGGGCGCAAGGCAAAAGGCATCCTGGCTCGCGTTGGTTACGCCCTGGTAGGCGTTTCCTATGGGTTGCTGGGCTACGTTGCGCTCCAGATTGCTATGACCGGTTCTACCTCCAGAAATTCAACCAGCTCTACCCAGAACTGGACTGCGCTGCTTCTCAAGCAACCAGCCGGGGTGTTTCTGGTCATTGTGCTGGGTATTATTGTCCTGGGCGTAGCAGCGTACACGTTTAACAAAGCCTATCGCAAGAAGTTTACGCAGCGCTTGAACCTGGGCACGTTGAGTCCTCGGGCACGCAAAACGGTCATCAATATCGGGCGGCTTGGCTATGCAGCTATCGGTGTTGTCTCCACTATCATCGGCATCTTCCTGATTGTGGCAGCCGTACAGCACGATCCCAATAGCGCGAAAGGTCTGGACAGCGCTATGATCGAACTGCTCCAGCAGCCTTTCGGACCCTGGCTGCTCGGTCTGGTTGCCCTGGGCCTGCTCGCTTACGGCGTCTACTCGTTTGTCGAGGCACGCTACCGGCGTGTGGGTGCCTGAACAAAAATGTGGGGCCTGGATACACAGAAATGTATCCAGGCCCCACATTTTTGTTCAGCTACACGTTGGCAGGCACGTCACATATGAAAGATGCGCCGATAGTGTTCACCGACAATCTCGGCGGGGAAGATGTGGAGCAGGTTCACGCTGAGCAGGGCAAAGGCGATCCAGTCAAAGCCAGCATCCAATGGTACCCCCAGAACCGTCCCTATAAAGGGTAACACCACGCTTAGGAAGACCTCATCGAAGAAATCTGGGAAAAAGAGTATGGTCAGCATGATAATAATCACCACCAAAAAGGTGATTTTGCGCCAGACAGCAATACGTCGATCTCGATACAACGCACCAATAAGCTTACCTGTTTTGATAAAGTGCAGGAAAATCTGACGCCGTTTGGGTCGTGTGACTTCTTCGGGCGGTTGAGAGTGAAGCATTTGTTGTGTCATATGCAAGATCCTTCCGATGCGTCAGCTTATACTGACGGTGTGATGCTCTTTTCAGACTCATTTGGCAAGAGAGCGTTTTCCAGTTCAGGCTTTTCAGGAGAGAGTACCTCGTCAGCCACACGCGTCGCTTGCCATGCCCCTCCTGTTGAGTCTGCTGTGCCGCTCAAGCTATCGCGCTGGACGGTGGCTGTGAGATGGATGGGCTCTTTGTTTTTAGGGTGCGCGGTGATGGTAATAGTCGTGTCCTGCACCGTCACGCTCTCAAGCAGTTGCCAGCAATTGTCCGCGAAAAACTTCCCACGCCAACTATCACTGCTGCCGACGGCTAGCGGTGTCTCCCACCGACCGATGGAACTCAGGACCACTGTTCCAAGTGGTGAGGTCGTGTTCCACATGCCTTCCAGCCAGCAGCGTTGAGCGTGCCAGGGGGATGAATTATCCGCTTGAGTGCAGGTGCCCACAAAGTCGTCGCCCTCAAGGGTTGCAGTGTAGCGACGGGCAGGCACACCCTGAATAGAGGCGTGGCAACCGCTCAGTTGTCGGGTCGAGGCATCCCACACCAATTCATCCAGCGCGAGCCATTGCCGGGTCGTACCATCGAAAACCATGCCGAGCAAGCGCGCGGGCGTGACTTCCGCTGGCGTCAGGCGTGTCAGATAGAGGGAGAATTCCTGACCATCGAGCGTAACTGACCACAAGGCACCGGGACTTTGTGTGGGTAGCGTGACCTTATCGCCTATATCAGAGATGCTGCCAAAACGCGCATCTGCCTGCGCCAGGTCACCGCCATTGGCCAGAAAACGCATGGCCAGGGCCCCTTCTGTGGCCCGGCGTGGCAAGGTGCGCAGCCCCTCTGCATTGCGCGGCTCGCGATCAACGGTCCACAGTCCAAAACGGGCCTGGGGGACATAGTGATACGACCATTCGTATGTATCGATTAAAGACCAGTATAGATAGCCTAGGACCGAGATTCCCTCATTCTGAGCCTTTTGCACCTGCTCCAGATGGGCCACGATATAGGCTGACCGGTTATGGTCCTCTATCTCAGGCATGCCATTCTCTGTCACCATGAGCGGCAGCCCGTAAGCGGTGTGGGCGCGTTTGAGCATTTTGTAAAGCCCCTCCGGGTAGACTTCCCAGCCCAGATCGTTCAGCAGGCCAAATGGTTCGTGCCGCCCGGTAAGGTCTTCGGTAAAAGCGCCTCCTACGAAGGGGACCAGCAAGGCCATCGGTGGTACGGGATAGACATAGACCCCGCGGTAGTAATTGATGCCGATAAAGTCCACTTTTGGTTTCCACTGATCCGGCTCAATGCCGAAAAATTGCTTGCTCTCCTGATAGACGCGCTTCTTCGGTTTGTGGTGCAGCGCGACATCGACCTTGCCGCTGGTGATTGAATTCAGAAAATGCTCGTTATAAAAGTAATCCACCTGTTTTGTCACGCCTTGCGTATCAAAAGGCGAGAAGCCAGCACTGGGCTTACAATAAAACATCGCGTGCGCGACCCCAACTATTGCCTGTGGCGCCAGCTCTTTAATGAGATCATAGGTACGTACATGTGCGCGCAGGACGTTGAAGTAGACCTGCTTTGCGACTTTTCCCTCCAGCGAGAATCCGGGCGGCCAGATACCGGCCAGGTAGCCAATGCCGATCAACGACGCAACCGGCTCGTCGAAGGTGAGCCAGTAGCGCACGCCCTCTTCCTTGAAGATTTTGACCACAAATTGCACCATTTCAATGAATTTATCCACGGTGACAGGATTTTCCCACCCACGCAGCGACGCTTGAAAGTCCTTATCTTTGCGCGACGCGACCTTTGGGCCAAAGAAACCCAGCATATGTTTGCTGGTAGAAGGTGGGGTCGAGACCCAGGCGGGCAGGCTCATATGATTGAGCGTCACTACCGGTTCTATGCCTTGCTCTTTCAGCGCGCGTATCGCGGGGATGTAGTACTCCGTCATGGGCAAGGGATCGAACGCGTCGGGTGTGGGCTGCAAGCGGCTCCATTCGATAGAGAGACGATATGCATTAACGCCGAGCACTCTGGCGCGGGCCAGGTCTTGCTTGAACATCACCAGATCCGCGTGAAGCAGTGCCTCCTCTGCCGGTTGGAGATCGACTTTGAGGTCGCCAGGCCCCAGACGACTGAGCGCGTTGACGCGCTCAACAATGGCGGGAGTGGTTGTGAAGTGTGTCCAATCATTGTGCATCAGATTGCCTTCAACCTGATGCGCGGCAGTGGACACCCCCCAGAGAAAATCATCTTGTTCCATGAAAAAAGACCTCCTGTCGTATTGCCTGACGATTAGTGAGCTTGTGCGGCAGCTTTGCCTTCCTGCCATGCTCCAGGCTCATTGCGCGTCCATTGACGATGGTAGAGATAGATGAACAGAGTCAGCCAGATCACACCTGAGAGGTAGCCACCAAGTACGTCTGTCACCCAATGCTCGCCCTCGAAAACGCGCGCAATGCCGATGATGAGGATGTCGAAAATCATCAATACTTGTAGTGGAATGAGCCAGCGCGCGTGTTTCCATGTACGCACAGGTTTGGTCAGGGTCAGAAAGAGCAGGAAGCCATAGAAGATGACAATGTGTTCAGTGTGACCCGACGGAAAACTATTGAAGTTCAGGGGCGCAGAGACGTGAACCAGGTGTGCGCTGGGTCGTGGCCGTCCCACGGCATCGCCGATAATTGCATCGATGCTATTGGCGACCAGGACCAGGAGTCCCAGGAACAGAGCGGGTCGTAGCCAATGCTTGATGAGCATAAAAGCAATCAGGATGGCAGCCGCAATACCAGAGGGAATCGGATCGTTAAAGGTCGTAATAGCTGTGAAGACAGTGAGAACCCATGCTGGGAGTGGCCAGCTTTGAATCGTTTGCGAAAAGGCGATTTCAAATGGCCAGCCTTGTGGATGGCCGTGTATCACCCAGGCGGCGACAATCAGGGCGGCCAGGCCGATAAACCAGAGCACAAATGTCACGGGGGATGTGTGTTTCGCCGGGGCTTCCGCCTGTTTTGTTTGTGCCACATTGAGCATTGGTGAATAGCTACTCTTGCTCTTCTCCATGTTTCTTTCCTTGCTGTATGCTAATATCCATCAATAAATCACATCGCACAGATAAGCCCGCTCAGAGGGCAGTGTGCGGAGCAGCGGCCCACCTGCCGTAGGTGGTGATAAAGAAGCCAAAGACCACTGCTGCTACTCCGAGGATCACATGCGAGAGGTCGAGCGCCAGATTAGCGTGGGTTATGCCCAGCAACGCGCCACTGAACGTGAAAAAGGGAAGTACGCCGACCAGCCCCAGAAGGATGTAAAAAATGCCGCAGAGCCGATTATAGAGCCGCGACCAGCCAGTGAATACTGCCAGCACGCCGATCAAGCCAGTTACCACATGAATCAGGCTCATCACCAGATCAAGTTTATAGAACGTCCATGAGCCTTCACGCAGGGAGGGATCGGCAAACCACCCAAGCATGCCTAAAAAAAAGAGTGCCAGGCCCAGATAGAGGGCCACCACTCTGTTCGGTGTCCAACGCATTTGGTTCTCCTCAATAAAAACTCTCGCAGTGCGAGAATGATCTCCAGGGATAAGCTCCCCTTGTTTTATAACACGCGCACGAGGGGAATTTATGATACGAGGGCCGCCAGCATTGGCGAGGAATAGTACTTATCTCTGCTTTTAAGAGAGCGTTCCGGCCAGACAATGAGTAAGGCCTGAAGCATTGGTTGCTCCAGGCCCCTCTCGTTCCTGACAGATAGGAAAGTTTTA
The DNA here is from genome assembly GCA_964250225.1 of uncultured Ktedonobacteraceae bacterium. Classification (GTDB taxonomy): domain Bacteria; phylum Chloroflexota; class Ktedonobacteria; order Ktedonobacterales; family Ktedonobacteraceae; genus Paraktedonobacter. Next base: position 75,697 of record CAXUEY010000002.1, on the reverse strand, counting down.
ATCTTGCGCCAGGTATTGCTGGCAGCGATCCCAGAGAGCCTTAATCCGCTGGCGAACCTCGGAACCGGCGACTGGCGTGAATAACAATGTTGCCACCAGACCTATCACCACGCCCCAGCGGAACATCATGCGTGCTCGTGCCCGCTTGCGCTGCGCGTGTTTGTAACGCTTGCGCATGGCTTCTTTCGTGTCTTTAGCACTAGAACCAAGCTGAGTCAGGCCTTTCTGCACCTGATGCGAACCCTCTTCCAGAATATCCTGTGTGGCTGACCATCCTGATTCAAGACCCTCCTGCATACGAGACAGGCCAGAGGTCACATTTTTCTGCGCGGCTTTTTGCAGGTGCGTGATGTTTTTCTGCGCGGCCCTCTGCATCGGTGGGATATTTTTCTGTACGGCTTTGAGCTGCTTGCTGGCATTTTTTGCCTGTTTCTCCAGCATATCCTGAGCAGCGTCTCGCCCATCCAGGAAAGCGTCCTGTGTTTTTGACCATGCGGGTTGCAGCTTCTTTTGCATGGTATGCTGCACCTGCTCTGCCTGCTTTGTGGCCTGATGCAGGTTTTTGCCTGCCTGTTTCTTAACCTGCTCTGCCTGCTTCGTAGCCTGATGCAGATTTTTGCCCGCCCGCTTCTTATTGTAGAGCAGCCAGGCCTGGAGCAGAGCGCCTCCAACGGTTGTAGCAAGCTGGACCCTGCGCAGTCCACGACGGGCCTGCTTGTAGGTCTGCTCGCCGCCTTTTTGCACACGCGCTGAGGTTGTGCGTGCCAGAGAGCGGGTTTTCTTACTCATATCTTTCGCTGTCTCAACACCTGTCGATTTTACGTTATTAAGCGCTGCCATATATGCCTCCTTTATCCTTGTGAGGTATGGTACTTTTTACTTTCATCACATTGCACTTCTGCTTATAGATACGGTAAGTTCACACTCTTCGTTTCAAATGAGGAAGGGACTGCGCGCGCTCTGCTGGTTGTGGTTAAATCGTCTCTAGAAGGATGAACGTAGTGATCAGCATGGCCTTGACAAGGAGTTTTCCAGGAGCGTAGCTGAAACTCTACTGCATTGGTGAGCGTGTTGCACATAGAAATTATATTACAAAAGAATGAAGGAGCATTGTCATGAGTAAGCACAAAGCTGGTCTGGTCATCAATCCCCGCGGCGGGGAAAACGTTGTGAAACTGGGTGATATTCTGGCTGTACTGGCCGCAGGCGGCTACCAGACCAGTATCGCCCTGAAAGAATATGGGGGGCATACATTGGAACTGGCCCACCAGGCTGCTGATGAAAAATGTGGCATGGTTGTGGCGTATGGCGGCGATGGGACGCTCAACCAGGTGGTGAATGGTGTATTGAACGCGGAGAGCAAAAGTACTGTTGGGGTTATCCCAGGTGGCACAGCCAATCTCTGGGCCACAGAAATAAGTGTCCCCACAGACAACGCGGTCCGAGCAGCATTGGCCTTGCTCAACAGCGAGAGCCGTAGTGTTGACGTTGGCCGTGTCACGGTGCGAGATCTCTCGGTGCCACCTGAAGGCGGTCCAGCTCAGGACGCACCGCCTGTGAAAGCGCAGAAAAAATCTTTCAAAAAAGGCAAGAAGGGTGTCAGGCAGGCTACGCGTCCCTATTTCCTGTTAATGGCCGGCCTGGGTCTGGACGCGGCGGTAATGCAGGGAGTGTCGAAGCCGCTCAAATACAAAATCAAACAACTGGCAGTAGGTTTTTCGGCAATGAAAGAACTCCCGGCGTATCGCCCCTTTCCTATAGAGGTACGCGGCAGTGATGGCAGCCTGCTCTGGCAGGGGGAGGCTTTGCAGGTAGTGCTGGGGAATACGCGTCTTTACGCTGATGTACTCCATATTACTCCCGATGCCTACATCGACGATGGTCAGCTCGACCTGTGTATCATCACGGCTGGCGACCCTGTGGGTACCGCTCAGCAAATCTTTTCCTTACTGACGCGTCACCAACCCGACAATTTGAACTCCCAGTATTTCCGCAGTTCGCGCCTGTTCCTGCGCGTTCCTGCCACGACTGGTTTGCAACTCGATGGTAGCGCGGTCAAACTGAAGGATTACCTGACGGCGACCCAAAAAGAGACCCTCCAGACGGCTGACGATCCCGACAAGGTCATGGTCGAGTATTGCTTCGAGTCCATCCCGCAAGCTCTGCACGTTGCGGTTCCACGCACTTACGATAATGTTCTCTTTGAAGAGAGCGAGCCGTCTACCCAGGCCGAGCCTATCGAGTCACAAGCGGCACCGCCCAGCGATGAGCAGCCTAACCTGTCCGAGACGGTTGATACCACTGCCGCGAGCGCGCATATCGTAAGGGTGCGCGAGGATGGGTATGTGGTGCACGTTGTCGGCACCAATCTCGACGCTCACAACGATACCTATGTGGTGGCGGGTACGGTCATCCAACAAAGCACCAATGCCGCCAAGCCTGTCGCTGTGGTGATTGATAAGCAGTCCACGATCCTCACCAATACCGGTGAAAAGCTCGCGCCTACCGATATCCGCAACGTGAAAGAAGGCCAGGAGATCACTGTCGTCGGAAAGAAAAGCAAACGCGGAGTGATTCAAGCGCGAGAAGTTGTGCTCTAATAAGTGCGTTATACGCTCAAAGTAACAAAATGGGTCGCGGTATGCCTTAGTATATTAGCGACCCTTTCTATTGCTAGAAGCATGAATCTCTGATAACCTGGTGGCCTCAAATCGGGCAAGCACGAGAAATGCGGAATGATTTTAACCGCTTTTTCTGGTAGACTTAGAACCAGAAACAGAGAGGTCACCATGCTAATCATTAACACCGATACCGCCCGTCGCTTTATCCTCGGCAAGCAGGGCTTGTGGCCCGGACGACGCTGGCGAGGAATCGAGGGGACCGAGCAGGCCATGCGCGCGATGGAGTACCTGCAACTCGATCCGCTGAATATCATCGCGCGCAGCCAGGACATTAAGCTGTACAGTCGCGTCCTCGATTACACGCCTGGGATGTGGGAAGACCTGGCCTACCAGCAGCGCAAGTTCTTTGACTGGGGTGGCTGGCTCGCTGTCCGTCCGATGGATGAATTACCGCACTGGCGCGTGGTCATGCGCCGCGAGCGCGATGGCGACTATGGCGATTCGCGTATTTGCCACATGGCGCGCGAACACGCCGCTGCTATCGACGAAATGCGGGCTATCTTACGCGAGCGCGGTAGCGTGACCAACCGCGACTTCGAGATGGCGACGCGAACACGAACCCAGAGTTATCGGGGTCGCAAGGACAGCGCGCTAGCTTTATATTATTTATGGTACACCGGCGAAGTGATGACGCACCATCGCAAGAACTTCGAGCGCGTGTACGCCCTCACAGAAACAGTTGCACCCGCGCATCTCATATGCGAAAGCGACGAGGCCGAGGCTGACCGCTTCTTGATCAAGAAGGATGTCAGTTTCTCCGGCCTGTCGCGGCTGAGCCGGACAGCTGATTCGTTTCGCGGGCGCGGCGAGCCGGATCGCGCAGCCGGGAAGATGCTTAAGGCGATGCTGTCCGACGGCGACCTCATAGAGGTGCAGATTGAAAGCTGGAAGGCGGTGCACTATGCGCTGGGAAGCGACGCCGCGCTGCTGGGCGATGTGAGCGCGGGGCGCGTTCCGCAGGCCTGGACGCCATTGGAGACAACCACGACGGAAGAGGTCGTCTTCCTCGCCCCGCTCGATCACGTCAGCGCGCGCGGACGAGCCAAAGTGTTGTTCGGCTTTGACTATATATGGGAGGTCTACAAGCCTGTACACCAACGCAAGTTCGGCTATTACACGTTGCCTATTCTCTGGGGAGACCGTCTCGTTGCCCGTTTCGACAGTAAACTCGACAGGACGACCAACACATTGGTCGTCCTGGGTTTGTGGTTGGAGGAAGAGGCTCTCGGCCTTGATGAGGTCTTTGCGCATGCATTGGCCTGTGGGTTTGCGAGCTTCGTGAAGTTTCTCGGCGCAAGCACGCTGGATACAACAGCGATTCGCGAACCGCTGCTGCGCCAACGCGTCTGCGAATGTGAACATTCACCCCATCTCCAAGCCCCTGCTTTCAAAGCAGGGGTTCATGAGTTGTGAATTGAATGCTCCTAATGGAGATGTTTGCGCAAGAAATCGACGGCCAGCGGCCACGCCTCGGCTGCTGCTGCCTCGTTGCCCATCCCGTGGTCGGGATTGAGAAAGGCATGGCCGGCATCGTAGACCTTCACCGTGAGATCTTTGCCTGCTTCTTTGTACAAGCTCTCGATCTTCTTCATCTGATCCGCAGATACACTCTCATCGCGACTACCATAGAAGGCCAGGACGGGGGCGTTAACCTTCTTCACCTCATCGGGTGTGGGATCATAGCCAGCACCGTAGAAGGGTACAACCGCCCCCAGGTCGTCATAGCGAGTGGCAACCGTATAAGTCAGGAAGCCGCCGACGCAGAAGCCCATCAGGCCGAGCTTCTTCGGTTCAACATTGACCATGCCCTTGAGCGTATCCAGCGCGCCAATAATCTCTTTAGAGGCGTGGTCGATGTTGCCTCTGAGCATCATCACCATTTTCATCGCATCATTTGGCTCAGTTGCAATCCTGCCGTGATAGAGATCAGGAACGGCCACTACAAAGCCCTCGGCGGCCAGCTTTTGCGCGAGGTCACGGATATGGGGTTCGATGCCCCACCACTCCTGAATAAGTACCACGCCTGGATGCTTCGCGTCATCATCAGGCTGTGCCACATACGCGTAAGCGCCATCCCCATTAATCTTCAAATCAACGTGTGACGTGCGAATAACTGCCATTAGTCGAACTCCTCTCGTATTAGATGTAAATACAACATCAATCATTTTCCTATAGCCACAAGAATAGAAACATCTCCTCCAATCATTGCTGCTCATGTACCGAAGTGCCATACACAAGAGCGTTTTCCCCGCTAGCAGCCCTAAAATCACCCCACGTTCCCACAGAATAGCGAGAAAAGCACCTTCAATGATTGAAATACTTGAGCTGTACAAAAAGATTGTATGCAGGCATTGTAGGATTACGAGGTAGGGGGTTGTCAAAGTGCTTATTGCTGAACTGGAACACCTGGCTGGTGCATTGGACCATCTCATGAGAGGAGGAACAGAGGTCGGCTCTGTTCCTCCTCTCATCTTCTTCCATATGTTTGCTACTATTCAGTCTACTCTACTTACCTGGATACCAGACCAGCCTGTGCAAACTCCCGAACGATGGCGCGGCAGAAGGCTGGCAGGTCATCTGGCTTACGGCTGGTGACGAGTCCTTTTTCGACATGCACCTCTTCATCGACCCGTGTGCCGCCAGCGTTGCGAATGTCCGTCGCGAGGCTCGGCCAGGAGGTCAGCGTGCGCCCGGCAACAATGCCCGTTTCCACAAGGGACCACGGGCCATGACAGATTGCGCCAACTGGTTTGTTGGCTGCAAAGAAATCACGCACGAACTGCATGGCATCTTTATTGATGCGAAGTCTGTCAGGGTTACACGTTCCTCCCGGCAGGACCAGCCCGTCGTAATCCGAGGCTTTGGCCTGTGGGACCGTTGCATCGACCGGGAAAGTATCCGCTGGCTGGATGTCGTGATTGGTAGCCTGAATCTTTCCAGCTTTGAGCGAGATCAATACCGGCTGCCCACCGGCCTCCTGAACTGCCTTCCAGGGAGTTACCAGCTCCACCTGTTCGACACCATCGGTAGCAAGAAAGGCAATCTTTTTCCCTTGAAGTTCGTTTGTCATGTATTTTCTCCTTTTCATCATGAATGTGTGCTACGGAAACTTTTTCCTTCTCGAAGATGATATCCTCAACTCCCGTTGCCTTATCGCCCTTTTCCATTAATTCATATGATTAGACTTGAGGATCACTTTGGTCCAGCCGTCGTCGCGCGCATCGAAATGCTGATAGGCGTTCTTTGCCTCGCTCAATGGCAGCCGGTGCGACACGATGAACGATGGTTTGGCCTTACCCACGTGAATGAGGTCGCGCAGTTGACGGTTGTAGGCTTTGATATTGGCCTGACCCGTGCCAATGTGTTGGCCTTTTGTCCAGCAGAGGCCCATGTCAAAGGGAATCTCCCCCTGCTTGCTCATCTTATCCGGTCCCCCTGGATCTTGGGGCAGGAAAATGCCGACTACGCCAATCCCACCAGTGAACTTCACCGATTTTACGAGATTATTCATCGTCATGTTGGGATGCTCATGGCCCTGCGGATCGTGTGCCTGGTAGCCCACACACTCGCAACCCCTGTCAGCGCCCTTGCCGTTGGTCAACTTCAGCACTTGCTCAACCGGATCACCTTTTGAATCGTCGATGGGAATGCCCCCGATCTTCTCGGCTAGCCGCAGCCGGTCAGAATGGCGATCAACGATCATAACCTGGCGAGCACTTTTGAGGGTCGCAGAGTAGGCGGCCATCAGCCCGACCGGTCCCGCGCCGTAAACAACAACAGAATCACCCGGTTGCACCCCAGCGAGTTCGGTGCAGTGCCAACCGGTTGGGAAAATGTCAGTGACCATAACATAGTCGTCCTCTTTTTCCCGCGCGTCATCTGGCAGTTTCAGACAATTGAAATCTCCGTAGGGCACGCGCAGGTACTCAGCCTGGCCACCATTGAACGGACCCATGCCCGCGAAGCCATACGCGGCACCGGCCATTTTTGGATCTGGATTGGCGGTGAGGCAAAAGGCGGTCAGGCCAGCCTCGCAGTTGCGACAAAAGCCACAACCGATATTAAAGGGCAGGCAAACCATATCGCCGACTTTGATGCGGTCAACGGCATTACCAATCTCGATGACTTTTCCCAGGTTCTCGTGTCCGAAGATCATGCCTTTCGCAAAATTGGTTCGACCCTCGTACATATGGAGGTCAGATCCGCAGATGTTGGTGCTGGTAATCTTCACCAGCACATCGGTTGGGCGCTCGATTTTGGCATCGGGCACCTCTTGAACGCTGACATCGCGAGGTCCGTTGTATACCACTGCTTGCATAAACTGTTCTCCCAGACGCTTCCCTGCGCGCTTGCCACCGCGAGGGGCATTTCTACCTCACTCCAGTGGGATATCGATAGTGTCTGAGCGTGTGAAAACGCCCAACGCACATGACAGCTAGACTCAAGCGTTCTTGTTCTACCGCTCCTTGCAAAACGTTGCGGGAGTCGGCGTTCAGGCGCGTCTTTCCTTGAAACATCTATGGGTGGGTCTTCCATGAATACATAACCAGAGAAGATACGTGTTAGCTTCTTCAAAAGATACTCATCAATCCTACCTCTCGCCTTCTTAAGGTTGAGCCTGGCGGATTTTTCCTGGCTAGATTGGCGCGTGATGTCGCTTCCCTCGAACTCCTGTTCTTTGCACCGCTTGCCAATGTACCGGGCGGCGTGCTATAGTATGCCTCGGTCTCATTGCGAAAAAATCATGTGAGGAAGAGAGAGTCTTGAGGAATGCCTGCTCAACGCGCGAAACAGCCAGCAAACATGCCGAAACAATCAGTCAAAACGCCTGCACCTCTATTTCATGCCAATGTACAGCAGGCTGCAGCTATCGCCCATACCGATGGTCCCGCCGCTTTTATCGCTGCGGCAGGCACCGGAAAGACCGCTATTCTGGTTCAGCGCCTGGTGCGCCTGATCGCCGATGAGCAGGTTGCCCCGGAGACGATTCTCTGTGTGACGTTTACCCGTGCCGCTGCTGATGAGATGGAGAAGCGCGCTCTGCGCGCGCTCAAGCTACGGGGATTTGCCGCGAAGGATGTGAAGGGGCTGCGGGTGGTGACCTTCCACGGCCTGGGCCACCAGATGTTACGCGAGAAGCTGCAATGGACGCCCCAGCAGTTAAACCAGCGCCTGGTCAGTGGGGAGCCTCGCCAGTGGCTGGCCGAGGATATTATTCGCCCCTGGCAGAGCAATCGCACGCGTGGTATGAACTGGGATGTGGATATCCTGACGGTCCTGGGGGCCATTGATCGCGCTAAAGAGGAGATGATCAAGCCAGAGGGTTCCACTGACTTTTTCCGTCAGCAGTTGAGCAGCGAGCAGCACCTTGCTGAGCGTTATCAGGAGTTTTTTGTACGTTATGAGCAGACCAAGCAGAAGGAGAAACTCTACGATTTCTCAGACCTGATCTATATCCCGCTGGCCCTGCTCGAAAGTAGCCCGACCTTTCGCAAGAACTGGCAGGGGCGCTACCTCTATCTCCAGGTGGATGAGACGCAGGATACCAATCCGTCGCAGTATCGTCTGGTGCAACATCTGGCCGCGCCTCGTCAGAATGTGGTGGTGGTGGGCGACCCCGATCAGGCCATCTACCAGTTTCGTGGAGCCAGCCCCGAAGCCTCGATCCTCTCGTTTCGCAGTATGTATCCTCAGGGCAAGATCTATCAGATTGAGGAGAATTATCGCTCAACCCCACAGATTTTGGAGGCGGCGAACCGTTTGATCCGCCAGAATGAGGTCACGCCCGGCTTTGAGAAGCAACTCAAACCGACGCTGCCCAATGGCGCGCCGGTGATTGTTACCGCCTACGATAACCAGGAGGCCGAGGCTGAGGGCATCGCCGAACGCATCGCGGAACTGGTGCGCCAGTGGCGGCTGCATAGCGAGGGACTCTCGTATCGCGACATTTTTGTGCTCTCGCGTACCAATCATCATCTGGCCTCGCTGGAACTGGCTCTGGCGCGGGCCGCGATCCCTTATCGCGCGCTGGGTGGCTCCTCGTTCTTCAAGCGTCGCACTACACGCGATCTACTGGCGTACCTGGCCCTGATCGATGGGCAGCGGGTGTATCAGGAGTATCTGCGCGAACGCCAGGGACCAAAGCCACGTAAATGGGACGAGGTCTTCACATCGATTTTCTGTGGCGAGCAGAATACCGCCTTTCGCGTCGTGGTCAACATCCCCTCGCGGGACTATTTCGCGCGCACCGGCAAGACCTCGCACCGTCTGCCTCCATCGCTCTTCGGCACCCTCGGCTCCTATGCTGGTGGGCGTCCACTCTTCCAGTTTTGCGACGAGCAGGCCTACACCATCCCCGCCGAGCATCAACCGGGCGTCAAGGACTTTGTGGCGCTTATCAAGCGTGTGCAGGAGAGTTGTCATAATCAGCCGGTGCAGGCCATTCGCCTGTTGCGCTCCCTGGCCTACGATCAGCACCTGCGCCACATCGATAGTCGGCACCACGAAGACGCGGACGACGATAGCGAGGCGCCCAAACATCGCGACGAGGGCCGCCTGGAGGGGCGCTTCGACGAACTGGAAGAAATGGAGCAGATAGCGGGCCGTTTTCACAGCATCCGCCAGTTCCTCGACGGTCTGGCACGTCTCAAGGAGCAGGCCGAGGATGCCAGCAAGAATAAGCGTGACTGCGTGAGCCTGCTGACCGTGCATAAATCCAAAGGTCTGGAGAGTCCGGTGGTTTTCCTTATGGGCATGACCGAGGGGATTTTTCCTCATCGCCGTTCGTATACGATGAGCGAGGACGACGGCCCCATCAACCTCTCAGGACTGGCCGAAGAGCGCCGCCTGGCCTACGTCGCCATCACCCGCGCCCAGAAGCTGTTGCTGCTCTCCTGCATCCTGCGTTATCGCAGCAGCGACGCCGTCCCCTCGCGTTTTATCGAAGAGGCTGGTCTCGCGCCCACCGACGAGAACGGCCTGCTCAACCCGTTTCTCTTTGACCGCGATGGTCGTGAACGCAAGCTCAGTCCATTGGTAGAGACGCCATCGCTCTTTGATTAAAATCAGATGAGCTAAACTTCAGGCAATTTTATCAGGACAGGGATAGAAGCAAGAGCAGGCGAACCTAGCCCATCACATGGAATGGCCAGATTCGCCTGTTGCGTGAGAGGATGTGTGCTAACTACGCATTCCCATCTTCTTTTGCATCTCGATCACCTGTGGATACAGATGGAAGACCTGGATATAGTGGCTTTCAGGATCTCTGGCGGTGAAGCTGTGTCCAGCGCCTATGTCGTTGATCTCTCCCAGGATCTCAACGCCTTTAGCTTTCCACTGCTGATAGGTCGCGTCGGCATCTTCGACAGCAAAACCTGGGATGATGCCACCATGTGTCAGGGGAACGTCTTGCGCACCATTCATACTGCCCACGGTTGATAAAGCGAGCGTTGTTCCCTCGTTGGTGCGCGAGCGGAGCATCACAAAATCATCGCCAGAAAACTCTGATACCACTTCAAATCCCAGATATTCCGTATAAAACGCCTTCTCGCGTGTTATATCCTTCACCAACAGCATGAGTAGCCCCAAATGTGACGACATACGAAAAATCTCCTTTGTTAATCAAATAACGTCTGTCATGACGTGTTTCCACTCTTTTAAGTATACCCGATAATCATGGGCAAAACTTCTCCAATCTTGCGCTTTTTGAACGCTCGTTCTTTAATCCATTCAAAGCAAGGGCAAGCCCAGCACAAGTGGCGGATCAGTCAGGTGCGGCGGGCGCATCGTGAGATCGGGGTCGCCCGTAACATGCCCGTTGTGTATAATCAGCGGGCTTGCGTTGGCGCCGAGCAGGATGTTCTCGCCGGGCAGCAGAGACGCCTGACGGTCTGCCGCGCTGGGAAAGGCGGCAGCACGCAGGTAGTAGACGCCATCAGCGAAGCCGCTGAGCTGATACCAGCCTGGTGCGCCAAGCCTGGTACAACGCGCGGGTGCGCCCTGGGGGATGGGACTGGTGAACAGGCCCACATAGACCGTGCCTCGAAAGGTCGCTGGAGCGCTGATCCGGCCTGACAGGGTGTGTTTCATGCTCATGCAGGCTGCCAGTGTAGGATTGATCTCGGTATCCTCTGGTGCAGACAGTGGTTCGAATGTGCGAGCACGTTGGCGCAACAGGCGTGGAGAGAGGCCGACCAATTGTGTGAACCGGGTAGTGAACGAGCCGGTGCTGGTATAGCCAACTTCAAAACAAATATCGGTGACGCTCAGCGAGGTTGCCACGAGCAAATGGCGGGCCATCTGAAAGCGCAGGGCGCTCAAAAATTCGCCGGGTGGAATGCCAATCAGATGGCGAAAAACGCGATTGAAATAATAGGGACTCAAGCAGGCAACGGAGGCCAGATCTTCCAAAGTGAGCAATTCATGAAGATGGGTATGCATGATATGGATCGCGCGTTCAACAGCCTGTGTATGGGCGGTCAGGGTTATGTGCTGGTCATCCTCTTCACGGCAAACGGATACTGTTGTTTGCATAGTGTTCTTCCTTCTCCAACAAAGTATTCTTCAGAGATATGTTCTTTTCAACTCCATTAGAGATGGCAATACACCTGAATGTGGCGATGTTCAGCCAGTTCAGAAGCGGTACAATCGATTGGAGATGGCTATGCCCAGAACACACAAAAACGACCCATGCCTCTTCGTGGGTCGTTTTTGTGTGTTCTGGGCATAGCCAGTGGATCTCAGGTCCCGCTGATGCTAGTGCTCGACCTTCACACCATTCTAGAAGGCGAGGTATCCTTTGATATTTTCTGCTTTCGGCGAGGGGGTCGGATAATACCAGGCAGCATTACTATTACGCTCGCCATCTACCTCGACATCGTAATAACTGGCCACGCCTTTCCAGGGACAGGTTGTGTGATGCGTGCTCGGTTTGAGATATTCAGTGCGAACAGCATCCGGGGGAAAATAGTAATTTCCCTCCACAATTTCACAGTTCTCGCTTTCCGCGATAGTAGCGCCATTCCAACGTGCTTTAGCCATTTTCACAGTTCCTTTCTTGCTTGCTTGCTTTTTCTTACGTTATTCAGATGCAATCAGAGCTGCATCTACAGGATAATAACTCACAATCCTTTTTCTGAACACAAAGACTTTGCGTTGACGTAACACGCGAATGCCTTTGAATGTCGTATGATAGCGCGCATAAAGATCCAGGGCGGCCCGATCAACGGCGGCCACATACGGTTTTGGAGGTAAACGCCAGTTTTTCAGCATCGCATCGACCTGGATAAGGTGCCGCTCCCTCACATTTTTGGGACATCACCTTATGCTAGCACAAGCATACCATAAATTCTGGAGAGAGGGAGCCATCCTTTTTCCCGGCATTGACAGCGCGTGCCTGGTCGGGCTATACTCCCGATGTCCAAAAATTGAAATCTGAGATGAGGAGCACTTATGTCCACCAAGCATATACAGGGTCTGGTGAAAAGGCAGGAGCTGACGCAGGCTGACTTCGCGGAGATCCGACAACTGGAGCAACGCTGTAACACATATGAGGGGCTGGATATCAAACTGAACTGGAGCATTTTAGAGCAACGGCCAACCGATCAGACCAACGATTTTCTGTTCTATGAGGATGGCGAACTGGTGGGCTTCTTGCCGCTGTACAGCTTTAACTCAAGCGAGGCCGAGATCAGCGGTATGGTCCACCCTGCGTATCGGCGGCGTGGCATTTTCACGGCGCTCTATCAAGAGGCCCAGGCGGAGTGTCAGCGGCGCGGCCTACCGAAACTGCTGCTGATCGTTGAACCAATCTCTGCAGCAGGCCAGACTTTTGCGCGCTCATTGAACGCCGACTACGACCATACCGAATACAAGATGGTGCTGGAGAAACCCGTTCTGCCCGCGCGTTTCGATGAACGCCTGCGCTTCCGACCCGCTACTCCAGAGGATCTTCCTCTGTTCGCTCACATTACCGCGGTCTCCTTTGATATACCGGAAGACGAAGTGAGTTGGTACAGCGCGGATAAACTTGAGCAGGCAGAGCACGGTTTTTATGTAGGCGAATTGGATGGTGTGGTAATTGGCAAGATCGATGTCTCGTATAGCGCGCACGGCGGACATATTTACGGTTTCGGCGTTTTGCCTGCCTATCAGGGCCATGGCTATGGCCGTCAGATCCTTGCGCGCACAGTGCAGGAGATCCTTACCAGGGGTCAGCAGCAGATCACGCTTGAAGTGGCAACGACCAATAAAAACGCACTTTCGCTATACCAGTCTTGTGGCTTTAAAGAAACGAGCAGCTACGATTATTATCGGGTAAGCGTGCAATAAACGTGTGAGCAAACTTTCATCCGGGTCTTTCTCCCCTGAAAGCACCATGTCTGGGGTTACGTCCACATGTGGTACGTCTCCAGTTTTTTAGAAACGCGGCAGCACGCCTGTAGCAACGGCATGCTGCCCTTTTTCATATGGGTCAGTATCTCAGCAGCTTTTTATGTGGGCAGAATACTGTACTGAAAGTATGTGATATGATCAGAGCACCAAAACATTAGAAGGGACAAGCAACGTATGGTAGATATCTCGCTCATGATTGAGGGGCAGAACGGTCTGACCTGGCCTCATTGGAAACAGCTGGTCACGAACGTAGAAGATCTCGGTTTCACCGGCCTCTTTCGTTCCGACCACTTCACCAATGCGCGTCCGCCCGATAAAGATTCGCTGGAGATGATTGTCTCGTTAACCTATCTCGCCGCTCATACCCGGCGCATCCACTTTGGTTCGCTCGTCGCCCCGCTCTCGTTTCGCCATCCAGCGCTGCTGGCCAGGCAAGCCTCGGCACTCGCGGACCTGAGCGAAGGGCGCATGTTGCTTGGACTGGGAGCGGGTTGGCAAGAACGCGAGCATACCCTCTTTGGCTATGAGTTAGGCAGTGTCCCAACTCGTATGGCGCGCTTTGAAGAGGGGCTGGAAGTGATTACGCGTTTGTTGCGCAGCGACGAACCGGTCTCTTTCGAGGGGCGTTTCTTCCAGCTGAAAGGTGCGACCCTGCTGCCACGTCCGCAGCAGCTTGGCGGTCCGCCAATTTTGATCGGCGGCAATGGTGTCAAACGCACCCTGCCGCTGGTGGCTCGCTACGCCAGCATCTGGAATGCTCTCGGCCTCTCACCGGAGGTGTTTCGCGAGCGCTCTGCCCACCTGGACAGTCTGCTCAGTGCCGCTGGACGCCAGCCCACAGAGGTTCGGCGCACCATGATGCTTACTCTGTTCTTCGAACGTGATCCTGAGAAGTTGGATCAGCGTCTGGCCTGGCGCCGCAACGATCCCGAACTGGCCGATCTCCCACTAGATCAGGCCATTGAGAAGATCGTACGCAGTGGTCGCGCGCTGATAGGCAATGCCGAACAGATCCTGCCACAAATCCAGATGTATGCTCAGGCCGGTGTGGAAGAACTCATGCTCCAATGGTTCGATCTCGACGATATCGATGGATTGCACGCCTTCGCGACGGGTGTGCTGCCGCGTGTGTGAGTTAAAAGGAAAGGAATATATGCAGACCACTCCTGATTACCAGCCTGACCCATCTATAACAGACCCATTACAGACATTACGCGCGGCCTGTCCGTTGTTGCAAACCGACATCTACCTGGCCAACTGCTCGCAGGGGCCCCTGGCTCAGCCGGTGCGCGCGGCCATCGAGACGTTTCTGGGCGAGTGGGCCAGCCTGGGCATGCACTGGAACGCGTGGGTTGAGGAGGTTGAGCGCGCACGCGCCGCCTTTGCCACGCTAATTGGGGCTTCCCCTGAAGACATTGCCGTTGGCACCTCGGTCTCTCAGCTGGTCTCATCGCTGGCCAGCGCCCTGCTCGCGGACGTCACAAGTACACGGCGCCGCGTGATTAGCAGCGAGGTCGAGTTTCCTGGGGTGGCGCACGCGTGGCTGGCTCTGCGCAAATACGGCTGGGATGTGGAGATGCTTGCCGCCGATGAACAGGGACTGGTCAGCACACAGGCCTTCGCCAGAACCGTGGATGAGGCGACAACGTTGATCTCAGTTCCCCATGTGTGTTACGCGCATGGCGCGCTGACGGATCTGGAGACGGTGGTTGCCGCGGCCCATGCCCAGGGCGCGCTGGTGCTGGCGGACGCGTATCAATCGATAGGGACCGTGCCAATCGACGTTAAAGCGAGCGGCGTGGACTTTCTGGTCGCCGGCACACTCAAATATTTACTGGGGACGGCGGGTATCGCGTTTCTCTATGTGAATCCCGCGCTGCTGCATCGGCTCGAACCCTCGATCACTGGCTGGTTTGGACGCACCAACCCCTACGCGTTCGATGCCATCCACCTGGACTACCCGCAGAGCGCGGCGCGCTTCGACCTGGGCACACCGCCCATTCTCAACGCGTACATTGCTCGCGCTGGCATGGAGTTAGTGCTGCGTACTGGTGTCGAGCGCATCCACGCGCACATCGAGCGCCTCTCAGCACTTGCTTACGAGCTAACGCCGCGTTTGAGATTGCGTGTGCTGGGTCCACAACAGGGCACCCCCAAAGGCGCGACCACGGCCCTGGACGCAGGCTCACCTGAGCGCGCACATCAGTTGGAAGAGGAGCTACGCCAGCAGAAGGTGATCGCCTCCGCGCGTGGCCGAGGCGTGCGCCTGGCCCCGCACGGATTCACACGTGAGGACGAGCTGGAGCAGGCGTTGTCTACGGTCTCTCGTCTGTTAGGCTAGCGCATGCGGCGTATACTGGCCCTGGCCGTGCTCTCGATGCGTGAAGAGATCTTGTCGTGTGTTAACGCGCGAGAAAGACCAGGGCCACATACGCCGCATATCCCAGCACAAATATGCCGCCAGCGACGCGCCCGAAGTGTCCACGCCAGATCAGCGCGAGCAGGGTCAGGTGGGAGACGAGCATAAAGAGCAGCGGAATCAGTGTCTGGTGAAAATCGACGGGCAGGGGATTGATGACTGCGGCCAGGCCCAGCGTGACCAGCAGGTTATAAGCAAAAGAGCCGAGGATGCCGCCTACCAGTACTTCAGATTGCTTTTTGCGCGCCGCGCTGATGCCCAGGGCGATCATCTCCGAGCCAGTGGCCAGCGAGACGATGGTACCGCCCACAATGCCAGCTCCCAGGCCAGTTGTGCTCACAAAGCGTTGCGCGCCCTCGACCAGCAGATAGCCACCGCCACTCATAACGACCAGCCCCAGCAGCGTTAGCCCCACAAGGCGCCAGGTGCGGCCAGGCTTGTGGGTTATGGGTTTGTCGTCATCGTCATCATCATCTTCCATGCCGCGTGGAAGCGCGCTGCGATCCACGCGCAACAGGAAGAACGTGTAGACAGCAAAGAGGATCAGCAGCAGCGCACCCTCCAGGCGAGTGATGAGGCCTGTGAAGAGTAACGCAATGGGGATTAGCGAGACCAGCGTGGCTAGCAGAGCCAGGCGGCGTACGGTGCGCGGCAGCACTATCGGTGCGAGTAGAGCCGAGAGGCCGAGCGCGCAGGTGATGATCGTAACATTGGTGCCGACGACGTTGTTAATAGCCAGTTCGGGGATACCGCGTCCCGAAGCCAGCGCTGCCGTGAGCATTTCTTCTGGCTCCAGGCCAACCAGCAAAATACCCAACAGTAGGGCGCTCAGGCCCAGCACGCGCGCCAGGTCGCGCACACCATCGAGAAACCAGTCAGCGCCGTACAATAAAAGGACCGCGCCGAGAACAAGCAGGGCAAGATCGAGAAAAATAGCCACAAAAAATACTCCCTCTCTCTATTCTTTTGCATTATGGATGATTGCCAGGCAATGCACAAGCGCAGAGATAGCCTCTTGTCTGGAAGGGCAGAGTAGCGTATATTTATCTGCAAGAGCATAAATTGATAAATACATTATGTACATAGTTTGAGGAGCGTAATTCCCTATGATGGATTATCAAGGCCAGCAATTGGGCAACTACCGGCTTATCCAGCGCCTGGGGAAGGGTGGCATGGCTGAGGTATACCTGGGCGAGCATGTGTTTCTGCACACCAGCGCTGCGATAAAAATCGTCCAGGCTGCTCTAAATGAGAGTGAGATGGCGGCTTTTTTGCGCGAAGCGCGCACCATTGCTAGCCTGGCTCATCCCAATATTATTCGTGTGTTGGACTTTGGAATGCAGGGTGAGACTCCGTTTCTGGTCATGGAATATGCTGTCAATGGCACGCTACGGCAGCGCTATCCACGCAATACACGCCTGCACCCGGTCCATGTGGCAAAACTGGTCAAGCAGATCGCTGGTGCCTTGCAGTACGCGCACAACCAGGATGTCATTCACTGTGATATCAAACCAGAAAATATGCTGCTGGGGGGACGCGATGAGGTGCTGCTCAGCGACTTTGGGATTGCGATTGTTGCGATGGTGACCCAGACGCAGAGCGCGCAACAGATGCACAATGTGGCAGGGACCGTGGCTTACATGGCGCCGGAGCAGTTTGAGGGCAAGCCTCAGAAGGCGAGCGACCAGTATGCTCTGGCGGTGGTGGCTTATGAGTGGTTGAGTGGCGAGCGACCATTTCAGGGGAGTCTGGCTGCTGTCAGCGGGCAACATCTCCACGCATCACCGCCGCTAATCAGTGGCGCGATCCCCGGCGTGTCACCTGATGTTGATGAGGCCCTGCGCGTGGCTCTGGCGAAAGATCCCGCGCAGCGTTTTTTCTCGATCCAGGCGTTTGCCAATGCTCTGGAACAGGCCTGCAACCAGCTCTCCACGCGTGAGCCTACGCTGCCAGTGACCCCGCTGCCAGTTGCGCCTGTGCCGATGCAGGCGCCCCCTGGTCAGTTCCCGTATAACGCTCCGCCAGCGTCGATGCAGGCGCCCGGTCAATTCCCATATAATACTCCGCCAGCCCTGGTCGGAGGGCCAGTGGCTGATGGTCAACAGATACAGCATACCCCTACATTTCCCCCGCCGCAGAGCGTGCCAGATGCGGCAAGGCGGACCGTGGCACGGCGTGCTTTTCTGCTGGGACTCGGCGGAGGCGCTATCGTGGTTGGTGGTGTAGCCGCCCTGCTCTTCTCTGGCGAACTCGCGTCACTTTTGGGGCGGGCTCCCGCCACATCCTCAGGGAATACGCAAACCTCCACGCGAACCGCAACCCCCAGCACACAACAGTCGCCAACGCGAACCGCAACCCCAGGCCCGCAACAATCGCCAACCCCGGTTATCGGCACGACGCAACTTGTCTATACCGGGCACAGTGACCAGGTGATCGGTGTCGCCTGGTCACCCACCGGTGGGCAGACGCTGGCCACATGTAGTTGGGATAAGACAGTAGCGGTCTGGAATGCCTCGACTGGGGGCACCAACCTGACCCATCAGGAGAGTGGGCAGGGGTATAACCTGGCCTGGTCGCCCGATGGACGTTATATTGCCTCTGCGGGCAGCGATCCAACTATCCAGGTGTGGGACGCGACAACGAATGCTCTGGTGACGAGCTATACGGGCCACGCGTTGTCCGTGTTCAGCCTGGCCTGGTCATCTGACGGTCAGCGCATTGTCTCCGGCAGCCAGGATGGCACCGCCCAGGTGTGGAGCGCGACCACAGGCACTCATCTGCTGACATTTTCTGGACACACTGATAAGGTCTGGGCTGTCGCCTGGTCGCCCGATGGCCGTTCGATTGCCTCTGGCAGTTTTGATGGAACCGTGCAGATTTGGGATGCTACGAACGCCACACCGCTTTATCGCTATGCCGCTAACACAAATGTACGCGCGGTGGCCTGGTCACGCGATGGGAGCACCATCGCATTCGGCGGTGATAGTGGCGTCGTGCAGATCTGGCAGCCCAGCACAGGCAATGTGCTCAGAACGTACAGCGGCCATAGTGATCACATTGAGGATATCGAATGGTCGCACAACGGCCAGCTGATCGCCACCGCCAGCAAAGACCATACTGCCCAGATCTGGCGTGCCTCCGATGCTCAGCATCTCTACACCTATACCGGCCATACCGATATCGTCTGGGCGCTTTCCTGGTCGCCTGATGGCCAGCAGGTCGCCTCAGCGAGCGGCGATCATACCGCGCGCATCTGGCAGGCGATATAATGATGGAGAGCGGCGTATGCAGAAATAAAGCCGCTCATCTGAAAGGAAGAAGACAGATGTCCTATCGTGCGACGCTGGTTTCACACGATCCACTCACGTATTTTATGCAGCAGGGGGAAGACGGCCCGCGCTTGCACATCTCGGACGTATTGTTGCGTGTGAATCACAGCCATACCGAAGTATTTGCCCATTTGATCCGTGTTGCCACTAACAGCAAATGGAGCCATTCCTCCCTCGTCTACATGGTGAACGATCCATCCAATGGCCTGGAAAACACATTTTTGATCGAGGCCAAAACCAAAGGCGTGATTATTGCCAGTTGGCGCAATGAAGTGATGCCGTTCAAGGAATTTACGGTAGGCATTAAACGGCCAAAGCTGGATTGGTATAGGGAGAGTCCTTATGAAAAGAGCCGTCACGATCTGCATGATCCCGAAGATATTCACGGGATTGGGTATTTGCGGCACGTGCGCGGCATCGCTATGGATCAAATTCATGGCCTCTACGATCATAAAGTCGTCTGGGAACTGGCTGCTCTCTATGGTGAACGCATTGCTAAGCGTCACCTGAGCAAGGTTCCGCAGGTGGCCGAGGCCGCTGATGCACTGGCGACTCTTTTCAAGAAATGGGACGCCAAAAGTGATCCGCAGGCGCACGTTATACGTTTTGTCTGTAGTGGTTTGGTCCAATATAGTTTTTTCGCCGCGCTACGCTTTCACATTCTACGCGATTTGCAAAGCCCTGAGAGTCATGAGCAGGCTCTGCACAATTTGCGCAACATGCAGCACATTCTGTATCGGAACGATCCTCAGCGGATGCTGGTCACGTATATAGAGCGCATTCTGGCAGGCGAACTGCAACTGGCAGATCCGGTCCCGGACGATGTACTGGACCTTTTGAAGACGGCCACGCCCGCTGACTTTAATAATAGTCCGAACCTGGAGTGGCGCTATATGATCCTCAATGGCTGTGTCTGGCAAATTGACGAAGCCCCAGAAGGATATCACGCGCAGAACGAGGACGAGGAGAATGTGCTGGCGATGATCCATTCCGAGCACCACTCTTCCAACGATGGCGATGACGAGCATGATGAGAATGAGCAGCAAGCCGTTGCCTCATCTCAGGATTAACCTGAGCGCTCTATAGCCAGTTGATAATCTCGTGATGCGCATCTTGCGTGCATTTCATGCCGGGAAGATCTCAAATGCATCTGGTGAATGATGTGATTATGGATCGCGGCGCATGACCAGCCCTTGCTGCCAGGCGAAGACGGCTGCCTGCGTGCGATCCAGCATATGCAGCTTGCCCAGGATATTGCTGACATGCCCTTTGACAGTCTTCTCGCTGATAATCAGCTTGCGCGCGATTTCGGCATTAGAAAGACCATCGGCAATGAGGCGCAGCACGTCGAGTTCGCGCTCACTCAGGTCGGTGAAAAGATTAGGCGTGCTATTTCTGGCCCCGCGCACTTCCTGCACCACGCGCGCAGCCACGCGGGGATGCAGGATCGATTCGCCACGCGCAGCCTTGCGGATGGTCTCGGCCAGCTCTTCCGGGCCAATATCCTTCAGAACATACGAGAGCGCGCCCGCGCGTAACGCCGGGAAGATATATTCGTCTTCGTGATAGGATGTGAGCACGATGACCTGGGAGCGCGGGCTAGCCTGCTTGACCTGGCGCGTCGCCTCCACCCCACCGATGCCGGGCATGACCAGATCCATGAGAACAACATCGGGCGCGAGTTCCCCGGCCAGACGCGCCGCAGCCTCGCCGGAGTCGGCTTCTCCAACAACAGTCAGGTCTGGCTGCAACTCCAGAAAGTCGCGTATCCCCTGGCGCACCAGGGCGTGGTCGTCAGTAATCAGTATTGAGATTGTTTCGCTCACGATGCGCTATCCTCCGTGAGAAATATGGGCTTTTACAGCGTGTGACAACAATTGTATGCTTTCTTCTGTGCTATAGCAGGCTGGCGCAGTTATTTCTGAGGCCGACTTTTCTGAATTGTGAGCGCACTGAGTTCTTTCTCGACCTGCGTTTCAGCGAGCGGTTTCTCGCTACTAATCCCCAGGCGCGTGCAGCACGCGACAACCCGCGTGCCATTGCCTGGAGCGCTCTCTAAGCGCATATCTCCTCCAAGCGCTTGCATACGCTCTTGCATAGAAAGAAGACCAACTCCCCGGTGTTCCAGGTGCACGGGATCGCAGCCCTGCCCGTTATCATGGATAGTAAGGGTCACTAGCTCATCAGCCAGAGTCAGGGTGAGCTGCACCAGCGTGGCTTTACTATGACGGGCCGCGTTAGAAAGCGCCTCCTGGACCACACGGAAGAGCGCTTCTTCGACGGTGAGTGGCAGCGTCTGGGCGCCCTCAACGCGCAGATTGGCGACGATATCGGTCTGCTGCGACCACTGGGGGATCAGTTCGCGCAGGGCCGCGATCAGTCCCTTGCCATCCAGGGCTACCGGGCGCAGTTCGCGGATCAGCGAGGTCAGCTCCTGTTGGGCCTGCTGGACGAGTTTCTCGGTTTTGTGCAAACGCGTTTCAGTGGCGTCGGTGTCGCGTCGGAGCAGGTGCTTGATGGCACCGATCTGCATCGAGATCGCAAAGACCTGCTGCTTGACGCTGTCGTGCAGGTCGCGTGCCAGGCGGTTGCGCTCCTCCAGTGTGGCGAGCTGCTGGCGCGTTTGCAACAGATTCTGCAACTCTTCGGCCATGTGATTGAGCTGACGCGCCATCTGCCCTAACTCGTCGCGCGCCGTATCCCGCGCAGGTGTCGAGAAATCGCCGCGACTCCAGCGCTCCGCTGCGGCTGATAGTCTGTTGAAGCGGCGCGTCAGCCCGCGTGCAATCAAGTAGCCGAAGATCGCGCCGATGATAGCCGTCAAGGCCGTTACCGCAACTGCGCTGAAGAGCACAAATTTGAAGAAGCTTGAAAAGATCACCTGGATATCTGGCTGGACAAATTTCATTACCAGCGCACCCTGGGTATGCTTATCTTTGCCAATGATGGGCACTATTTCCACCAGCGTCTGGGTGCTCTCCTGGCTAGAAACGCTGGTAGCGCCTTTGCTATCGTTGAGTACGGCCAGCAATTGGGTGCCATCCTGCCCGCTGAGCGCTGGTACAAGGGAAGTGTGTACGGCAGGTGGCCGCGAGCCGACTGAAGCAATAATCACTCCTCGCGTATCTGTGACGGCCAGAAAAATGGTTTTTGGTTGAAAGGAGTTTTGATTGCCCGGATTTCCAACGGTGATTTGCAGCCAGGTGGCCAACGGTTCTGGATCGCGTGCGGCTTTGGCCAGGTAAGGAGCGGCTTGTGAAGCTTGTGTGCTCAGATTGTTTAGCAGAATGCTCTGGATATGGGTCGTGAAAAAAAGCAGCCCGCCGCCCAGGACCAGCATTTCAACCAGCAGAAAGGCCAGCACAGAGGTCAGCATATATGAAAGCGTGAGTTTGCCTCGCAACCCACGAAATGGTTGAATCAAGCGTTTCATAATGCACTACTTTCCCACTAGATTGAGGACGGCTATGGTTGGCATTAGTATATCATATCTGCTTATCCCCCTCACATTAACATCGTGGACTATTACTGGTCGCTGTCACCAAACTCCCATTGAGAAGCCAGCTCACAAAACGGTGCGCGCCGAAATGGATCTGAAAGGCATCGTTTTGTGTGCCAGGTGCAAATGAGGTCGGCTGGGAACCGTTCGATGAGGTGAGCAAGTTATTCATGCCAACAGGGATATTCACTGTCGCATTCCCACCGTTCGTGTAGCCAAAGTTTGCCAGGAAGCCTCCATTCACCGGATCTGGCTGTATACAGTTCAGCAATGGCGCGACTATCCCAGCAGATGGAGCAGGCGTGGGTGTTGGCGCTGACTTGGGTGGGGTCGGCGGCGCGGTAGGCCGAGCAGTGGGTGTGGGATAGTGCAGGCCAATGACGTTGACTGTTGCTGTCGCCGTAGGCTGCAAATTGCGTGTAGAGGTGGTTGTGGCTGATGTTCTCTGGGTAGCGCCTGGTGTCGTGCCTCCGCCGGGTTGCGACAATGGGGTGTGTCCTCCCAGCATAAGCCAGCCGCTAAGCACCAGCACAATCACTAGCACCAGCGCGATCATCGGCGCGAGCACAGTCATTCCCTGGCCCCTGGATATGCGTGCCGCAGGTGGCCTGGGAACTTTCGAGGGGGTGCGCGCAATCGGTGCGAGCGCAATGGCTGGTAGCAAGGCTGGTTGTGGTAGCGTCTCACTCTCAGCGAGATCCATGCTCCTCTGTTCAGAAGCAGCATCAAGCGCGGGCTGTTTCAGCGTTTCCATCTCGGCAAAGGTCTGGACTGCAACTGGTTCTAACTGCTTATCTGCCGGTGTACTCGGTGCTGCGTCTGCTTCTGGCTTCGAGACTTCCGCCCCGCTTTCCTCAACCTGTGCAGTAACTAGCGGAATCGCGACTCCATGCGCCTCTCTCTCAACCGGCGAGTTTGACTCTGTGGTAGGCTCTGCCTGGATCACCTCAGGTGTCTGCGCTATTTCCGTCGGAATCCTTAGTGCGTCCAGGAAGGCCAGCACGCTGGTATAGCGTTCTTCCGGCGTTTTGGCCAGCGCCTTGAGTACCGCTGCTTCAATCTGCGTGGGTACCTCCGCATTGAGCACGCTCAGTGGACGTGGCCGCTCGTGTTGATGTTTTTGCAGTAACGTGGCGCGTGCAGACCCCGCGAAGGGCACGCGTCCGGTGAGCAAGACATAGGCCAGGCAGCCCAGCGCGTACTGATCCGTGCGTGTATCGAGCTGGCCCGCAAATTGTTCAGGGGCCATGTACCAGCAGCGCGGGATATTCTCGTCGAGCAGTGGCTGGTAGCCCTGGATGCTTTTCTGGATGCTATACAGATGAAATTCACCGAGGCAGATGTGGTCCGGCTGTGCAAAGAAAATCGCTAGCGGTGTAAGATTGCCATGCATAATACCGTGCTCGTGCAATACCTGCAATGCCTGCCCCACCTGATTGACGATCCTCAATGCTTCGGTCAGAGGGAGTGGCTTGAGAACGTGCTGGCTCAAATAGGCATTGAGCGAGCCATCCTGGGCCGACGCACTGACCAGGAGCACGCCCTGTTCAGTTGCGCGCACCTCCAGGATGGGCAGGAGATAAGGATGCTCAATCTCCTGGATGGCTGTGACCTCCACTCGAATGCGCTGCTGTTCTTCTGGCGAGGTGACGTGCGCTGTGAGCCAGAACCTCAGCCTCACAGCCTGACCACCCACGATTTGTTTCCCTGCGCAGAGCACGCTATATGTGGAGCGATCCAGCGTCTTCTCGACCTGATACGCTCCAGCCAAAAGGGTTTCATACTGCATATTCTTTTTCCTGATTACCGGGTATGAATACTCTACACAATCAAATAGATATATAAACATCTTTCGGGGAAAATAGCAGAATCCCCAAAGATGCTGCCTGTTGTGTTTACAGACAGAGTAAGCAACAACCTCACACAGTATACTGTGAAGTGTAGAGATTTTCCAGGGGGCGTGAAAAAGTAGTGGTAAGATGATGATCGTGTAGTTAGTTCTGGCCTTGTTGTTCGTCTTTATAGTAGAAAGACATTTTTCCTCTAAAATGTATGCGCTTGAAGCAAGGAAAGTATTGTTGCGAAGGAGTCCTCTAATGAGTAGTGCCGTGAGTGCTGTCGTAGCAACAGCCAGGCCACAGACAGCGGTAAAAACGCTGCAATTACTGTGGAGATTGCGTCTGGTGAGTGGTTTCTGTATTATGCTGGCTGGCATTACCTTTACGATAGGCAGTGCCTGGGATATCAAGTGGCACGGCATGGTGGGGCGCGACCGCACGTTTACCAGTTCGCATGATATGATCCTCTCCGGGATCGCGCTCGCTGGTTTGACCGCGTTGATTATCGTGCTGGTCGAGACTAGCTGGGCCAGACATAACGCGGTGGTGCGCGCCAGAAGTACTTCTTTCGCTGGTGCATTTCATGGCCCATTTGGGGCGTATGTGGCGGGTTTTGGCGCGCTCAGCGCGGCTGTGGCCTTCCCTCTGGATAACTACTGGCACTCGTTGCATGGTCTCGATGTTAGCCTGTGGGCACCGTTCCACCTGATGATCTTTGGGGGAAGCCTGATCCTGACTCTGGGCGGCGTATTTCTGCTGCTTTCGGCGGCTTATCTGGCACGCAAGCAAGCTGCGCCTCTTGCGGCAACGCTGGGTTTCCTCGGAGCTGCCATTGCCCTGGGGAATTTCACGAGCCTCATGATGGGCATGGCTGATCCTGCCTATGGATTGTTGCTGCACATCGCTTCCGTTCATATCAGCCTCTACTCGATTATGTTCAGTGTCCTGGCAATGCTGGGCTGTATTGCCGCTATCACCACCATCCCCTGGCGCTGGGCAGCTACCAGCGTAGCCCTCGCCTTTATCGGCACCCTTGAGATAGCTGAGTATTTTGTACCCGCAGGCATGGCTTACGCGGTGCAGGTCGAACATTTCAGCCTGCTGCCAAATACCCCGATGACGAAGGCCGCGCACATCATCACCCAGCCACTACCCGCCCTGCTTGTGCTGATCGCGCTGGTGATGGATCTGGTTGCCTGGTACGGACGCAAGAAAAAGTGGTCAGGGGCTACCCTTACACGCGCATTGATGCTGGTTGCTCTCCCATTCTTTCTGCTCAGTACGGGGATTGGCTTTTTCTCGCCGCTGGTTATATCGGCGTTTCCCTATCTCCATCTGAGCGGTCATGTTGCAGTCTCAGGCGGTATCACCACGCTGCTCGTCTCGCTCTGTCTTGTCCTGCCGGTAGCGCTTCTGGGCGTATGGTTGGGTCGAGGCATGGGGAGAGCGTTCCAGGGGGTCCAGGCATAGATGAAGAACAGGTGGAAAGGCTTCCAGATTGCCCTGCTCGCGAGCGCACTGCTGGCATTGGGCACCGTCATTGTTGTACTCTTGCAAATCCTGCTCTCGCCCGTGCTGCATGGTGGCCCGGCGCGCGTTGTCCACACCAGCGCCGGCCCCTACCAGCTCGCCGTCACCTTTTACTCTGATCAGGCGAATCCAGGCTACGCCTTTCCCTTCGCGCTGTCCGTGCAGCATGAGCCAGCCGCCAGGATAACCTACGCGCTCTCAGCTATCCCCGGTCACGGCATTGATGCGCCCGTCGCCGTGGCTGACATCAGCCAGCACCAGAATGGCCCGGATGGTGTGCCCGGCAGCGTCAACATTGTGCAGCAAGGCCCCTGGACGCTGCATATCATCGTGTCGGGACCGCAGGGTACGGGGCAGGTTTCTCTACCTCTAAGCGCGGCACACCCACCCGTCATGCCAATGTGGATGGCCTGGGTGATCGGCCTGCTGCCCCTGTACAGTCTGGTCATTTTCATGGTCATCATGGCCAGCAAACGCAAAGCGCCACAGTTTGCTCCTCTGGCTCAAGATGAGATACCAGAGAAGGAAAGCAGCGAATTTGTTTCGGAAGATCAGGTGCATTCGACACGCTAAGTGGTATATAGATTCATCAGAAGAGAATGGGCGCATTACTCTGCTTATCAGGTAATGTGCCCAAATCCTTTCGCTGCCATATCCAGATCTATCCCACCTCTGCAACGGGCGCCTCGACCTGCTGCTCCTCTTTCTTTGGCAGGTAGCGTTCTGCGTGCCCCAGTGGTGTGAAGGCAAAGCCGCAAGGAATCAGTATCGTCAGGATACCGATCACCGCGTACACCAGCGCCACCTGATGAGTCGCGTTGATAATGAAGCCTCCCAACAGCGCACCCAGCGGGATCGCTGACCAGGCCAGAACACTGGCTATGCTCAACACACGCCCCAAAAGGTGATTGGGTACAATTGCCTGGCGTAGACTGCCCGTGTTGATATTGAACAGGATGGCACAGCCCTGTTCCAGTGCTACAAAAATGAGCGCCAGCCAGTAGGAGCGCGTGAGGGCCAGCGTAAGGGTAAAGAGACCACAGCACATCAGCGCGCCCAATGCAACTCTGCTGAAGGTCCAGCGTTTGCGCAATTGACCTGCCAATAAAGCGAGTACCACCACGCCGACGCTCTCCGCAGTATAAAGTAGCCCGACCTGCGTATCATTGGCCAGTAAGCGCTCTTTGGCGAACAGTACAAGCTGGGCAATATATGTGGCTGTCACAAAGTTGACCAACGCCATCATCAGCGAGATGTTGCGCAGCACAGGATGGCGCCAGACATAGCGCAAACCCTCAGAAACATCCTGTAAAATGTGTTTCCGTTCGCTCTGCTTATCCTGATGTGCGTTAAAGCTCATTGTGACCCATGCAATGGAGAGCGAGGAGACCAGAAAAGACAGGGCATCCAGCGACATCAGCGACGCTAGCGGGATAAACGCGACCAGCACACCGGCCAGAACCGGTCCC
This sequence comes from uncultured Ktedonobacteraceae bacterium, assembly GCA_964250225.1. Classification (GTDB taxonomy): domain Bacteria; phylum Chloroflexota; class Ktedonobacteria; order Ktedonobacterales; family Ktedonobacteraceae; genus Paraktedonobacter. The sequence goes on along the minus strand of CAXUEY010000002.1, from coordinate 48,540 downwards.
GCGATGCTGGCAGCCGAGTAGCTGGCATAAATGCGCCCGTTCGCCGTCACCAGGTCGTTCTGATCAACCAGGCTGGGGATAGCCGCGAACTGACCGGACTCGAAGCAGATGGTCAGCGTTGATTGCAGGAAGCCCACCAGATAGATCCACCACACAGCGAGGGTGCCAAACCAGGCCAGCAAAGGAATCGTGGCGATCACCGCAGCGCGTCCAATATCGGTCAGAATCATCATGCGTTTGCGGTCCACGCGATCAGTCCACGCGCCTAGCAGCAGACCGAACAACAGGTAAGGCAACATATTCGCCGCCGAAGAGATACCCAGGTTGAGCGCGGAACCCGTGAGTTTGTAGACCAGCAGGGGTAGAGCAAACAGCGTGATAGAACTTCCAAAATTCGAGATTGTCTGGCCAGTCCAATATTTCCAGAAGTTGGCATTGAACTGCCGTGGAGCTGGAACCTGTTCAGGTTGTTGCGTTGCCATAACAGCCTCCTATACCGTTGCATTATCTCCGTCGGTAGCAGTAGGGGACGATTGTAAATAGGGTGGGGCCAGAAAAAATGCTGCACAGAAGCCATACACCTGACCAGCATGATCAGATGGCTCGGTGGCAAATTCATACACGAGATCAAACAGGCGCTTGTGGAACTCCTCGGCGCGTTCCCGCGAGAGGCGAGCATGTGGAAACCCCGTTTTACAGGTCGTTTCATCTCCGCCGATCAGCAGCGCATCAGTTAATTGCTCGCGTGCTTCTGTAAGCATACGCAGCGATTCCTCTGTTGCGAGCGAAACGTCTGGAGGAATGTCGAATTGAAAGAGACGAGCTGTCCGTGTGTAATATTTCGCCACGATGCCATGTATTAAACGCCGCGCCACGATTTGAGCCAGCCCAGCCGCCTCCAGCACTTGCAGGTGATGGCCAATGGTGCCAGGTGGAATATTCAGCTTTCCCCCAATCTGTTTGGCTGTCAGTGGCTCAAATTTAATGAGGTTCAGAATGCGCGAACGCGTGGCATCGCCGAAAGCCTTAAACTGTGGCGCTGTATGCACCCTGAGCATCGGAGGGAGATCGGGCATCATCACAGGCACTTGTTCTGATAGGACTGACTCGCTCTCTTCATCTGGTGGCATGGTGATCATCTCCATTCTTATGTGTGGTTTATATAATACGTTCGGTGTATTCCTTACGTGCGATATCCGCCGTACATGAGGGCATTATAGAGCGTTCCTTTTCCAGATGCAAGGGATACATTTGCATAGCATGTGGATTTGGTACGATGCTGAGGCAGCGTGTTGATAAAATCTTCTGCTGAATAAGTCTGGGCAGAGGGAAAATCTCAATCGCCCAAAAATTGCGTTATCGGGCGCGTTCCAAAAGCGACATATATACAGAGACGCTTTCAAGAGCTGGAAGGAGAAGGATATGGAAATGCAAATCAGCGGAATTGCCGAAGAATTTTTGTCGCCTCAAGAACGCGCGCGGCTGGTGGGTTTGTGCGGCAAGTTGACGGGCAATCAGGATATAGCCGAGGATCTGGCGCAGGAGACGCTCTTTCTGGTCTGGCGGCATATACAGGAGTTGCGCGACCAGGAGAAACGCGCGCAATGGATCAGCGGGATCGCCCGCAACGTCTCGCTGCGCTGGTTGCGCCAGCACGGACGCGACCAGGCGCATCGTATAGAACTGTTTGCAAGCGAGGAGGACCAGGGCGCGGCAACGCTGGAGGAACTGGTGACCGACGAGTTTGACCTGGAGGTCGAGCTGGAGCGCAGAGAACTGGTCAACCTGCTGGATCGCGCCCTGGCCCTGCTGCCGGATGAAACCAGGTCCGTGCTGGTCAAGCACTATGTCGAAGAATCGCCCCTGGCCGAGATTGCCGAGCAACTGGGCACCAACCCCAGCGCTATTGCCATGCGCCTGCAACGCGGCAGACTGGCCCTGCGCAAAGTGCTCACCAGCGATATGCAGCAGGCGATGCAGGCATATACCACGCTGGCAACTCCCCAGATGTGGGAGCAAACGTCGTTATGGTGTAATCTGTGCGGGAAACATCGTTTGTTGGGCAGAAAGCAGCCTGAGCGCGGTTTGCTCTATCTCAAGTGTCCCGCGTGCAGTCCAGGCAACGAGGTGTTGAGTAAAAGCGAGCAACTGCCAGTGCTCAAAGGCGTAAAAACTTACAAGCCTGCCTACACCCGTTTGCTGGAATGGAGCCATGACTATTACCGTCAGGCGTTGCGCGATGGCTCAAGCGTATGCGATACCTGCGGCCAACGTAATCAAACCAGGCTCGGTCCAGCAGAAGAGGTGCGCGAGTTAAGCTGGCTGAACCAGGATTCGCTCAAGTGGGTCTGGGGTCAGAACGAGCGTCTGGTTGCCGTCACTTGCGCGCATTGCCAGAGTACCAATTGTACCACCCTGGAATCCCTATGCCTCTCTCTACCCGAAGGCAGAGCTTTCTCGCGCATCCATCCGCGCATCCACCAGTTGCCCTATCACACTATTGAATTCGCGGGCCGCTCTGCCATCGTTACGCGCTTTGAGAGCGTGATCGACCCTGCCAGCTTCGAGATCATCTCCGACTATGAGACGTATGAGGTGCTGAAGATCTATGGGGGGAGTAAATGAGCGAGAATGTCACACAGGAAATCGCCTCACAACCTCTGGAACTGCCAGAAAGAGTGGCGTGGCCCATCTACGCTTTTTTTCTGGGCAATCTGGTCTCCGCTGTTGGCGACATGTTGACGTTGCTGGCTATTCCCTGGTTTGTTTTGCTGACCACGGGCAGTGTGATCCAGATGGGTATTACCGGCTTCTGTTCGGCGTTGCCCCTGGTGCTTTCGAGCTTCTTCGGCAGCGCACTGGTGGATCGACTGGGCTACAAACGCACCAGCGTGCTCGGTGATATCCTCAGCGGCACCACTATCATGCTCGTGCCGCTGCTCTATTACACCGTTGGGCTGGCCTTCTGGCAATTGCTCGCCCTGGTCTTTATCGGCGGCCTGCTCAGATCACCGGCAGATACCGCGCGTTCGTCGATGGTGCCGGACCTGGCCCATGTCGCGCATATGCGTCTGGAACGAGCCAACGCCTGGAGCGACGGCGTGGTGCGTATCTCACGTTTCTTTGGGGCGCCGCTGGCCGGGGTGCTGATTGCGCTGATTGGTACGAGCAATTTGCTCTGGCTTGATGCTACCTCGTTCGCCTGTTCCGCGCTCCTGATCGGCTTGTTCGTCCCCCGAATCATCCTCCATAACCAGGAAACAGCGAGCGAGACGCCGCAACAGAGCTACTTTGCCCAACTGGGAGAAGGCTTGCGTTTTGTGCGGCGAGATGTGGTTATTCTCACCATCGTCCTTGTGGTGCTGGTGACAAACATGTTGGATGATGCCAATTTCGCGGTAGTCTCACCGGCCTATATGCTGCAGACTTTTCACAGCGCGCTCCCCTACGGCATTCTGATTGCGGCGGCGGGTGGCATGGCTTTTGTTGGCACGGTCATCTTTGGAACCATCGGCCATCGTTTCCCACGCCGCCTGACCTTCGGTCTTGCCTTCACCATTGGGGGAGCGCTGCGCTTCTGGGTACTGCTGACCGGTAATTTCCCCCTTATGCTGGGTTGGTATCTACTGGGTGGTCTGGCCATTAGCCCGATCAATTCGCTGATCAGCACCGTCTTGCAGGAGCGCCTCCCGCCAGAGATGCGCGCGCGTGTTTACGGGCTGCTTGGCGCGGGCGTAATGGCCGGTATCCCGCTGGGCACGTTCGCGAGCGGCTTTGTCGTACACTGGCTCGGCCTGCGTGTCACCCTGGCTGTGATGGGTGCGCTCTATCTGGCTGCGACGCTCTCGATCCTGGTCAATCCAAAGTTGAAGCAGATGGAGAAGGCCGCGGTATAGTGGGTCTCTAGCTGCCTTTTGACTACTACTTGCAAAATTACCCTAAATGTCGGTAAAGATACCCTCCCAATGGACCAGAAATGGCCAGCGGCAAACGTTTCCAGCAGCGCGTCAGCAGTTGATATTTCCGGCTGCTTTCGGGGGTGGCCGCGAGACCCTGGATGGCTGGGTAGTAGTAGTAAGGGGCAGGTTCTTCGCGCGCGCCCCAGCTGCGTTTGTATTGCATCAGGCCGGGGTTGGCGTAGGCGGTGCGGCCAAGATCGAGCTGCTGATAACCGTGTTGGCAACCCCAGGCAATCTCCTCCCAGGTCAGCAAGTGGCCGGCCCCCAGCTCATGGTAGCGTTCGTCGGAAGCGCCATACAGATAGCGCGCCGTTTTGCCGTAAAACGCTGTGATATGCGCCGCCACAACCTTTCCCTCGTACTCAGCCAGTTCAAGATGAAGCTGGCCGCTGGCCGCGCAGGTGTCCCACAGACGCAGAAAGAACGCGAGTGGTTGAGCGGGCATGCCATGTTTTTTTGTGCGTGTCAGCAGATGCAGGCGGTAATATTCCAGCATATCTGCTCGCTTTTCCGCAATGCGCACCTGCACCCCCAGGCTGCGTGCTTTTTTGATCTTGCGACGCGCCCCCTGGTGCAGACGTTTATAGGGGACCTGGGGATCAGCATCGAGCGTGACCAGCCAGTTCGCGTAGAGCTGCGTCGTTGCCAGGTCGTCGCGCCGGGCCAGTGTCTCATTCTGGCCAGTACGCAGTTCCAGGTAGCGCACCTGTTTCTGGCGGGCTAATTGGATCGCCTGGTCAATCAGTGTGTTGGCGCTCGTCTCGTCTTCAGCCAGCAGGGGACAGGTATCAGAGAAAGGCAGCGAGACCAGACGGCGTCCGGTCAGCGGGCTGTTGATAGAACAGAGCGGCAGAAATCCGGTGATGCGCCCACAGTTATCGGTGGTGGTGAGTGGAATCAGCGTATAGCTATAGAACGACGGAATCAAATCGAGCCAGCCTGGAGTGTAATAGAAATCGTTGCTGGCCTGCGCCGCCAGAAATGTTTGCAAACCCGTATTAATTAATGTACCCTGCGCCATGAAGCTACCCCTTTATCTGTTCTCTATTTTTCATGATCAGTTTGTTGCGACCGCTCATGCTTTGCTTGTTATGCGAAAAGAGACTTGACTGGCTGGGATCGAAGCGCGTCAACGCCGCATCCTCGTCGATAGAATTGTTCCTGCACAATTCAAAATACCATGATGCCCCTGGCAAAGGAATGGTGATGCTGGTAGAAAATCGATGTTCTTTTCACACAAAAGAATGGATTTCTCTACAGCTATGTTGGCCCTACCTGAGATTTTGTTCACTTGACCGCATGCAATGCCCGGGATTCGTTTTTACACACGAGCAAGGAGAAGTGCATCGATTCTCCACCAGGATGAACACGCGTTTTGCAAATGCCGACTGCTATCGTAATGGTACAGGCAAGCAATAAGCACTTATCTAAGGGATGGATAGCATTCTTATGAAGGCTTACATATATGCAGGAACTCCGTAAAATCATCAATAACACGTTAATCTCTCTCTTTGGGCAACTTGTGACATGGATATCGACCTTAGGTTTAACCATTGCGTATGGGAGATTTCTTGGCGATGTCAAATTTGGCGAACTCTATTTCGCCACCATGTTTGTCGCGCTGATCGGTTTTCCTGTGGAGTTTGGCTTTAATCAGCAACTCACGCGCGATGTAGCTGAAGACCCGGATAAAGCCCACGCCTATTTGTGGAACACCCTGTTCATTAAAGTGCTGCTGTGGACGGTGCTTTACACAGGTATTCTGCTCCTCGCCTGGGGACTTGGCTATGGCCAGGAACAGTGGAACCTCGTGGCAATCTGCGGGATTGATTTGCTGGTGGGATCGCTGGTGAGCACTTTTGCCGCATTGCACTATGCATTTTCGCGCACAATGTTCCCGTCTGTTGGGATGATGCTTGAAAAAGGGTTATCTGCTGCAGTCGGCTTTATTCTCCTCAAACAGGGCGCGACTGTGCAGACGATGGCCCTTGTGCTGTTGGGGGGATCGTTGATCAATGGCATCTGGGTGGCCGCCTGGTTTTTTCGTTGCGTTGGCTGCCGCCTGACATTTCACATAGGGATCATGCGTAACCTTGTGCGCAGCAGTATTCCCTTTGTCGCTTATGGGATACTGGGGGTTATCTACTACCGCATCGATACCGTTTTGCTTTCCCTGATGACCACGACTGCTGTGGTGGGATGGTATGGGGCTGGCTATCGTCTTTTCGATACGCTGTTGTTTGTTCCCAACCTCATCATCAACGCCGTGATGTACCCGATTTTTTCAAAGCTCTCTGCGGATGCACGTTCTCAAACGGCTCTCAAACTGGCCATCGAGAAAAGTATGAATCTTCTGCTGATTTGTGCCATTCCCATCGCGACTTTCATGATTGTCGCTGCTCCAAATATTATCGGCTTTCTCTATCACCGCGCGGATTTTACTCACTCAATTCCCGTCCTTCAGGCTCTGGCGCCTGGCTTGCTCTTTCTCTACATCAATACTCTTTTGAGTAATATTATTGTCAGTACCAGAGGTGAGAGGAAAATTCCGCTGATGGCGGCAATTGCCCTGGTCTTCAACCTTGCTTTAAACCTCTTGCTTATTCCTCTCTACCAACAAATTGGAGCTGCTTTTGTAACAACTTTAACGGAATTACTTCTCATGTGTATATCAATTATACTGATTCAAAAGCAGCTATTACCAGCGAAGAGTGTGAGAGTAGGTTGTAAGGCTCTTGCATCTGCGCTTGTCATGGCTGCGGTGACCTTCTTTCTCAGTTCGCTCTCAATTGTGTTGATTTTTCCGGTGGCGCTCCTGGTGTATGTAGGTAGCGCCGTTTTTTTACGGATGATCCCACAAGAAGATATGCAGTCACTCAGGCAGGCCATCAGGAAAAAAAGCAAGCGGACAGGTGTTGCCTCTGAACTCTTAACCAACATCGTTGATGAGAATATATACGATCAGATTACCAATCCATCTTTACCTGCGGTGTATGGACAGTTGAGCGATTACCATTTGGCCACAGTGCAAACCAGGAAACTTCAATTTGAGGCACATTCAGAGGGAAGCGATGATGATATTACCCTGCGTTTGCCAGTTGTGAGAAGGAAAAGAGTTCAACCTGAGCCATATAGAGCTACTGAGGAGCCATGTATAGATGACGAGAATGATACCACTCTGCGTATAATTCCTCTAAAAAACAAACGTATTCAGTCTGAAGCGGTAGGAGAGGTGCAGTAGTATGAGACGGATAGCGAGCTCGCTGGTCAGATATGTCACAAATCATCTGATCAGCCACATCCCATCGTATACGTTACGTCGCGTATGGTATCGCCATGTGCTTGGCTGGCGCATTGAACCAGATGTGTTTATTCTGATGGGGCAGTACATACAAATGGCGGGAGTCAGGAGCAGCGGGCAAAAAGTTTCTATTGGGAGAGGGACGGTGATTAATCGTGGTTGTCTGCTGTACACTACCGGCGGCCTGGTGATTGGGGAGCACGTCAGTATCTCAGCTGGTACCTGGCTGGTGACCGGTTCGCACGATATCAACGATCCGCTGTTTTCCGTGTTCTATAAACCGGTCGTCATTGGTGATCACGTATGGATAGGAATGCGCGCGACGGTCTTACCTGGAGTGACCATTGGAGCGGGAGCGGTTGTCATGGCGGGAGCGATGGTCACACGCGATGTTCCGGCCTATGCCATCGTGGGTGGTGTCCCGGCCAGGGTAATCAAACAGCGTGAGACCCGGCAGTTTTCCGCGGTTTTTTCCCACCAATTATTCGAGTGAAGATGTGAGAGAGGACCTTTCTCACCTTCTACGGATAAGTGGCCTATGTGTTGTTTTGTACACCAGTGAGGAGATTATTCACGTAATTTCACTCCCAACAAAAACCCATTCCTCTACCGGCCAGTTGTATTCTTAAGCTGGTTTGGTCAGGGTTCACGATTCCTAAATTGGGTGCAAAATTGGAAAGAAAGACATTTCTTCATGTATATAGAAAGATGAGGTATATAGGATGAAAAGAGTGTTAGAGGTAATTTTCCGCCACCTATTTCAATTGCTGGCTTTACTGGTATTGCTGCCACTGATAGGTGTAGCGATTACCTATGTAGCGGTTCCCAAAAAGTATCAGGCTACGGCCTCGCTCTGGGCCTCACAAATCTATGATACTGGAACCGGAGCAGCTAACCTGACTGCCACGCCGGAAACGCCAGCCACAAGTCAGGTTTTTGCCCTCGATGAGTTTCTTCAGACACGCTCGTTTGCCTTATCTGTGGTGCAAAATATTGCTCTTGTCCCCACGTTGCAGTTGAGTGGTGATGTACTGAATGATCCTCGGCAACTCCAGGATGCCGTACTCAGCGAAATTTCCAAGAATGTGCAGGTGGCTGCTCAAGGTACAAATTTGTTTGTGATCACCTATGCAAACAAAGATCCACACATTGCGCAACAGATCGTGCAGTCAGTGATAGATCATTATAGAATGCAAATACAGTCGCTTTCGGCAGATGAGACGCTCCTGCAAAGTTACCAGGCTGAGCTTCCGGCTGCGCAACAGGAGGAAAATGCTGCGATTGCGGCAGAGTCTCAATATCTCGCTGCACACCCCAATCTGAATCCGAGTGATCTGTCAACCGATCCGCAATATGCGCAGCTTGATGCACATAAGGTGCAGGCCCAAAATGTTGTGAACAGCATCCAAAGTTCTATTAGTTCAATAGAGCAGAAGATCTTTGCCCAAAAAGACGGCGCGAATACACTGTATAACGTGATTGATGCTCCCCAGCGTCCGACGCACTACCAATCACGCCTCAAAAACTACCTCACTGGTGGTGGCGTGGGTCTGGCAATGGCCCTGCTGGCCGTTGTGCTTTACCTTGTCATCCTGGTACGGCGAGATCGCGCGATCTATTCAGCTGACGATATACAGGAGGATGGCTTTGAGGTTCCTGTGGTAATGCAGGTGCCACATTTGAAGCCGATATTGGTCTCACTGGTTGCCGCTCGTGGTGCAGATAATGAACTTCCGGCTATGAGCACACGTGTTCAGCCAGTAGATATGTAAATTCCGCGTGGATATGTTGTTTCATGAGGAAAGGAGAATTGCATGCCTGAGAAGAATGAAAAGATGCCAATGGAGCAGACCTTTATTCAGAAAAATGGTCTGGACAAGCATACTCTGCCAATGGATATGGAAATGTCTTCAACCGTCAAATTACAGGTAGTCCAGCCAGGAGAATTAAAACACATCACGGAGACGCCGGTGCCTCTGCCAGCCCCTTACACAAAAAGGGTGCCGGTAACGATGCTCACTGGCAAAGTCAGCCAGCAAGAAGCTGCCGCGGCTCATTTGGTGTTGGAACAATGTCGGCACCTTTGCCTCTCACTTTTCTTTCGCGAACTTCATCCTGTGCGCAGTTTAGGCTTTAGCAGTTCCATCGGAGGTGAGGGGAAATCATTCCTGGCCCTGGCCACCGCTCAGGTTTTGGCTCAGGATAGTATCGAGCCGGTGACGCTTATTGAATGTAACTGGGAACATCCCACATTACATGATTTCTTTGGTATCCCTGCTACTCCTGGTTGGGCGGAATGGTTACGTGGTACATGCCACGAAAGTGAAATCCGTTACCAGGTGAATGAGAACCTGACTGTGATCCCCGCCGGTAATGGGAAGCTGGATGCGACAAAATTACTGAAAAAAGTACAGCGACATGGTTTGACAAAAATGTTTGGACATGCGAATGAACTTTTTATTGTTGATCTTCCATCCGTTATGACCTCAGGCTATAGTTTGTTAGCCGCCAGCCTGGCAGAGGTTGCTGTCCTGGTTGTGCGTAGCGAAGCAATTCCGATGACGACCCTGACCGAGATATGCACACAACTGAAAGAACATACATCTCTTTATGGGATCATTTTGAATCAGGAACAAAGTGCTATTCCACGTTGGATGCAGCAGCTTCTCTAGGAGGCATATATGAGCGCAATTGCCGTTCTGTTTGTAGCTTTTATTTGTATCGGGCTATTTTCTCGCAACTTCGATAAGCGAACCTCGATATTGGTGTTTCTTGCTGCCGTTGGTATAGCCGTGTATATTACTTTGGGGTAAGTGGACTATGGATATGCAATCATCACTGCTCTCGAAAGGTGGGCAAACGGTCTCGTCGTTCCTGCTCTATCGTAAACAGAGAGATCTCTTTCTGTTTATAACGATTCTCATAAGTATGCTCGGTCTCGTGCTCCTTATGGTACTGAGCGGCGCGATTTTTGGGTTCACCCTCGTCTATGTTCTGGTGGGTCTTCCACTCTGTATCGCGCTTGTTATACGCTGGCCAACTGTTGGATTCTTTGCAGCCCTGGTCGCTACACTGTTGATTGAGCAAGATCCGTTGCCTCTGCTGTTCAATTTCTCTAATATCTACGTTTTCCACTGGCCTCCTGGACTTGAAGGATTGCCAGACAGACCTATTGGGTTTTTTCTCCTTTTCATTCTTGTGGTCTTTATCATACATCGCCTGCTCAAACGAGAAAAATGGTTGCAGGGAGGAGATTTGCTCGTGCCTTTTCTTTTGTTCATGCTCTGCGTGACCTGGGGTATTGTGCATGGCATGACTACCGGGGGGGACTTTAAACTTATGGTGAACGAGGTTCGCTCGTTCTGGTATTTATTTCTAGGATATCTTTTAGCTTACAACCTGCTACGCTCGAAGAAGCAGCTCCGCTTTTTTTTCTGGTGTATCATTGTGAGCGCTGGGATCAAAGCCCTGGAGGCACTCTACATTTATCTGTTCGTCATACATGGCGATCTGGCAGATAATCACCAGATCATGTCTCACGAAGAATCGTATTTCTGGATAGCCGTCCTTCTACTTACAGCCCTATTTAGCCTCTATTATAAGTATAAGCCGCAATTTTATGCATCGCTGCTCCTTGCACCCTTGTTGCTCTTTGCACTGATTGCAAATAACCGGCGCGCAGATTTAGCCGCGCTTGTAGTTGGGCTTTTTGTGGCCTGGGTGCTCATTTTTACGATCAAGCCAGAAGCGCGTAAGTTTTTGCTCACCCTTCTGGCTCTCACGCTGCTTTTGAGTGGCGTGTATATAGCTGTATTCTATAATGTTCCGGGCGTAATCGGTGCACCTGCGCGCGCTATTGTCTCCATTGTTTATCCCGATGCGACGACGCAGGCTTCTAACGCCTATCGTGATATTGAAAACCTCGATTTGAAATACACGGTGCATTTAAACCCGATGGGGCTCGGTTTTGGCAAACCATTTCTGGAGCCTGTGCTTCTGCCAAATATTTCAGCTCAGGACCCTGTGTATACAGAGATTCCACATAATACTATCTACTGGGTATGGATGCGGCTTGGACCCATCGGGTATTTGGCTCTCTGGTATCTCTTCGGCTCCATTATTGTGCGAGGATGCATCTATGCTCGCCAACTGAAGGATAGATACTTGCGGCTCATGGCCATCTTTGTCGTTGCCATGATTATTATGGCGATTATTGTGGCCTTCGCCGATTATCAACTGTTTTTTTATCGCAATGTGATTTACGTCGGGTTGCTGGCAGGTATGTTATTGAAGCTTCCCACGATTGATAAAGAAGAGGTCGTAGCATGAATATTCTGGTGGTGTCGCCATTGCTCCCCGCTCCAACCAGCGGACAGCATACCCGCAACTATCATCTGCTGAAAACGCTTGCACGTTGCCATTCTGTGTCCTTACTGGCGCTTGAGAACACAACGCAGCAGATATCGCCTGAGCATCTCTCTCTCTTGTCCGCATGTACTGAGACGATGCAAATAATCTCGCTACCCGCCGACTCTTCTAAACGCTGGAAGCAGATAATAGGTCTTTTGCATGGAATGCCATATTTTCTTCAGATGTGTATTTTGCCAGAAGTTCAGAAAGCGCTTGATGTACTTTTTGCGACCCAGCACTTTGATGCGATCCTCTACGAAGGTATGCATATTGCGGACTATCGTCTTCCTGAGAACGTCATGGTAATGCTCGACGAGTCCAATATCGAATTTGAGGTACGCCTGCGTACCTATCAGCAGGAAAAGGCTTTGCTACGTAAATGGTATAACTGGCTGGAGGGGCGTTTGCTCAAGTCCGTTGAAGTCGAGCGTTGTCGCAGAGCGAATGTGGTACTTATGACGAGCGAACGTGAGCGAACAATCATGCAACAACTGTTACCCGGCAAGATCATCGTGGTCGTGCCCAATGGCGTAGATAGCGATAATTTCCAACCAATGGATCAATCAAAGGAAATGAAGGATACTATTATCTTTACAGGAGCAATGAGTTATTACCCAAACGTAGATGCAGTGCGCTTTTTTGCACAACATTGTTGGCCGCGTATTCGAGCACGTATTCCAACGGCAACCTGGCAGATCGTTGGCAAAAACCCTCTGCCAGATGTGTTGCAATTGGCGAACCTGCCAGGCGTCACGGTGACGGGATCGGTCCCAGATACTCGCCCGTATCTTGCTGCTGCATCCGTTGCTATTGTACCCCTGCGTATAGGGAGTGGTACCCGCTTGAAAATCCTGGAAGCCTTTGCTATGCAGAAGGCAGTTATTTCCAGCAGTATTGGTTGTGAAGGATTGGCGGTGGAGGCTGGGCAGCATCTACTGATAGCAGATCAACCAGAGGCCTTCGCTGAGCAGGTGATTACGTTATTACAGCACGCTGAAAAGCGGAGGGAACTGGGAAGGGCAGGAAGAGCGCTGGTTGAAACAACTTATAGTTGGGAGCAGTGTGGACAATACTTATTGCAAGCAATCGCAGAAATGGAGTCGTCTCTGGTATGAACACGCAGATTCTCTACATTGTCTGGTATACTTATGCACGTCGAGCTGAAACCGTTTCGCGAGAACTGCAAGCCAAACTGGTCTTTATTTATGAACCTCGTCTGAGGACGTTCTGGCTCAATCCCCTGCGCTACCTTGTGCAGTGTTGGCGAACCTGGCGGTTACTGGAGCAGGAGCGCCCGGCTTTTGTGATTGTACAATCGCCGCCAATCTTCGCGCCGCTGGCAGTGGCACTCTGGTGCAAGGTACGAGGAAGAAAACAGATCTCGTATATTCTCGATTGCCATCCCAGCACCTTTTATAATCGTCGCTGGCAGTGGGCCTTTCCACTCTTGCGTCTTCTGGCACGCAACGCTGTGGTGTCGCTGCTCTGTAATGAGGATGCTCAGAGATATCTCGCGCAATGGCGGGCACATTCCATTTTTTTGCCCGATGGGTTGCCCGATTTAAGCGCAGCTTCCAACGAAGTGGCTGTCCAGAGTGACAAGAGTATCGCTGTGATCAGCGCCTTTGCACTAGATGAACCAGCAGGGGCTATTTTTCAGGCTGCCCGTTTAATCCCTGATGTGACCTTCTATGTGACTGGCTCTACAGAAGGTATGACAGGCGAACTGCTCGCAAATAAGCCGGAGAATATTATCCTGACAGGTTTTTTGCGAGGAAGCGCCTATAACGGGCTTTTACAGAATGTACAAGGTGTGATGATTTTAGCGACTATGATTACAACGTTAAGTTGCGGTGCGTTTGAAGCGCTTTCTCTGGCCAAACCAGGCATTGTTTCAGACCTGCCTGAACAGAGGCGCTGGTTTGCTAATGGCTTCATCATGGTCAAAAATACACCAGAGGATATTGCCAACGCTGTAGAAACCTTGTTGCGTGAGCACGAAATGTATGTGAAGAAAGCTGAGATATTGCGCGCCGAGTATATTGCGGCCAGACAGCCAAAACTAGAGAAATTGGCCTCGCTTCTGGCCAGTCATCCTGATATCCGTAGTGGTCAGACTTGAGTGTTTTTTGACAAAGCCTGGAGACCCGAAGGCCATCAGTTCTTTCAAAGTCAAATCGAATTACAGTAGTTTATCGGAGTAAAAAGGCTTTCCAGGCTCAATGCATGCTCATGTAATGGCGCGCGTGGCAGATTGTCCTGCTTGTTCCATTTTCGCAAAGATTCTGAAAGGAAATATGTATGAGGTTGTCTATGAAAAAACGCTTTGTCATTGCGTTGGCGGCTATCGCCATCATTCTGCTCATCCTGCTATTTCCTGGTTTGGGAATATTGGCGAAACTGAATCCAGGCCAACCATCTACAGGCAAATCTCCCCTCTTGTCTGATCAGAGTGCCACACCCTTGCCTGGCCAGCCAGGTGCGCAGTTCGGATCGCTCATCAGCCGCAATGTACCTGCATTTGCCTCGACAAGCATTCATCCGGCATTTGATGCGAACGGTGCTACCTATGATATAGCATGGAGATCACAAGGCGCGCCTGCCTGGTTGGCTTATGATCTCTCCCAGGTGCCTGCGGAGCAACGAAGCAAGGTGCTCGTTGCCTGGTATAACGATGAATCAGGCAATTATGACCATACCATTGAGCATTACCCTGCGTATAACTTGCCAGAGGATTACACCATTGATGTGAATGCGGCACCAGGTGGAGGTCCGACTCCGGATATAGGATGGATCTCGCTCGTTACGGTGCAGGGGAACCATTATCATTCACGTCAGCATGTCGTCGATATGAAAGGATACAATTGGATACGCATCAATATCACTGCAATTGATGGGTCTACCTTGAATGAGGATGCTAACCTCAATATGGATGTATACGATGCTCGCCCCGCTCTCCAGGATGATTGGATCTTCTTTGGCGATTTTATCACTGCGGGGGGAATGGGACATCAAACAATCAATGGAGTAGCGGCCTTTGCACAGTTGATTAACACGAAAGCTCCCAATCATTACCCTGTGCAAGAAAACGGAGGCGTTGCTTATCTAACGAGTGCCGATGGCGTCAATTATTTGAATACGTGGCTGAGTCTGTTTCCTGGGAAATATGTCGGGCTCGATTTTGGCATCAAAGAAGCGGCGAGTTGTGCTGATCCCGCCACTTTTTATAACAATTATGTCACAATGGTAAATGATGTGCTCAGTGCAGGAAAAATCCCAGTGGTGCCGTACATAAGCTGGGGGAGAACCGCCAATATTCAGAAATGTGGACCGGCTTTTAATGCCCAGATCGCTGCCTTGTATACTGCCTTTCCTCAAATCATTCACGGCCCGGACTTGTGGACTTTTTTCCAGAGCCATCAGGACTTGATTGCTTCCGACGATGTTCATCCGAATGATGTTGGCTATGGAGCGTATCGCCAACAATGGGCTGATGCTATGTTGGCAGAAGTTTATAAACAGTAAGAAGATGTTTTAGACGGAACCTTTTCTCCCTCTCTGACCGTACATGAGTTAGCGAAGAAAGGAGTGGCCGTGCTGAACTGCGAAGATGCGCTGATCGAGCGAGCCAGGCAGGGGGACCAGGAAGCGTTTCGCCAGTTGTGGGATGAGCACCATAGTGTGGCGATGGCTGGATCTCTGCGTCTCTGTCATCATATAAGCCTGGCCGAAGATATCACCCAGGGGGCATTTTTGCTGGCCTGGCGCGGCCTGCCGCGTTTCCAGGTGGGGCTGCCGTTTCGCCCGTGGTTGATGCGCATTGTGTATCGCCATGCCCTGGATGTGATGGAGCGACAGCGCGTCTATCTCCAGTCGCTTTCACCGGTAGCTCAGGAAGCTCTG
Source organism: uncultured Ktedonobacteraceae bacterium (assembly GCA_964250225.1). Taxonomy (GTDB): domain Bacteria; phylum Chloroflexota; class Ktedonobacteria; order Ktedonobacterales; family Ktedonobacteraceae; genus Paraktedonobacter. Next base: position 32,967 of record CAXUEY010000002.1, on the reverse strand, counting down.
GCACGCAAACCCGGCCTGTCCGAACGCGATCCACAAGAACTGGTGGCTGATCGTGAGGAACTGCGTATAGCTCTGGCACATCTCAACGCCGATCAGCGGCGCGTGATCGCGCTACGCTATGGGGCTGATCTGACCGAGGGAGAGATCGCGCAAGTGCTGGGCTGGCCGGTAGGTACGGTCAAGTCGCGTCTGAATCGCGCGCGGGAGCGGCTGCGCGTGTGTTTGCTGGAAGAAAGGGAGTAGGCTATGTATGAGAAAAAAGCTTGTGCCGGGGCCGAAAAATCACGCTATCAGGACATAGACGAGCGCCTGGCTGCCTACTATGGACCGGCGTTGCCCCCGCGTGTGCTACCAGAGGCCGCGTGGCTCCAGGTGCGTGCTCAATTAGATGTGACACAGCGCGCGTCGAGCTATGAACGTCGCGTCTCCTGGCCAGGATTTGCGCGTGCAGGGAGCAGACAGGCGGTTCCGGCTCATCTTCAGGCAGTGTTTACCGAACTGCTGGTGCAGGCAGACCATCGCCGCCCCCAACCAAACCTGCGCTGTTCCCGGACACCTCGGCTCAAGCAGCCGCGTGTGTACACGTCGCCCCTCGGACGTGGGCAGGTCCGGCTGGTCTTGCCGGAGCAGCAAACATTGCAGCAATTGGAGTTAGAAGTGCTGCTGGCGGCAGGTCTGGCTCGTTGCACCGTTGCTTCCCGCGCGCTTTTTGTGCTCCCGCGTATCCTCTTCGCCTGTGGACTGCTGCTGGCCGTGGCCGCGCTACCCCTGGCGAACGCTGAACGCAGGATGTTCTGGTTGCTGCTGGCCGCCCTGGCCTGCTGCGTGGCTGGAAGTTGCTTGCTCACCTGGCAGCGACGTGTCGTGACCTTGCGCGCGGATTGCCAGGCTGTGCAGTGGTTGGGACGCGAGCAGATGTGTTGCGGTCTGCACCTGCTGGCTGAGCGTGGTCATACACACCGCCGACCAGGTTGGGGCGAGCCGTCGCTGGCTGAACGAATCGCACGCGTCTGCGGCACCCCAATTCCAGACACGGATAAACATCTGACGCTGGTGGGTTGACTAATCTCGTTTTCGATCACAGTGGAGCGAGTTGCACGCGGGAAATGATGCGGACAATTTTGTAGCGAGATGAAGCGTATCGCATGAGTGGAAGTAATACGGAGCGTTTTCATTTGTAGGATGAGTTAGTCTATATCCATGTACCTCAAAGGAGTGAGCAAGCATATGGCGGTGAAGTTAATACCAGAGATTGAGTTGCCTGATACGCCCGATCATGCACACACGCAGATCAAACCACAGCGCTCGGATGGCTGGTTTACACGAACGCGCCACCGTGTCAAACTGGCCATGTCAGGCGACGACGAAGAATTGATTGTCGTGAATAACACAGCAATCTCCTGGCGCGTTTACCACAACTATCACCTGCTGGGGATCATCGACCCAGGCGAGGAACAGGTGTTTCGTTTGCAGAAACGCGGCCAATTGAAGGTGTGTCCCAGCCTTGCAAGCGACGCCGTTGAGTACCTGGTTCTGGACCTCAAGGGGTGGCTCGCAGGCGTTGAGATCTATCTCCGGCGCATAGGCCAGGATCTGGAGACATATGAAATGCGCGCAGCTTAGGACGGTGTACAGAAGGCTTCAATACCTTCTGTACACCGCTGTAGGATAACTTGAGCTATTGACCGATTGGCCCTTGTACAGCTTGATGAGGGTTCATGCTATTCATACGAAGCTCTATACTAGAGATTTACATTGGCGCAATGCTCTGCGCAAAGTGGAAGAGATTATTCGAATCATATGCCTTTTTGACCTGTTGGAGACGCAGCAGGTTTGTGCCATAGTAGGCCTGTTGCCAGTTGGTCAGATCCGGATCAATGTAATTCTGATACGCGCTACCGCTCGCGTAGGGACGCATCGCCTGCCATGTTTGCTGGAGCCAGGTCTCGTTGGCTGTCACCACCGAAGCTGGATCTGACGCGTTCCAGCTTGCCGTATATTGAATGGAGAACAAAGAATCGCGATGTACGAAGGCGGTGGCATCGGCTGCGACCCGATTGAGCGCCCCTCCATACGCATCCATGCCGATGCCGCCGTTGCTGAGGGTTCCAGAAGATTGACGGGCAGCTATCGCGTTCACCAGCACGTTGATGGCTGAGCGTGGGAGCAGGTTCGTAATATAATCGGATTTGGCTTTTGAGGTGTCACGGCTGAGACGACCTTGTGGATTCTGACTGGGCAGGTGGCAGGCTGCTACACTCTCACTGGAACAGCCAGCTTCAATCAGCATCGTTTCGAGCAGGGGATCGGTAGAGACATAGCTGGTTGTAGGGGGAATCCCGACCTGGCTAATCAACTGTTGCAGGAAAGGCTGCAGGGCTGAAGAAGTGCCAATATACACGCCAGTCACGCGTATAGACGGTGTAAATTGCTTGTTCTCAGTTCCTAAGAGCAGACAATTGGACCAGAGCTCATCAGGGTTCTGCGGCCCCCAATGCTGCCAGGCATCCACAACGTCGGCGGCGTGGGTCCAGGGCCAGTTCAGAGTAAAGAGTGAGAGTTGCGAGACTGGATGAACGCCGAAGGTGAATGAGGTTACAACGCCGAAATTGCCACCACCACCGCCACGCAAGGCCCAGAAAAGATCGGCATGCGTGTGCTGATCGCAGGTCAGCAGATCTCCGTTCGCCAGCACCACTTGCGCGGAGAGCAGATTGTCACACGTCAGGCCAAACTTGCGGCCCAACACTCCAACTCCCCCACCCAATGTCAATCCTGCGATGCCCACTGTTGCGCATGAACCCGCAGGGATCATTACCCCATGTGGAGCAAGAGCTGAATACACATCGATCAAATGCGCGCCTCCCCCTACGGTAGCAGTGCCATTGTCAGTATCGACCATTACTTGATTCATCGGCGTGACATCAACAATGAGGCCAGTTGTGGTGGAGTAGCCCGCGTATGAATGCCCCCCAGATCGCATCGTTATCGGTAAATGAAAGCGCCGGACGAAGGCGAGACAGCTTTGCACATCGGCAGGCGAGGTACAGTAGGCAATCCCCAGTGGCAGGATGCTGTCAAAGCGTGTATTGAAGAGTTTTTGAGCAGCGGCATAGCGAGGGGTATTTGAGCGAATCAAGCTCCCATGTAAGCTACTGGCGAGTTTCGACCAATCGGCTTCAGTAAGGGTGGGATGTACAGTAGGAGTTACCGCAGTGGTGGGCGCTGAGGAACCGTTACAAGAGGCCAGCAGGCTGGTTAATCCCAATCCTGAGAGCGCAAGAAACGTTCGACGATTGATATGTGGCGCTGAAGATACTAAATTCATAGTTTGCTCTTCCATCTTTAAAATGGTGATTTATATGCACTAATATATTCACCAGGGAGTAAAGGGGGTGGTATTCTTTGCAAATACCACTCAATAATGGACTCTCTATAACTGAAACGAAGCTACCAGCTAAATAATCGCGGAAAATTGAGGTGGATGACGCGATTATTGCAGAAAAGAGGACCAGCCATAGGTGCTCTCATTCAGGATGGGTTTCTGGAACGCTCGCGACGATTGCTGACGAGCCAGCAAAAGTCCTTGCAAATAACGTATAATAGGCTCACGACTGTTTTTGTGAGGGCTTACGGCTCACACCATTTCCAGCAGTGTCAACCGCAAACCAATGTAGGAGTTTAAAAGGGTAGCTTTATATGTCGCCGCGTCTTACTGATTGGAGCCTGGCCCTGGCTGCTGTTATCGCCTTTGTAACGGGTCTGTTCAGCCTGATTAGCGGCCACCTGGAAGAGTGGCTGATCTTCACATTGCATGGCATCGCGGGCTTCTGGCTCCTCCTGCTTATGTGGGGCAAGCTGCGCCGTGTCTGGCCACGCCTGATTACTCCCCGGCGCTGGGACCGCCGTACTATCTATGGAACGTCGGCGCTGCTCTTTGCCAGCGCCGTGATTGGCTCAGGTATCTGGTGGGCAGGGGGCGGCGTCTGGTTCTTCTTTGCTGGACTGAACCTGTTAAACTGGCATATTCTGCTCGGTTTTGTGCTGACGCTGGCCATTGTCATCCACATGCTTGCGCGTGCCAAACGCCTGCGCAAACGCGATATTGTGGGCAGGCGACGCGCGTTGCATTTTGGCACGTTACTGCTGGGTGGCATAGTGCTCTGGCCGGGGCAACAACTGGCTGAGCGTGTGCTGCAACTGCCCGGCTCACGACGACGTTTCAGCGGCTCATACGAAAGTGGTAGCTATGCAGGCAACGCGTTCCCCTCTTCAAGCTGGGTCGCTGACCAACCGCGTCCGCTGAATGCACAGACCTGGCGACTCTCAGTTGGAGGCGCTGTATCTACATCGCGTTCTTTCACCTACGACGAACTTGCTGCGGCAGATGATGAATTAGAGGCGACGTTGGATTGTACCGGTGGCTTTTATAGCACCCAGCACTGGCGGGGCATGCGCATAGGACGCCTGCTTGACACGCTTCACCCTCACGCAGATGCGCGCTACGTGAGTTTTATCTCGGTGACAGGCTACCGCTGGAGCTTGCCATTACAGGAAGCGCGCGGAGCACTGTTGGCGACCCATACAGAACTAGAGCCTCTCTCCTATGACCACGGTTTCCCTTTGCGCCTGGTTGCCCCTGGTCGGCGCGGTTTTGAGTGGGTCAAATGGATCACCCATATCGAGGTGCTAAGCGCGCCCGATCCCGGCCAGGTGCTCAGCATCTTCACGAGCAGCTTCACCGATGCCGGACGCGGCACATGAGCTATTCAAGGCGTCCAATGATATGTAATATTGGCATGCCCGTTGATAGAGTTGGTCCCTGTCCGTCCTGGTTGGAAGCCATGTTTCTCATAAAAACGGCGCGCCTGGCTATTCCTTTGCAATGTATCCAGCGTGATGCCCGCTGGTAACAACTCTTGCGCTTTTTTCAGCAAGGCTGTACCCACCCCTTGACGCTGCATTTCAGGGGAGACAAAGATCTGGTCCAGGTGGCCGCCATTTTCGCGTAACGCTATAAAACCAACGAGTTGTTCGGATATTTCCGCGATCCATACCTGCTCATTTGGTACAATCTCATCTTGCAAACGCTCTTTCCATTGCTGGAAGGTTTGTGGATGCTGGAGATCGGGAAACGCGCTATGCCATGACCAATACCAGAGTTGCACAACAGGCTCCAGGTCGTTGGGATGATAGCAGCGTAAGCGTATGCTCATAAAATTTGTTTCCCCTTGAATACAGTGAAAATGATACTCTCTGCCAATGGCATAGATATTACAGTATCCGTTCAAGAAATGCCCGCAGAATCTCACGCGTGCGTTCAGGCTGTTCGATCCATGCCATATGTCCCACGTTGGGTATTTCTATGTAAATGGCAGATGGGATGCATGCTGCGAGATGGCGAGCGAAGCGCGCAGAACGAGGATCAAGCGCCCCATGAATGACGAGCGTTGGGATGTGCAGGTTTGCCAGTTGCTCAGGCATGTCCTTTTGCTGGGCGAAGCGATCACTATCTTGCCCCAACATCTTGTTGACCTCGAAATTGATGTGTTGTCCAGAGACAAAAAGCTGGCGCGCTAATTCGCGACCTCGCGAGCGGTCCGCGAAATCGATAGACCAGGATAACTCGCAGTATGCTCGCTCAGTCTCATCGTACTCGGTGCCCTGGAGTAGAGGAAGCTGAGCGCGCAGTTCGTCAATTTGACGCTGCTCATCAGGATGCAGCAGCGCAGCTTTATTGCGTGCATACTCAGCCTTCCACGCGGCATCAATGCCTATCCCGGAGTGATAGATTAACGCGCGCACCCTGGATGGATGGGCGAGACAGTAGGCCAGCGCAAGTGTGGCGCCCCAGGAATGTCCGAAAAGGGTCCATTGTTCAAGCTGCCAGTGCGCGCGCAGAGCCTCAAGATCAGTAACTGCGGTAGCAACATCGTAGGGAGGGCTGCCCGTAGATCGGCCACAGGAGCGCTGGTCGTACCGGTAGACTGTCGCCAGATCATCTACCATTGCAGCCACAGGTTCAAGATAATCCCACAAACCGGGTCCGCCATGACAACACACCAGCGCCGGGCCGTGTCCCTGGCGCGCTGTCCAGAGCGCGCTATCGTGAATATTGACGATCTCGAAATTTGGCATAGCTCAGCACCTAGATTCATGGTAGAAGCGTACTCTCTCGCAAACGCCTGACAAGAGCGGTCCGGCGCAGGTGAGGCTGAACCCAGGCGCTGAACCGTGTTTGAAACGCTGGCGTTTCGTTAAAGTGCTCGGCGGCATCACGCAGATCGACCAATAGTTTCACCGCCTCAGCGTAGCCTGTGCTCGTCCCGCGTGTAGCTTCCTGCTCAACCTGACGCCAGTACGTGTCCTGCTGAGCGTGGATATCTTGCAGATGGCTCAGACGGGCCTGACGCTGGCGTTCGTGTTCTTCGCGTTTCCATCTAGCGTTGATGGACTTGCTTTCGGCGTAGAGTGTGGCGTAGGGGACGCGTTCACCAGTGGCTGGTTGCGCTGGCGTTTTACCTCGACCTAATTCGCGCAACTCCTGAGCCAACACGCGGCTCAGGCCCGGCTCGTTCTGGGCGAAGCGCACCAGGTAGTCATTGCGGCGCTCCAGTGGCAATAGCTCGATCCAGGCTGCAAAGTGATCGTCGGATGTAGCTTTGCCTGTTTTGCTATGCTGACCTGCTGCTGCGAGCAGTTCTCCTGGCACGCGTAATAATTCTGCCAGTGCCTGTTGTGCCGCCGTAAGTTTATCGAACGCGGGCGAGATGGGTGGCGTTCCTCGTAGTTCGCTGTCCTCTTCTATCTGCTCATCCTCGTCTTCATCGTCATCCCGCTCGTAGTCCTCATCACCGTATGCGCCAGAGATCATGGGTTGACTGCCCAACCAGCCGATATAGAGTGCGCGCAGGTCACCTGCCATGAGTTCATCGCGTAGTGGGGTAAGTGAGCCTAACTCATAACTAACCCATTCGTCAGGCGGCTCCATCTCGCCAAAGTTGAAATGAAGAATGTCATAATCGGGATGTTGGGTGAACGTGACATACTCGTCGCAATCGTATTCGTCGAGGAGATTGGCGGGCAAGGCTGCGTGTGGGAAACGCAGGGCCAGTTGCGGCGAACCCCAGTTAGCCCAGTAGAGGAAGCCATCGAAATATTTGTGCAACACCTTCATGGGATCGTGCTTGAAGTCGCCCCAATGATATTCGATGACAGCATGGGTGGATGAGGCTTCAATGTGGCTGGAAAGGCCGTTGACCGCGTCGAGTTGCGCCCGTGTCAGAGGCCGATCTACGGTCATAAATTCGTAACGCTGATATTCGCTCATGTCTACTACTCCATGTGATGTCGATGATCCTATCGTATCACATCAGCGAAAGGCGCCTGTATCTACTCTCCATGAGATACAATAGAGCAAGATTGATGTGTCATCTACAAATGCGAGGAGAGCCTGGCTATGCTTACACAATTGCAGGAACGCCTGGGCGCGAAGGTGGTGACTGAGCGTGTGGTACTGGAAGCGCATGGACAGGATAAGAACTATCCCCAGATCTATCCACCACTGGCGGTGGTCTTTGCCGAAACGGTGGCCGACGTTCAAGACGCGCTGGCGTGGGCGCGCACAGAGAATGTGGCTGTCATTCCCTATGGCGGCGGCAGCAGCCTGGAGGGGCAGTTGACGCCGCAGGGACCGGCGCTCAGCCTCGACCTGTCGCGTATGAAACGCGTATTGGCGATTCGCCCAGAGGATTTTCTGGTCGAGGTCGAGCCGGGGATTACCCGCGAGGAGTTGAACGCGGCCATCGAGCAGACGCGGTTCTTTTTCCCGGTTGATCCAGGGGCCAATGCCACGCTGGGTGGGATGGCTTCGACCAATGCCAGCGGCACAACCACGGTACGTTACGGCGGCATGCGCCAGAACATCGCTGAGATGGATGTCGTGCTGGCCAGCGGCGAACTGCTCACGTTGGGACGCAGTGTGCGCAAAACGAGTAGCGGCTATGACCTGAAAGATCTCTTTATCGGCGCGGCTGGCACACTGGGTATCATCACACGTCTGGTGCTGCGTCTCTATCCCATTCCGACCTTTGTGCATACCCTGCGTGTTTTCTTCCCCAGTTTACGCGAGGCCAGTCAGGCGGCGTATCGCATCATGGCCAGCGCGCTGCCGGTGGCGCGTCTTGAATTGCTGGACGAACTGAGTCTCGGCTTTATCAACCGCGATCAGGGGCAGCACTATCTGGAGAAGCCCGCGCTCTTTCTGGAATTCCACAGTTCCAGCGCCCAGGCCATGAGCGAGGAGGCGCGCCTGGCCGAGCGGCTGATGCGCGAAGCGGGGGCGCTGGAGATTGACGCGGCGAGCAGTGCGGAGGAGCGAGCCATCCAGTGGGAAGCGCGTCACAACTTCTACTGGGCGGTCGTGCGCTGCAACCCCGGCTGCTTCCAATACAGTACAGACACGGCGGTGCCTCTCTCGCGTGTGACCGACCTGGTGCTCTACGCGCAAGGGCTGTTGCAGGAGATGCACCTGCCCGGCAGTATCATCGGGCATGTCGGCGACGGCAATTTTCACACCGTCATCGCCGTCCAACGGGATCAGTGGGGCCTGGCTGAAGACTATTCGCTGCGCCTGACCAAACGCGCGCTAGAACTGGGTGGGACCGCTACAGGCGAGCACGGCATTGGCCTGGTCAAGAAACGTTTTCTGCAAGATGAGCATGGCGCGGCTGTTGAATGGATGCGCCAGCTCAAAAGGCTGTTCGATCCACAGGGTTTGCTCAATCCCGGCAAGATTTTTGATCTGTGAACGGGTGAGGGGAAAAATTTCTCCCCCAGAAATGACCCTCTCGCACGTTTCAATTCAGAGTTGGACGGTCGGTCGCGCGAGTTGGGGGTGTTGAGAACATTACCTTGCTCGATGAGGGGGGACTGACCGCCCGATTTTTGTGTGCAAGCGTCGAGGCCGAATGGGACGCGTGATTATGGGGTGCATAGCCGCATTGGTTAAGAAACAATGATAGAGCATAGCACATTCTGGCTGTTTTTGAGAAAAAAGCCCGCTATTTCGGGAAAAAGTGACTATACTAAGGATGTTCTGGATCAAAACATGGAGGTTTTTTATGTCGGCTGTCATAGTTACGGCGCTTTTGCTTGCTGCGGTGTTCTTGATTATTGGCAGTTTTCTGCTCAGCGCCTGGATCGCACGCCGCAAACATTTGCGTGAACTTGCGCGGCAGAAAGATGAGATCTCAACAACGACGGGTCGCATGATGGTGGTGATGCAGTTGAGGGATGGATCTATGGTTGGGGTCGAGAATCAGGCACCGCTAGAGCTGACCCATTCCTTACCAGCAGTAGTATCTTCGGCGCACCTTTCGTCAGGCTGGTATAGCCGACGCCGCTCGGTGGTTTCCCTGGGGCTGCTTATGATGATTGCCCTGGGCCTGTTGATTCAAACCGGGGCGGCAGGCGATATGTTCCACAAGCTTACGCGAGCCATTGCTTCAAGCACTACAAATAATACGCAACTTTCCGCCCAGGCGCTTTCAACTGCGTTTCAGCCAGCTCCCGATACCGCCAGCTCGCGCATTGTGCGCGTGAATTCAGCGGACCGTAATCAGTACGCCACCCAGTCCGAGTATCAAGTCTGGTCCTGGTCGTCCTGTTCGGGTATTTCACTGGAAGAGGTGATGAACGCCTATGGGCATCACTATATTGCCTCGGATGTTTTACAGGTGGAACAGAATATGGGCATCTGGAATACCTACGATGGCCTGACTGGTGGCGAGCCGGCCATGGCGCGCGCGGCGGCCTATTTTGGTTTCAAAGCCAGTTCCACTCCCCCGCGCACCTTACAAGATCTGATCGACGTGGCGAACAGTGGGATGCCGGTGATTGTTGGTATCCCTGGCCATATTATGGTGGTGAAGGGTGGCGATGCCAATAATGTCTATGTGGTGGACTCCTCAATGACCAACCGCACAGTGCTCACGCATACACAGTTTATGAATATCTGGGATAAGTTCAGCGTGTTGATTACACCCGCTTAGACAGATTTTTTTCTTCATAACCAGGAAAAAAGGATGAGCGTGAGAGGATCTGCATGTGTGCAGTTTCTCTCACGCTCATGTCCACTTCCACATGGCTTATTTAGTAGATCAGGACATGGGTATGCGTATCGGCGTACTGATAGATCCAGGCGGCGTTGTTTGTGGTGACGTTGACGCAGCCGTGGGAGCCATCAAAAGAGAACGAGTCTCCGCTGGAGTCCACATGGGGAAACTGCGTGTTGGGACCATAGTCGTCACGCCACCAACTGTCGTGAATAAAGTAGCCGCCACTATGATAGAGCAGGGCGTAGTGGATGGGCGTGTCGGGATACCAGTAGGTCGAGCCGACGGGAGCATCGGACTTAAAAACAGTCGGCGAGAGTTTGTTTTCAACCTGCCAGGAACCGGGCAGGCTGGGTCGCGCGGGCCGACCTGTGGTCACGTGGAAAGCCTTGACCAGTTGTGCACCATCGTACACACGCATGGTCTGTTCACTTAAAGAAATGACGACGACCTTCTGGTTGGTGAAACCATAGTGCTGCATAAGCAGAAGGTCGGACACGTGGGCCTTGTTCCAGGGTGTAGGATTATTCACGTTGTCTTTATACGCTCGGAAACTGGTCAGCGCGGTACTGGCATCCTCAACCGCTTGTTGATAGTCGGCCAGGGTTTTCGCGCTACTCAGGTCGTCTGAGATGATCCCACCCATACCATCGGGACCGTATTCAAAGCCCAGGTGATAGGTCGTATTGTTGTACGCGTCGTGATAGGTATGGGCCTGACTCCAGGCGGTGTACTGCTGGTTTAATTGTTGCTGGAGATCGCCAGCTTCGGCCTTCAGCGCGGCTATTTTGATGTGATCAACATGCTCTGTTAGTGTATTTAACGCTGTGTGATACGTGGCATTGGTTCTGGCGCTCCTCAATGCACGCTGATCGCTGGTATAGGTCTGTTGATAAGAACTGGTATTGCCCTGAAACTGCTGCATCAGAGCAATCCACTGCTGAAAGGCGCGCAGTTGCGTCTGGCCCTGCTGACGCAAAGAGATAGCCAGGGCAGCTTGCGCGTGATCCCCAGCTTTTTTAACGGATTGACTGTTGTTGAGGCTGCCGCACGCGTTCAGCGCGAGCAGGCAGACGAGCAGAAACAGAGTGAAGAGGCCTGGCCATCTCGTTTGCATATATGGCCGTGCGTGTTGTACTCGCTGATTGCACATTTGCTCATCCCTTCTATAAATCCATAACAATATATATTTTGCTATGTGCCGTATCTATTTCCAGGATACACAACGCTGTGTAATGCCAGTATATCAGTGTATCAAAATGTACAGCTTTTATGGAGGTTCCGAAACTGCCCTCACACAAGCGGCCTGGGGACGGCGTTCCATATAGGAATGCGCTCTCTATCGAACGAGCCCAGGCTCAGAGGCAGCGAAGGGAGAGGTACGTTATGCCGGTATGAACAGTAAAATCAGGATATATACAGCAGCGGCTGCGACGGCGAGAAAAAAGCCGCCGGTCAGAATACGTGAAACACGATAGGTACCCACGCCGATACCGTAACGCGGGCGCAAGGCTCCGATAGCGGTGCGCAGCGCGGTAAGCAGGAGAATGAGCACGAGCAGCCCGTCGAAGATACGGACAAGCGCATTTCCGCTGAAGGTGGCGAATGTGATGCCAATCGCTCCAAAAGCAAGCATGGCCCCCAGGACGGCCACCGCAGCAACGCCGATAAACAACGCGTCATCATATGCGCGTTTCAGCAGGCCGGGCATAATCTTCACCAGCAGGATCAGGCCAGCGATATAGGCAACGATACAGCCAAATGTTAAAAGCCAGAGCATAATTGTCTTGTTCCCCCCACATATCTTTCATGTTACGCCATTATATCATGTCTGTAGACGTTCGATCTCATTAGCCATGTACGACGGTTTTCACTATACTATATACAAGCATAATGGTCGCGGAACCTCTCGCGATAGTCTGCCTATCAGATGCAGCAATTATCTGTCAGGCTTTCGCCGGTTTCTGTTCTTTAGAAAGTGCAATTAACAGGTATAAAGGGAATTTCGACACACATGGTTGAATTATATTGGCGCGATAAAGAGCGTACGCAGTACCCAGACGAGCCTGAGATACGGCCACGTCTGTCTACCCGCGCGATCTATCCCGAAGGCAAAGCTGTGGAGAACTGGCAGAATCGGCTGATCCAGGGAGAACGCGCGCAGGTGCTGGCAGCTCTGTTGGCGGAGTTCGCGGGTCGCGTTGACCTGGCCTACATCGATCCGCCATTTATGACCGGGCGCGACTTTATGAGCGGGTCCGCTCTGGCGTATAGCGATAGATGGCAGGGGGATCTGGAAGCGTATATTCCCTGGCTCGCGACAACCCTACGTTTATTGCATGCTCTGTTGGCGGAGGATGGTTGTCTATATGTTCACCTGGATTGGCGCGTGGCCCATTATGCCCGTATCTTGCTTGATGAGATCTTTGGCGCGAATCTGGATGGAAGAAGCTCAGGTTTTCAAAACGAGATTATCTGGCATTACCAATCTGGCGGACGGGCTACACGGCGCTATGCACGCAAGCACGATACGATCCTTTTCTATAGCAAATCTGCTGATTACTGTTTTCACGGTGAGCGGATTGGTGAGAGGCGCGGGGGACAGAAACGTAACCACATGCGCAAACATCTCGACGAGCATGGCCAGGTCCACTGGAGCATCAAGGCCAATGGGCGCGTCTACATCTATTCTGAGGAGAGCCGCATGACCCCAACGGATGTGTGGAGCGACATCAGCCATCTGCACCAGCGCGACCCCGAACGCACCGGCTATGCTACACAAAAACCTGCCATGCTCCTTGAACGTATCCTGCTCGCCTCCTCCGAACCCGGCGACCTCGTACTCGATTGTTTCTGTGGCAGCGGTGTGACCCCTGCCGTGGCCGAGCAGCTTGGGCGCCGCTGGCTGGCCTCCGACCAGGGCGAACTGGCCATTGCCTCCACACGCGCGCGGCTGCTCTCTTTGCCCACGCCTGCCTCGTTTGTGGTGCAGGACGCGGATGCGACGAGTGGAGATGCTTGTGCAATACAGGAATAGCGTTCATAATTAAGATTTCCTATAGTCGTAAGACAGACCGATTTGTTTGGCCTACTTTTATGGTCAAGCGGCATGTATGGTCTGGGGAAGAGGGAAAGCGATACAACCTGAATGCTATTGCCCAAATTGAAGGCTCGGCAATGTTTGGATAGAACGATAGTTGGTGGAGAAAAATATAGCAAGACTCTAATGAACATCTCTTTTTAGCCGATTGAGAAAGAAGGAAAAAGGGATGCCGATGGAAGAGGTGAGCATCCATTCATGTAGAAATGGAGAGATCATTGCCATGACTCAAGCATACCATCCAAAGTTTCCGCAAACGGTCAGCGGGTCCATCTATCCGCGTAACTATGTTGTGGCGGTGATTGATGACCTGTGGGAGGCGCAGATGGCCGCGCAAGCTTTTTTAGACGCGGGATATAATGTGCGTGATATTCGTTTGATGGAGAGTCACGAGGAGTTGCAGAAAATTGGAGAACTGGAGGCCAACCGCAACTGGCTGCAGCGTTTTCTGTCCAGTTTTCAGGGCACAACCGATGAAACGGGGGCGGCGGTCTATAAATCTGAAGCGTACAAGGGCCATCATATTCTGCATATTCATGCTACGACCGCCCAGGAGGTCGAGGCGATCCGCGATATTCTGGAAGTCTATCACGCACATGCCATCAAATTTTTCGGCACGTGGTCAGTGGAAGACATCTCACCCAAACACATACAAACGCATTAGGGTATGCTATCCATACTATCCTGGTGAAATGGTTCGTGGCGGGCGTGGATCAGCGACAGCAACTCTTGCAACCCCTGACGCGCGCCACTGCGTTGCGCTTCTGTCAGCGTGGTCTCGGCGGCAAATTCTTCTTCATCGAGCAACAGCACTTCGCCATCTGGTCTGACCCAGACATCGAGCAGCAGGTCGATCTGCTCAATGCGCTCCTCGCCGATCTGCGCGGGCATGGCAATATTACAGTACCAGCCCTTGTGCTGACCGTTCACGCTTGCGATGGCAAAAATATTAAACCAGCGATCTGTGTAAAAATATTCGGTAAAATGGTCCCCCGGTTCAAAGAGCGTATACCCCAGATCCATGCGCGCGCGTTTCCAATAGGCATCCAGGATTACTCCGTTGGCTAGATGGGTGCGCACCTCTGCATCATAGCGTGTCTGCTCTTCGCCCTTGTGGCTGAGTTTGATAACAGTGATCATCTTTACTCTCCAGACAATTAGCATGAAGTATATCTCATCTCTGCGCTAAAATGCAAAGATAATGTTGTTCGCACTGAGAAAATGCTGATCGACATCAACAGGAAACGTGGCGGTTTTCTCTTTTCTTCAGCGCCAATCTCAGCTACCAGAATGCAACCATACGTAACGTTTGTTCGTCATAAGAAAGGAACTGTGACACATCGTTCTCGCGCAGGCGAGGCGATTTTTGAAAAGGATGCGCATGTGGGCTTTGTTGTGCATATATTGCAACATATATCTCCATTGCTGGTTTATATAGTAGTAGCCACTTTCTTGTTCCTGGAGAGTAGTGGTGTGCCTATCCTCAATACAACGTTGTTGCTCAGTACTGGAGCGCTTGCTGCATTGGGTCGAGTGAATCTGGGCCTTTTACTCTTCGTGGCAATTAGCGGTAGTCTGCTAGGGGCCTGTTGCGCGTATGGTCTGGGCAGGCGCTATGGAGAGCCGCTGCTGCTGCGCCTGACCCGCTTTCTGCGCATTGATGAGCGGAAAGTGCGGCTGGCCGAACGCTGGTTTGCTCAGGCGGGTTGGCGTATGATTTTCTTTTCGCGCATCATCCCATATATTCGCCCATTTGCCTGTTTCCCTGCTGGCATCTCTGCTATGCCGTTGCCCCGTTTTGTGCTGGCTTCCTTACTCGGCTCTACCATCTGGTGTACAACCTGCCTGCTCGTTGGTTGGGAACTGGGTCCGCGCTGGAAAGAGGCGCTGCACCTGATGCATTTTTATACATTCCCCGCCATCGGCATTGTGCTCGCACTTCTGGTGGCCTTTATTGTATGCAGACGTTCGCTTATGCACTCTATCAGGCATCGTCTGGAGGCCAGGAGCGAGTAGGCAGGTTGTTGTACGCTCGCTCCTGATGTTCAGCGTTTCTATGAAGAGGGGTTAGCGGAATATCGCTCCATTGGTGTGCGACTTATTGAGCGCCTGGTCGATGTTTGTACAGGCGGTGATAAGTGAGAGATGTGTGAAGGCCTGCGGAAAGTTTCCCAGCGCTTCGCCGGTTGGCCCAACCTCTTCAGCGTATAAGCCGACGTGGTTGGAGTAAGTCAGCATCTTTTCCAGCATAAGGCGTCCCTCGTCCACCAGGCCCGCGCGTGCCAGGCTCTCGGCCAGCCAGAAGCTACACGGGCTGAATGTGCCTTCGAGCGTCCCCAGACCATCGCTGGCCGCTTGCTGAGGAATGTAGCGATTGACGAGGGAATCGCTGGTCAGTTCTTTTTGAATAGCGCTGATTGTGTTGAGCATACGAACATCGGAGGCGCCGGCAAACTTGGTCAGGACCATCAACAGCGAGCTGGCATCGAGGGCTTCGCTACCATAGTACTGCACAAAACTTTTCTTTTTGGTACTCCAGCCCTGCTCCATAATCTGCTCGTAGATTTCTCCACTGGTCTCCATCCACCGAACCATAGGGGCTGGCAGACCACGCTGGCGCGCCAGGCGTAGTCCGCGGTCAAAGGCCACCCAGCACATCAGGCGGGAATGGACAAAGTTTTTCGGGCCGCCGCGTACTTCCCAGATCCCCTCGTCGGGTTTGTCCCAATTTTTCTCCAGCCACTGGAGCAGACGGCGCAGGTTTCTCCAAAGGTCATACGAGATGGCATCGTAACGGTTATAGATATAGACAGCATCCATTAATTCGCCATAGACATCGAGTTGATTCTGTTTATAGGCGCCGTTGCCGATACGAACAGGTCCACTCTTTCGATACCCCTCCAGATGGTCGAGTGTTATTTCCGTCAGATCGTGCTTGCCATCAATGGTATACATTGGTTGCAGTGAGCCATTGGCTTTTAACTCATGACAACGGTTATCTAGCCAGCCCATAAAGGCCTCGGCCTCCTGTGTGAAACCCAGCGAGAGCAGGCTATAGAGCGTGAATGCGGAATCGCGCAGCCAGGTGTAACGATAATCCCAGTTGCGTGGCCCACCAATCGTCTCCGGCAGACTGGTCGTCGGAGCTGCCACAATCGCGCCTGTGGGTGAATAGGTGAGCAGCTTGAGTACCAGCGCCGAGCGCAGCACCATCTCGCGCCAGCGTCCGGTGTATTGAAACTGTGAGCACCAGCGCCGCCAGTAATTCAGTGTCCTCTGAAAACTTTCTTTGTAATCTCCTACGCCTGGGCGGTGCGGAAAGAGATCATGATGGCGCGCACTCTCCAGCACAAAGTACACGGATTCGCCCGCCTGTAATGTAAATGTCGCGCGCGCGCCCCCCTGGCCATCCTTTTCCAGTGGCATGCTGGAAGAAAGCGCCAGACAGAGCGACTGGCTTGCGAAGACCGCGCCCTCATCGTAGGTATAGACCTCGTGCGTGTCGCGGGCAAAATTAAAAGCCGGGCGGCAGACCATCTCAAAGGTCAGAGATCCGCGCACGACTGTCACCGAGCGAATGATATTGTGTTGGTGATCAACTACGCGGCTCACCTTCACCGGCATGAAGTCCGTAATCTCGCCGACGCCATCTGCGGTCAAAAAACGTGTAATCAGGATATTGGTTTCTGGCAAATAGAGCTGTTTATGTCCCATCCTGGTTCCATCATCGAGCCGAGGGTTGATGCGAAAAAAGCCACCTTTGCCTGCATCGAGCAGCGAGCCAAAGACGCTTGGCGAATCAAAACGTGGGATGCAGCACCAGTCGATTGAGCCGTTCTTGCCGACCAGCGCGACTGTATGGAGATCGCCAATTACCGCGTAGTCCTCGATGGGCTGATAGGTGTCAGAAGGATGGGGGGCATCTTGTGCTTTCTCTACGACCATAGGTTTTTCCTCTCGCTTTCATAATCTCTACCTCTATATAATACGCCAGGAGTGCGGAAATTGCGTACAGAGAATCGAGCGATGGGCGAGAATTCGTCAGGGCTATACTTTGCGCTTCCAGAGTCCCTGCGCTGGGATACGTAGGGCGCGATTAAACTTGCTCGACGCATTTTCCCAGGCAATAATCTCGGTCAGTTCGACTAGCGCATCGTCAGTGTAGAATTGACCGAGATACGCGAAGAATTCGTCGTTGACCTCGCGTCCGGTGATAGTCATATGGTCGGCGTATTCCAACGTGGCACGCTCGACCTCATTATAGAGTGGGCTAGTCGCGTAATCCGCCAGCGCGAGAATTTTCTCATCAGAGATACCCAGCTTGCTGCCCACGGCAGCGTTAATATCCTGTCAGAAATCGCATCCATTTAGCGAGGCCACACGGCGGTTCACCAGAGCTTGCAGCTTCTCATCGATCAGCCCTGAAGTTCCCAGGCCCGTCCACATCGCGCGCACTCCGCGAAAGATCGACGGGCGTCGTGCATACACCAGGTGATTGAGCAATGGTGCGCCCCAGGTCTTTACCTGTGCTTCCAGAACCTTTCTGATAGAGGTCTCAACCTCTTCAGGATCAACCCCATCAATACGCGCCATATTCTCTACGTCCCTCTTTGACAAAAGCTTCTTATAGTCATATGACTATAGCTTCAACATAAAAAACCATCCAGTATATCCAGATTCCTTCTCAATCCTTCCTGACCAGCACTATACCATAAATATGCGCTCTAGCACTGATCAGGAAAAACACACTTACATGCACAATCACCTTGCTAACGACGCATGCTTGCGCATGCTCCTCTTAAACTGTGGGTAGATCTCGCCGATTAAACACCACCAGACCGACGATTCCAAACACAAGGCCAGCTCCCACCAGAAGGCAGGGATACCACCAGGTCAATTGATGGTTCACCAGCGGATCGATGGCTGGCGCGTAGTAGAAAGGGCTGATTTTGAGCATCCACTTGAATTGGTCGGAGAGGCCACCAAAGGTGTTGAGCAGATACCCCAGCACAACGATGGCCACAGCCGTACCACCTGCTGCTCGACTGGCACTGATCAAGGAGCCACAGAGCATCCCCAGACCCGCCGCAAAGAAGAGGAAGGTCCACTGCACGAATAGCGTAATCCACATCCACTGCCAGTCAATGCCAGCATGGTTGACGATAAACGTATCAATCCAGACCGCAAGCGCGAGCACCAGGCTGATGACTACCGCGCCAAGCAAGATGCCCAGCCAGTTCTCCAGGTAATAACGTGTGCGTCTGATAGGACGACTAAGCGCCAGATCGAGTGTACCATCCTCGATAGTAATGGGCAGTGCGGCACCCGCCATCCAGGCCACACAACCGCCAAAGAGCAGGCCATAGACCGAACTGAAAACTTCAAGTCCCAGAAATGCCGAGAAATTGGAGAAGCTGTTCAGATGGCCGCCGAGGATCGCGGACATAAAACCTGAAGATAGGATTGCTTCAATGTTTGCCCCGGTCATCACCGGGTAGATGGGAGCCAGGATTAAAATGATCAGCAAGCCATAGAAACAGGCCACGCTGAGTACAGCACTACTGTTCGTCATAGATCGTGCGGTCACCGCCAGACCACGCGTGCGTTTCTTCACCAGCGGGACACTTTTGATGCTTGTCGTTGTCGCCATTCTCGTATCTCCTTATAGAGCCACGGCCTATCATGCCAATGGAGCAACCTTTTCCGGCTCTTCATAAAACTTTAAGAATACTTCTTCCAGTGGCGCTTCCTGGGAATGCAGGCGGACCACCTGGTGTTGACTAAGTGCCTTAATCAAGGCGTCCATATTGCCACTCACATTAAAGTGATATGCACCATTGGTTTTCGTTACCACACTCACTCCTGGAATACCAGCCAGCTCTTGCGCCGACACCTCATCGCTGAACTCAACCATCACCTGCTGGCCCGCCTTTTCACGCAACGCTTCGACCGTCTCAAGCGTGACCAGTTCTCCACTGCGGATCACCGCGACGCGCTGGCAGACCTTCTCCACATCGCTCATAATATGCGAACTCATAAAAATCGTCTTGCCACGTGCCTGCTCCTCCAGCAGAAACTCATTAAACACTTTTTGTAAAAGCGGGTCGAGGCCGGAGGTGGGCTCGTCCAGGATCAGCACATCGGGATCGCACATAAAGGCCAGCACAATGCCAATTTTCTGGCGCATACCTTTGGAGTAGCCTTTAAGCGGACGTTTCATTTCCACATCAAAGCGTTTGACCAGATCGTTGAGCAACACAGGTTCGCGACCCTGCAAGCTTGCGAAGTAGTTGATAACCTGTTTACCCGTCATGCGCCCCGGTAGACGCACATCCCCCGGCAGATAACCAATGTGCTGGTGCATGGCGTGTGCATCGCGCTGTGCATCCAGACCCAGCACGCGGATTGCACCTGAACTGGGGCGGATGACATCGAGCAGACAGCGGATCGTGGTCGTTTTGCCCGCGCCGTTTGGTCCCAGGAAACCAAAGATCTCACCGCGCCCGACGCTCATTGAGATGCCACGTACGGCCTGCACACTGCCATAGGATTTTGCCAGGTTCTCAATCACGATGGCTGGCTCTTGCGTTGTCATAGCACTTGCTCCTTTAGTATTTCTTTCGTTGCTTACATTTCTTGATCTAGAAATTTGCTCAAAACAGCAGTTATCCATCTTGAAGATGGTAGGTTGCATGATTGATACCGCTACTTCTCCTTTGCTCCAAAAGTCGGAGGCAACCACTGAGAGAGTTCTTCAGACGATGGGCGTTGCAAAGAACCCGCAGGCGCTCCTAATAGGCGTTCCAACCCATCAATACATGCATCAATGATCCGTGTCAGGCGGGACAGGTCAAAGGGCTCATGTTCTCCTGGCAGGAACAACCAGGCTGTGGCATCACCCAGGTCTTCAAGCAGAGCGAGGATCATCCTGGCTGTCTGATCGGGATAGAGTGTGGTGAAGACGCCTTCTGCGACCCCCTGACGGATGATCTCTTCCAGCCAGGGGGTGAGAAGTTCGACTCTAGCGATATGGAGTTTATAGCGCACGATAGCATTCTCATCACCATACCAGATGTGTATGTACGAGAGCACAAAATCTTTGTGCTCAAGTTTAGCACGATCCAGCATATTAAAGAAGCGCTGGAGTTTATTCAGCGCGCCAGGGGCCGGATCATGGATGATGGGGAGCGCCCGCTGCATTAACTGGTCCCTCAGACGTTCGATCACCGCCAGAAGTAGGGCTGGCTTGGAGTCAAAGTAGTGATAGAACGCTCCCGAAGAAATCTGCAACTCACCCAGCAAGTCAGCAATCGCCATGCGTTCATATCCTTTTGTTGCGATGGCTCGCTGGGCCACGTCAAGAATAGCACTACGACGGGCCTCATACGCCGCTTCATTGACGCTACGTGGCATGGTTTCCCTCCCTTCTTATTTATAAACAGAGTCTCGGTTTATTTCTACAAGGAGTATAGCTCATGAGCGAGTTAATGTCAATGGGAGCATCTTATAGGGCAGAACGGGCTTCCTTTAGATGAGATACATGGATTATACCCGCAGTCTATTTGCCAGGCGCGGAGTCTCAGGGAGGCACGATAAAGATCCAGGATTCTTTCTGTGATAAAATAAAGATAGTCAATTTTATGTATACATCGAACCACTCGTATGGGCAATCCTCCAAGAGTATTTTACCGTTCACCACTTCCTCTTGAGAATGTAGTTATAGGAACCGATTTTATGCAACAGGTCGTATTCCGGCTTCTGGGGCCACCAGAGATCCGCTATCAGGATCAACTGGTAAAAATCCCACGTCGTCGTTCGCGCGCGCTGCTCTACTACCTGGTCTGTACTCAAACTCCCCAGCCGAGGGAGCGCCTGCTCACACTCCTTTGTGGGGAAGTAGATGAAGAGAGTGCTCGACGCATTTTTAAAACGCTGCTGGCTGAAGTACGTGCTCTCCTGCGTAGTTTCGATACAAGTATCGAATGGATTATAAGTGACGCAGATCAACTCAAATTGAAGCCCAGTGCACCTTTCTGGCTTGATACAGAGATCTTCGAAAAAGTGACAGCTATTACCTCACGTGGTCTAAGCCAGGCTATTGACCTGTATCGTGGCGATTTCCTCGACGGCTTCTACCTTAAAGATTCGCCAGGTTTTGAAGCCTGGACACGTAGCACCCGCGACCATTTCCGTCGCCTCTATCTCACAACGCTCCGTCGGCTTGCGGAGCTTTATGAGTCCGACAAACAATTGGAACAGGCTATAGCTTGCATACAAATGCTGCTCGCGACTGATCCTTTGCAGGAAGAGGCCTATGCTCACCTGATGCGCCTTTCCTGGGCTAGCGGCAAACGCATCGAAGCGTTACGCCAGTATGAGCATCTTTGCACTATTCTGGCTCAAGAACTTGCCATCAAACCGTCACCCACCACCCAGGCCCTTTATGAACAGATTGTACACAGAAGCAAAGAGCCTTTCAGTAGACCTCCTGAGCCAGCGTTCTTCGTACCAGCACAGCAGGAGCAGGTATGGCAGCCCTCATCGCAGGCTACTTCGATTCCTGACCTCCCTTCACCCCCCACACTTTTACCAATGGAATGGCTGCAATACCATCTCACCGGCAGCGATAACCAGTATCCATTGCTATTACTTCACGATAGAACAGGCTTTGGGAAAATTCGCCTGATCCAGGAAATAATTGCAAACATCTGCCCATCCTGGCTCGTTTTACAAGGTACTTGCCAGGAGGTCGAGCAGGAACACGCGTATCATGCCATTGTTGAAGCATTACGCCAGGGGCTTGTTGGAGAGGATACAAGCCGGATCGACCTACCAGAAGTATGGATCGCCCAGATCGCCCAATTGCTACCGGATATCTTCCGATCTGCTACAGCTCCTCTCCAGTATACTCTCATCGAACCGCTGATCCTGGCTGATGCCCTGGTCGCGCTCTTCAACAAACTTGCTCATCCACAGCGTCCCCTACTTCTGATACTTGACGATTTACACTGGGCTGACACGCCCACGTTCGCTCTGCTAGGACACCTGGCGCGCCATGTTCGGCGTGGCCATGTTTTCCTGCTCGGCGTTTTTTGCGACGATCTGGCGCAAGAGCAGTTGGAACCGTTACGGCGGAGCGCACTGCGCCAGCACACCCTGGCAGAATTAGTCCTTTCGCCACCAGATACCGAAATTGGTGCATAGCGTTGCTCGATCTCCCTTTTGGAACTTTTCTGTAACCTTCCTGCAACTGTTGTGTAACTTCTCCCGGTTACACTTCTTTACAGATTAGAGGAGGCTCTCATGGTAGTTCCATCGGGCAACCAGCTCGTATCTTCTGCTTTTGGAGATATCAAAGTACAACGCTGGCCCTGGTCTCTTGAACGGACAAAAGACCTGGGACATCCCTATGTCACTGCGGGCAATCGAGTCTATAGCGTGGCGACCCAGCACGGCGAATTCCCCAAAATTGGCTGGCGTCAGCCGAGTGAAATGTCTGGTGTCTGGGACCATCCACTCAAACTGCTGGACGGTTTCTGGTTAGGGGTTATTTTTGGACCAACCGATCTTACCCATCCTGTTGGGAAAGTCCATTGGCTCACACAAGCCAGTCACTGGCGCATGACGCCTGGCCATGTGGAAATTGCCTATCAGCTTCCCAGTCTAGAGGTCATCCGTCATGAATATGGAGTGGATAATTACGAAGGCATGTTGATTCGCGTGCAGCTCATCAATCAGGGCAAAAAACCTTTACTGCTTACACTACACTTTCTAGCGCGGACAGATCTACGCATGGCCTGGTTAGGTAAAGATCGTCTGATCTGGCGCGATGGCAGGGATGAGGCAGTATACCTGGATGAGCTAGCGTGTATTGCAGCCTCTAACACGGCCAATCCTGCCTACGTCTTATTTGGCGCACAGCGACGGCCAACAGCAGTGGCCATTGGCAACGAACTCTGGGCGACCCAACAGACAGACGGTCAGGGAATCTCCGGTCGTCTGAGCTATCAACTGAACCTGGAAGCCAGCGACACGCAGGAAATGGTCTTTCTGATTGCTGGCTCAAACAGCTCCAGCGAAGCTGCGGTGACAACGTTCCGCCACTTACAGGCGCAGTCTAACGCACTCTGTATACGTCAATGCCAGCGCTATGAGCATATTCTCGCGCGGAGCGCATTGCACAGCAATGATGAATTGATGGACACTGCCTTCGGTTGGGGAAAAGTGAGTTTGCAAATGCTAGAGCGCAACGTTCCGGGAATTGGCCAGGGACTTGCCGCCGGGTTGCCTGACTATCCCTGGTGGTTTGGCAGCGACACGGCCTATTCGACGCTCCCACTCCTCGCCTCCGGTCAGTTTGAACTGGCGTTAAACTCGCTGCGCACCCTTGCCAACCATAGCGAGTCGGTGAACGGCGATGGCACGGTGGTTCACGAAGTCCTGACACAGGGTCGCGTCCACCATAACGGCATGCTTGTCGAGACGCCATTGTTTCTACGCGCATGCTATCACACTTTTCGCTGGACGGGAGATCGCACCTTCTTGCAAGAGATGTATGGCTTTTGTAAACGCGGTCTGCTCGATGGAGTGCTAGGTAAACATGACCTGGAAGGCAATCTTTGTCCCACCGGCAAAGGCCTCGTAGATACTCGCGAGCTTCAGCATGGTGCAGGCATGAAAACGCTGGATCTCGCCGCCTACACTTACGAGGCGCTCCTCTGCCTGGCGGAACTTGCTGAGGAGGCTGGTGACGCAGATGTCATACCCGAACTGCTGGAAAAGGCACAACGCTTACGCGCGTTCGTCAATAGCACCTGGTGGATGGAAGAGGAGGGACTGTATGGCGATATCTACACCTCAGCCAACGCCCTCACTGCATCCCACCAGGCCTTACAAAGTGCCAAACCACTGTGGGCGAACGATCTGGCTGAGATACAGCGCAGTGCTGCTCTGCTTACACATTTCGCCGAACAGCATACAATGAGGAGCGGAGATCTCCAGCTAGAACGTCCCTGGCTCTTAAAACATATGATCGCGGCTACCCCCATGGAGACGGGGCTAGCTACTCCAGAGCATGCAGAGCAAGCCTTCAAGCGCCTTGAAGCAGAAGAGTTCAATGGTCCATGGGGCATCTATTTAAATCCTGAAACCCAACGCGTCAGCCAGGCCTTACCAAACAGCCTCATGACTGTTGCTGAGGCGCACTATGGACGCATGGATCAGGCTTTGGAGTACTGCTATAAGATTGCAGGCACCATCTCACACCGTATGCCTGGCGCAGCCAGTGACATTTCACCAGATGAGGGGTGTTTTATTCAAGCCTGGTCAAGCTATGGGCTGATCTGGCCGGTCGTTCATTTCTTCCTGGGCTTGCGACCAGATGCAGCCAGACGCCGTGTGCGTTGTGTTCCCCATCTTCCTGGCTCCTGGCATAGTGCGCATTTACACGATGTGCGTGTTGGCTCTGCCAGCATGGAGCTTCAAGTACAAAAAGCTGAACAGAATTTTCAGCTCACTCTGGAAACCAGCGACCCCGCGTATGAAATCACTCTTGGATGTGTATGTTCTATGGACAGAAAACCTTGTAGCGTCACGCTCAATGGAACTCCAACCTCTTTTACATTGGAGATTGTTGATGAGTATGCATTGAAGAGTGGGCAGCCGGAATGGTGTGTGATGCAGATTCCCCCTGCCAGGGGACTGCATCACTATGAATTATGTGTCGGCTGGTAATCATCCCATGCCTTTTATCGTGGGAAATTTCTGGCTTGCGACGACAAACTACATAGGGGGAACTCATTGACGAGATCCCCTCAGGAGGTTCGTAATGAAACGACGAATAGCATGCTTTACGCCGATCTTTCTTATCGTTGCCCTGCTCCTGACTGCCTGCGGCGGCGGGACTGGGAGTAGTGGAGGCAATAACGGCATAAGTCAGGTTGGCCTCACCGGAGGCAACAGTTATATCAACTGCCCCTCCAGCACCAACACCACAGCGACAGCGGCTGAATCAGGTACAGTCACACTCACCGTATCCGGTTTTAGCTCGACACCTGCCGAGGATGCACTGGTGGTCAAGAATCTTCATAACTTTGAGGCCCTTCATCCCAACATCAAGGTCAACTGGTCACCGATCCCCGGCGATTATCCCACCAAGATGCGCGCCAATATTGCCAGCAACACCGTCCCGGATGTCTTCTACTTACAGCCGTCGATGTCCAGCGAATACATCAGCGCGGGCAAGCTGCTCAACCTTTCGCCGTACATGACCCGTGACAAGGTTGCGGCGAGCGAGTATTATTCTACGCTCATCAATCCGTTTACCTGCACAAGTGGTCAGGTCTTTGGCGTGCCGAAGGATTGGAGTAGCCTGGGCATGTTCTATAATAAGCAAATGTTCCAGGCTGCCGGGCTACCCACACCGAGGGCTGGCTGGACGTGGAACGAGATGCAAACAGACGCGCAAAAGCTGACGCAGAATCCTGGCACACCTCACTCCGTCTACGGCGCTGTTCTCTCCGCCGACCTCTCCCGCTGGGGTGCTATTCTGGACCAGGCCAACGGTTCGGTGCTGAACAAAAACGGAACCCAGGCCACGTTTAATAACACTCAGGGTGTCCAGGCTATGCAATTTTACGACAGCTTCTTCAAGGGCAACACCGCGGCCATGCCCACAAGCGTAGGCGCTGGTTGGAACGGCGAGGCCTTTGGTCAGCAGCGCGCTGCGATGGTTATGGAGGGAAGCTGGCTCGTTCCCTACATGACGACAACCTATCCCAACGTCCAGTATGGCATCGCGCCGTTACCTATTGGCCCCAACCATCAGCCAGAAAATTTGAGCTTTACCAACGCCTGGTCTGCTTTTTCCGGCACAAAACACCCAGAAGCTGCCTGGGAATTGATTAAATACATGACAGGCGCAAACGTGCAGAAGGTCGTACTCGACGATGGCTTCGCCCTCCCAACGTTGAAGAGCCTGGCCAACGATCCCTACTTTGCCTCCCACCCTGATTTGCAGGTACTCTTTAATGCTGCAGCATATAGCCACGCGGATTATTATGGGCCGCAAGACAGCAGCATCCACACCGATGTCGGTAACGCGATTCAGGAAGTTCTGCTCGGCAAGGAAAGCATTCAGACAGCCTTGAATAATGCCGCCACGCAGGTCAATACCCAGCTTCAGGGCGGTTGATCTGTCCATTTCGTTCGTATGGGAGAGGTATTGCGTCACTGAAGATGGCTCAACACCTCTCCCAGCCCTACCTGGAAAATTGGCTGTGAAAAAAGCAGAAGGAGTATGATGTATGGCCGCCCAACCAATCGAATCGCGTAGTATCACTCAACCGCAGCAGGCCACAAAGAAACAGAGATGGGCATGGTACGACCCGGAGCGTACACCACCCTCGCGTCGACAGCGTAAAGAGACACTCGCTGCATATCTCTTTCTCTTCCCCTATCTTTTTGTCCTGCTGGTGTTTTTCGCCGTGGTCTCAGTCTACGGGGTTGGTCTGAGCCTGTTCACAGTCGATCTTGGGTTTACCGCGCCACAGTTTGTCGGCATACACAATTATCAAGTGCTCTTTAACCAACTGTTCACCGACCCCTCGCTCAGTCCTTTCTGGATCTCGATTGTCAATATCTTCAAGTTCACAGTGGTTGTCGTCGCGGGGCAAACGGCTCTGGCCCTCCTTCTGGCCCTGCTCTTGCAAACGCTTGTCCGCGGCAAAAGTTTCTTCCGCACCAGCTTTTATATCCCGGCACTCACCTCTTCTGTAGCCACCTCGCTGATCTTTCTCTGGCTGTACAATCCCGATGGACTCATTAATTATCTGCTCTCACTCATCCATATTTCAGGGCCAGACTGGTTGAACGATCCGTTCTGGGCACTACCAGCATTGATGCTATTACTTATCTGGAGCACTGGTGCTGCTTTCATGATCTATTTTTTCGCAGCTTTGCAGGATTTGCCACGTGAAGTCCTCGAAGCCTCCGAGGTCGATGGAGCCAATCGTTTTCAGACCTTCTGGCTCGTCACGGTACCACTCTTGCGCCCGACCATCTTCCTGGTAGTTGCTCTGGGCACCATCGGCGCTTTCCAGATGTTTGACCAGGCCAAGTTTATGACCAATGGTGGCCCGCTCAATTCCACCCTGACGCCCATGTTGGAGATTTATAACGCAGCTTTTAACGATAGTCGCTTTGGCTCAGCGGCGGCGATGTCGGTCATTCTCTTCCTGATTATTTTCGTCGTAACGATCCTCCAGCGCCGTTTTATCGATACCAGTGTTGAGGGATAAGGAGAGTTTTTTATGGCACAGGCACAGATACAGGCCCAAACACGCACACAAGCCCAGGTGCTGACAGTTGCGCCCGGAAGGCGGCGAGAACCGCGCTTGAAGTGGTGGCAATTCATCATTTACCTGCTTCTCGGTATTTTCCTGGTCTCCTCGCTCGGTCCACTGGTCTTTACGTTGATTTCATCGTTCAAAACAATGCACGATGTGCTCGCGTTCCCACCCAGTCTTCTGCCCAATCCCGCAATTGGCACCAACTACACGGATGTCTTCAGCAATCCATACTTTCTACGCTGGATTCTCAACACATTGATTTACGCACTTGGCGCGACCGTGCTCAACGTTCTTTTCTCAGCTATGGCCGGGTACGCGCTGGCACGCTTGCATTTTCGCGGCAGAGAATTTATCTTTACGGTGACGTTAGGCATCATGATGATTCCCCTGGCGATTACGCTCATTCCCAAATTTCTGGTCGTGAATACCCTGCATTTGAATAATACGTTCTTTGCACTGATCCTGCCCGCGATGGCCCAACCTTTCTCGATTTTTATTATGGTGCAGTTCATGAAAACGCTGCCTAAAGAATTGGAAGAGTCGGCCATGATCGATGGGGCCTCGCGTTGGCGCATTTTCTACCAGGTGATTCTGCCTCTGGTCAAGCCCGCGCTGACTGTCGTGGCCATCCTGACATTTCAGGGTGCCTGGAACGATTTCCAGTGGCCACTGGTCGCGTTAGGAACGCAAGACATGTACACGTTACCGTTGGGATTATTCTTTTTCAAGAGCGCCCATTATACGCAATATAACTTGCTACTGGCTGGCTCAATGTTTAATATCATCCCGATTCTCCTGCTTTTCTTTCTCTTCCAACGCTACTTTATCGGAGCAGCGATTGGCTCATCAGTGAAAGGATAGTGCTTATCCGCTAGCCAGCAGAGAGGAGAGTCTTTCGAGCAGGGGCATCGTGGCCAACCCTGGCTTGAAAGACTCTCCAAAAATCCCCATGTAGGAAGAGAGGCTATGTCCGTACACTTTGCCCCTTTTTCATTACTTACGCCGCGATCTCGCGCACAACTTTCAAGGCCTCATCGATATGTTTTTTTGCATTGAGCATATCGTTGAAGACATAGCGGACCACACCTTGTTTGTCAATCACATAGGTGACACGGCCTGGCAGTATACCCAGTGACGTTGCACCATATTGCTTTCTCAATGCGCCTTTGGCATCGCTCACCAACACAAAAGGCAGCTTATGTTTTGAAGCAAATTTTTGATGTGATGACTCAGAATCCGAACTCACGCCGATAACTTCCGCCCCGGCTTGCTTGAAGACTTCATAGTTGTCGCGGAACGAACACGCCTCAGCAGTGCATCCACCTGTGCTATCTTTTGGATAAAAATAAAGTACGACTATTTTGTCTCGGAAATCCGCCAGACTCACCGCGGTTCCGTTTTGCGTCGGCAATGAGAACGCGGGCGCTTGATCACCTACCTGGACCTTGCTCTTGCTGTCTGTACTCATGTTTAACTCTCCTTCATCATGCTGAAAACTTCCTCGTAACTTACATTGTGCGCAATCTAATATCCATCAATAGCATATCATGCAATGTTTAGTCCCGTCAAGGATCATGGCAAGCCAAAACGTAGAGGAGAGAAAACTGATAGGATACCATCCATCTGCCACGAAGATTACTATTGCATGATTTAATAGTGGGCTATATAATTGTTCTGCGCGTACATAATGGCAGAGGGGATACCACCTGCCGCGTCCTGGAAATCAGAAGTCAGAAGAAGGAAACAATGATAATGTTTGAGGATAGACAAGCCGTTCCATCAGAAGAAACCTTGAAGCTGGAAAATCAGTTATGTTTTGCGCTGTACGAAGCATCGCGGGCGACCATCGATATCTACCGACCACTGCTGGATGCAATGGGGGTGACCTATCCTCAATATCTCGTCTTACTGATCCTCTGGGAGCGAGGAACCTGCTCGGTAAAAGAGCTTGGCCAGCTCTTACATCTCGATTCAGGCACGCTCTCACCGCTGTTAAAGCGCCTTGAGATCGCCGGTTTTATCAAGCGGCAACGGCGTATAAAGGATGAGCGCGTGGTCGATATCTCGCTCTCAGAGGAAGGGCATGCGCTCCGAGAACGAGCAACAGCGCTACCTGAGAAATTTGCTTGTGAGCTGGATCTCTCACTTGCAGAGTACATTGACCTGCTGAGCAGCCTGAAGAAGCTGACAAAGCGCCTGTATGCCAGGCAAACGACCAGATAGGTGTCTTTGTATCGCGAGAATGATGCTCAGCCTTTATCACATTCTCGCTGGTATATATTTTGCGCTAAAGCTGCGAAATTGGAAACAAACTGGCCCTCACCGTTGTTTCTCTAGAAGGAGAGAACAGAGTATGCAAGAAAAACGTCTGCTCTGCGTGGAAACAAAAGAGAAGTTTCACAGAACTTCTTTCTAGCTGGAGAATATTCACCAAAACCCGGCGACTTCTTATCGCGATAAGGATCAGGCGACTGGCAAACAGTCAGTCACCACCCAAGAAAGGACAATCCTATGGAGAACGATCTACGCAATCAACCAGAGACGTATTGGAAAGAGAAATTGACACCTGAGCAGTACAAAGTTTGCCGCCTCAAGGGGACGGAGCCAGCCTTTAGCGGGGCGCTCTACCACAACCACGACGATGGTATGTACCACTGTATCGCCTGCGGAGAGCCGCTCTTCTCCTCAGAGCATAAGTTTGAATCGGGATCGGGCTGGCCAAGTTTTGATCGTCCGCTCGCCGAAGGGAAGGTCGAACTGCACGAGGACCGCTCGTTTTTTATGAAGCGCACAGAGGTCACCTGCAAAAAGTGTGGCGCGCATCTCGGCCATGTGTTTGACGATGGGCCACGCAAAACCACTGGTATGCGCTACTGTATCAACTCCGTGTCCCTGGATTTCCAGAAGGACGCAAACGAGCAAAATGAGCGCTAAAAATCGTCGCACCATTTCGTGAGATGAAGTGGAAGCAGAAAGGGAAGCTCCATGAGTCAAATGCAGACCATTACCCTGGCGGGAGGCTGTTTCTGGTGTACCGAAGCAGTGTTTAAAAGGCTTAAGGGTGTGAATTCAGTATTACCAGGGTACGCGGCATCACAGGTAGAAAACCCCTCGTATCGGCAGGTATGTACAGGGAGAACTGGTGCGGCGGAAGCTATCCAGGTTACCTATGATCCCGCCATCATCTCGTATGAGAAGCTCTTAGAGGTCTTCTGGCACGTGCATGATCCCACGACTTTAAATCAGCAAGGCAATGACCACGGAACACAGTACCGCTCGGCCATTTACTATCAGAACAACGAGGAAAAGCAGCTCGCTCTGGCTTCGAAAGAGGCGCTGGAAAAGTCGGGGGCCTACCGCAACCCGGTAGTAACCGAAATTGCCCCTTTCACAAACTTCTACCCGGCGGAAGACTATCACGAGAACTACTACGATAGCAACCGTGCTGCTCCCTACTGCATGGTAGTCATCGATCCAAAGGTGAAGAAGTTATTGAAAGCATATGGCGACGAGGTTAAAGCAGAATACCGCCGTTAAGAAGCACATAGCCTGGCGAGTCCCTATTCTTAAAATATGGTGCTCACCAGGCTTGCAAAAGAGGAGTTAAGAAGCGAGAAGCGGAGAAGAGGGAATATTTCACACGCCTCTTTCTGTTTTTCGCTGCACAGAGTTAGCGCTCTGGATTTTCCTTCGCTTTATGGTCAATCTTGCGCTCGGCATCCCCAACGTGAGATTGGACATTGCCACCCACTTCACGCACCTTCCCCTTTGCCTCCATTTCTTTATTGCCAGTCACCTGGCCGACCTTCTTCTGGACGGTGCCAGCGGCCTGGTTCAACTTGCCCTGCGTTGTATCTTCTGCACCCTGCGCCCCCAGGTCTTTGTTTGTCTCTTTATGCTCGGTCATAGTTGTATCCTCCTGTATCGTTCTGTTGACAAGAAAAGCGGCACACTCGCCCTTTTCTTCCTCTCTTCTCTACACGTACAAAGGGCATAAAAGGATGACACACAAAAGCTGAGCTAGATGTGAAAAAGATGCTCTACAGGCCGTCGTCATACCACCCGACGAGAAATCTCCACTGATTTGCTTGCCAACGAGAATCTAACATATACTGAATGGCATCAATAATTGGAAGGAGTGGACATCATGGATGACGTGATCGTCATCGGCGGTGGTATCGTGGGTGCTAGCACCGCCTACCATCTGGCTCGCGCGGGCGCCCATGTCACGTTAATCGAACAGGCGCGCCCCGGCCAGGCTACAGCAGCTGGGGCCGGCATTATCGCAGCAGGCAGCGGTTTTCACGAGCCGGGCGCGTATTTCTCGCTGGCATTTCACGCGATGAGGCACTATGAAGAGCTGCTGAGCCACCTGGCCGAGGATGGTGAGAGCGTTACCGGCTACGAAGCTGTCGGTCTGCTACACGTTGCGACTTCCGAAGAGGAAGCGACGCGCCTGCCTATTCTCCTGCGTCTGCTAAAAGAGCGCCAGGAGGCTGGTTTTAAGAACCTGGGCGCGGTGAGTTTGCTGGAAAGCCAGGAGGCTAGAGCACTATTTCCAGCTCTGGGCATTGTTCACGGCGCGGTCTACATCCCAGAGGCGGCCCGGCTCGATGGGCGTCTGATGCGCGATGCACTGCGTGGCGCGGCCCAACTACATGGAGCCAGGATTATCGTCACCGAGCACGAGGCAACCCTGGTGCGCGAAGGGGAGCGCGTGGTTCAGGTCAACGCCGATGACCAGATCTTGCGCGCGGATCGTATTGTGATTGCCACGGGCGCCTGGTCTGGCCAGTTTGCTGAAACACTGGGCATTTGTCTGCCGGTCTATCCACAACGCGGGCAAATTTTGCATCTGCAAGGGCCTACGGAGGCAGGCGCGTGGCCCATCGTCATGGGCTTCCATTCGCATTATCTCCTCACTTTCCCTGGTGGCCGCATTGTCGCAGGAGCCACACGTGAGAGCCAGGCGGGTTTTGATGTGCGCCAGACGGCAGCAGGTGTTCACGAGGTACTGAGTCAGGCGTTGCGTCTCGCGCCCGGCCTCGCCCAAACCACCCTGCACGAAGTACGCGTCGGCCTGCGCCCAGCCTCCCCTGATGGATTACCCATACTTGGTCGTGTTCCAGCCATCGAGAATGTTTTTCTCGCCACCGGGCATGGTCCCTCCGGCCTCCAGCTCGGCCCCTACTCAGGCGCGCTCGTTGCTAAACTGGCGCTAGGCCACACGCCTGAGCACGACCTGACACCCTTTGCCGTTGAACGCTTTCAAACACCTGATAATAGATCGAATAGAGAATAACTATAGAGAAGCAATAGAGGATGGACTATCAACAAGCTATCACAGGTTTGCGCGAAGCATACAGCCAGGAGAGCGCTGCCCGGCGCGATACGGCAGAGAAGG
>CAXUEY010000001.1:57830-92185 GCA_964250225.1 uncultured Ktedonobacteraceae bacterium | reverse complement strand
GACGATGCAGGCGTTTCAGCTTCTTCTCGGCCTTGCGCAAGAAACGCGGATTGGCAACGGTGTTGCCGTTCGAGTCCGTGTAGAACTCTTTGAGACCAACATCGATGCCTACCTGTGCGCCCGTTGTGATATGCTCTACCTTGCGCTCCGCCTGCACAGAGAATTGCGCGTAGTAGCCATCGGCGCGTTTGACGATGCGCACGCGTTTGATCTGTGTGATGGGGAACTCAGCAACCTTCTGTTTTTTGTGACCCACCAGACGAAGCTTGCCGATCCCACAGCCATCGGTGAAGGTGAGATGCTTGCCATCAGGATCAAACTTCCAGCCAGTTTGTTTATACTCCACCGATCTGTTGTCGCGTTGAAATTGGGGATAGCCCTTTTTGCCGGTCTTGTGTTCTCGGCAATTGTCATAGAACCGCTGGATGGCAGACCATGCACGATCTGCGGCTACCTGACGGGCCTGGGAGTTGAGCGAGTGCGCAAACGAGTACTCTGATCCTAGCACCGCACAATAGCACTGCAAATCATTGGCTGATATGCCACGCTCCTCCATCCATTTTCTCAGGCATTTGTTCCTGATGAATTGGACAACGCGGATCGCCTCATCAATGGCGGCATATTGTTTGGGTGTGCCGCTTAACTTGTACTCGTAGATGAGCATTGCCTCTTGCCTTTCCTCTTGAATTCTGCTACAACCATACCACGCAATCATGTGATATGTCAACCAATAGAGGTGTATACTATGCCCAAAGAACGAACCAATATTTACCTGACCAAACGGCAGCGCCGCCAGCTTGAAAAACGCTGCCAGGAGGAGAATTTGCCGATGGCTGAAATTATTCGGCGCGCACTCGATGCGTATCTGGCGTGGGATGATCCAGCCTACGTTCCCACCTCGCCCAATCCCCAAATAAGGAACGCCCATTCATCCCCGCTCTAAAGAGGCGGGGCTTTCTGGGCCGCTTTCGGTAAATACAAAGTCTGAGCGCAATGGCGAAAGGAGCTATTCCTTTTGATGGCTGATCCTGCCCTTATATTGTTGAGTTTGACTTTTCTCATATTTACAGGTATACTTTTATGGATCTGAACACAGTTTCCCACACATTCAATCTGGAAAAGGCGCGGTAATATCATGGGATCGACCAGGTGGTCACAAGCGAGACAGGCAACACTCAACTCCCGCTCTCGTTTTTCCCATTTCCAGGACGAACCAATTTTTCCAGATCTCGCTTTCGTCCTCTCCCCGTTGCTACGGGGGAGAGGTTTTTTTTTGAGATCTAACAGGCGCCCGCTCACCACATTTTTTCAGCATGATCGCGCAAAAACAGCAGGAGGTTTATAAGCATGAGCTATTCTACCGCTTCTCCGCGTTCGTCGGTGGAGGCTATCGAGGGGAGGTTTCAGGGCAAAGATATTGTTTCCCTGGATCAGTTTGCTGTCGAGGATCTGTACACGATTTTTCACCTTGCCCAGCAGATGAAGCAGCTTGTGCTGAAAAGCGAGCCGTCGCAGATCCTGGCTGGCAAGGTCGTCTCCCTGCTGTTCTTTGAGCCTTCCAGCCGAACTTTTGGCTCGTTTGCCAGCGCGATCAAACGCCTGGGCGGGCAGACGCTGGATATTCAGAACCCGGAGACGGTGACCTCGGTCAATAAGGGTGAGACGTTTGAGGATACCATTCGCGTCTTCGAGGCGTATTCGGACGCGCTGGTGCTGCGTCATCCACAAGCCGGGGCCGCGCAAGCTGCGGCTGAGGCGGCGCAGTTTGTGCCGGTGGTCAACGCGGGCGATGGCAACAATGAGCATCCCACACAGACGTTGCTCGATCTCTTCACGCTCTACGAGACCTTTGGCCGTCTAGACCATCTGCATGGCCTGCTGGTGGGCGACGCGCTGAATAGCCGCACAATGCACTCGCTGATGCGCGGCCTGGCGCTCTTCCCGCACAATCGGCTGACGATCCTGGCGCCTGACAAGCTGCGTTTGACGCGTGACGACCTTGTAGCCTTCAGTTCGCGTGGCATCGAACTGGCGGAGATTGCCAGCACCGAACAGATCCCCGCCGCCTGCCAGTTCTGGTACTGGACACGCCTGCAAACAGAACGCTTCTCCTCGCCTGAGGAGTACCTCGAGCTGGTCGCGGGCAAATTTATCGCGACTCCTGAATTGCTGGCGCGCTATGCTAGTAGAGAGATGATTTTAATGGACCCGCTGCCACGAGTGGGGACGATTGACCCTGCTGTGGACGCGGACGAGCGGGCGGTCTATCTGCGCGCACAGATCCGTAACGGCCTGTATATCCGCATGGCTGTTTTAGCACTCATTATGGGAAGGGCGTAATAAAGAATGATTATGCAAAATACATTACTGGATACGAAAAAAATGCTTAACGATGATGTTCAAGCAAAGAAGTCGCAGTTGCAGCAGGGGGCGCTGATCTTAGAGGATGGCACGCGCTTCGAGGGGACGTCCTTCGGCGCGCTGACGCCGGTCGCTGGCGAGGTGGTCTTCTGCACCGGCATGGTGGGCTATCCCGAAGCGATTACCGACGCATCCTACACCGGCCAGATCCTGACCATGACCTACCCGATTATCGGCAACTATGGCGTGCCAGAGTCGTCACTCTGGGAGGATAACCGCATCCACATCTCCGGGCTGATCGTCTCCGACTATATCGAGACGCCCTCGCACGCGCAGAGCACGATGAACCTCGGCACCTGGTTGCAGCGCGAATATATTCCCGCGCTGGAGATCAAGGATACGCGCAAGCTGACCCAGCATATTCGCACACATGGCACGCTGTTGGGCAAGATTGTCTTTGATGAGGACGTGCCGTTCTACGACCCCGACACCGATAACCTGATCGCCCAGGTTTCGACCAATGAGGTGCAGGTGCATGGGTCCGGTGAGACGGCGATTGTGCTGATCGACTGCGGGGCCAAACGCAACATTGTACGCAGTCTGGTCGCGCGCGGCGTGCGGGTTATCACGGTGCCCTGGAACTACGATCTCTTCGCGCCAGAGTGCCCGTTCGCGTTCGATGGCATCCTCGTTTCCAATGGTCCCGGCGACCCCAAGATGGCCACGCCAACCATCGCAACCCTGCGCGCAGCCATGCAGCGCCGTATTCCCACGATGGGCATCTGTCTCGGCCATCAACTCCTGGCTCTGGCGGCGGGCGGTGACACCTATAAACTGAAATTCGGGCATCGCAGCCAGAACCAGCCAGCGCTGCTG
Organism: uncultured Ktedonobacteraceae bacterium; assembly: GCA_964250225.1. Taxonomy (GTDB): domain Bacteria; phylum Chloroflexota; class Ktedonobacteria; order Ktedonobacterales; family Ktedonobacteraceae; genus Paraktedonobacter. Next base: position 88,948 of record CAXUEY010000001.1, on the reverse strand, counting down.
GAGGGGAGCAAACGCTGTTATATCACCACGCAGAACCACGGCTTCGCGGTTGGCACGGTCCCGCCTGGTTTCGCGCCCTGGTTTGTGAACGCCAACGATGGCAGCAACGAGGGTATTCGCCATCCCGAACTGCCCTTCTTCTCGGTCCAGTTCCATCCCGAAGCGATGCCCGGACCGATGGATACCGCGTGGCTCTTCGACTACTTCCTGGAGCGCGTTCAGATGGAAAAAGGGGGCACTAAATAGGTGGCAACTATACGGAAAGTGTTGGTGTTGGGCGCGGGCGCACTCAAGATTGGGCAGGCTGGAGAGTTCGACTACTCCGGCTCCCAGGCCCTCAAGGCTCTCCAGGAGGAAGGGATCTCGACGGTCCTGGTAAACCCCAATATCGCGACCATCCAGACCTCGCGGCTGCTGGCCGATCAGGTCTATTTCTTGCCTGTGACCCCGTTCTTTGTGGAGCAGGTTATCGCCAAAGAACGGCCCGATGGTATTCTGCTCTCGTTCGGCGGCCAGACGGCTCTGAACTGTGGCATCGCGCTCCACGAGAGTGGCGTGCTAGAAAAGTATCACGTGCGTATCCTGGGTACACCGATCTCGGCGATTATCCTGACCGAGGACCGCGAGGCTTTCGCGGGCCATCTGCGCGGGATCAATATTCCCACGCCGCACAGCCGCACCGCTGAGACGCTCAATGAGGCCCTGAGCGTCGCGCAGGAGATCGGCTACCCGCTGATGGTGCGCGCCGGTTTTGCCCTCGGCGGCCAGGGATCGGGCATCGCGCACACCGAAAAAGACCTGCGCCATATCGTCGGCGGCGCCCTGGCCTTCGCGCCCCAGGTGCTGATCGAGCAATACCTGCACCACTATAAAGAGGTGGAGTACGAGGTGGTACGCGATGCTTTCGACAACTGCATCACGGTCTGTAACATGGAGAACATGGACCCGCTGGGCATTCACACCGGCGAGTCGGTGGTCATCGCGCCCAGCCAGACCCTCAACAACAGCGAATACCATACCCTGCGCTCGGCCTCTATCGAGATTGTGCGCAGCCTGGGCATTGTCGGCGAGTGTAACGTGCAGTACGCGCTGGACCCGCAGACCTCGCAGTATTATGTGATCGAGGTCAACGCGCGTCTCTCGCGCAGTTCGGCCCTGGCCAGCAAAGCCACCGGCTATCCCCTGGCCTACGTCGCCGCCAAACTCGGCCTGGGCTACGCGCTGACCGAACTGACCAACCGCGTCACCGGCGTCACGCAGGCCTGTTTCGAGCCAAGCCTGGACTACGTGGTCGTGAAGATCCCGCGTTGGGATCTAGAGAAGTTCAAGGGCGTGGACACGACCATTGGCACCGGTATGAAGTCAGTGGGCGAGGTCATGGGCATTGGCCGCACCTTTGAGGAAGCCTATCAAAAGGCCATTCGTATGCTCGACCTGGGCTTCGAGGGCGTAACCTCGCTGAGCATGTTTGGACGGCACGAGTCTGAGCACGAGATCATCGAGCAATACCTGCACGTACCCACACCCAAACGTATGTTCGCTCTGCCCGTGGCCATGCGCAACGGCTTCTCGCTTGAGCAGATCCACGAGATCACCGGCATCGACCCCTGGTTTTTACAGCGTATCCAGCACATTCAAAGCAACGAACTGGCTCTGCACGCCGACAAAGACCTCTCAGAACCTCGTTTGCGCGCACTCAAACAACTGGGCCTCTCGGATAAGCGCATCGGTGAGTTGGTGGGCAAGGTTGGCCTGGAGATCCGCGCCCTGCGCAAGCAACTGGGTATCATCCCGGCAATTTTGCAGATCGACACCCTGGCCGGCGAATTCCCGTCCGACACCAACTACCTCTACATGACCTACAACGCGCAGCATAACGACGTGCAGCCGTTGCAGCAGCAGGGTATTGTAGTGCTCGGCTCCGGCCCCTATCGCATTGGCTCTTCGGTTGAATTCGACTGGACCAGCGTAAGCACCGTCGAGGCGTTGAAGAAGTACCAGAAGCAGGCGATCATCATCAACTGCAACCCGGAGACCGTCTCAACCGACTACGATACCTCGGACCGCCTCTACTTTGAGGAACTGACCTTCGAGCGCATCGCCGATATCTGCGAGTTCGAGCAGCCCCACGGCGTCGTTGTCTCTGTGGGTGGCCAGACGCCCAATAACCGCGTCAAGGCGCTGCACAGCTACGGTTTCCCAATCCTGGGGACCAGCGCCGCCAACATTGACCGCGCCGAGGACCGCTACAAGTTCTCCAACCTGCTCGACAGGCTGGGCATTCAGCAGCCGCAATGGGCCTCGTTCGCCAGTTTGCCAGAGTTAGAGGAGTTCGTTGAGCGTGTGGGCTATCCTGTGCTGGTGCGCCCCTCGTATGTGCTCTCAGGCAGCGCCATGAAGGTTTGCTACAACCATGAGCAGTTGGAACTCTACACCCGCCAGGCTGCCGCGGTCTCGCCTGAATATCCAGTGACCGTCTCGAAGTTCTTCCAGAAGGTGAAGGAGGTCGAGCTGGACGCTGTGGCCCAGCGCGGCGAGGTCAAGGCCTTCGTGGTCTCGGAGCATATCGAGAACGCGGGCGTGCATTCAGGCGACGCGACGATTGTGCTGCCGCCGCACACAGTCAACGAAGAGACAAGCGCGCGCATCGAGGCGGTGGGACGAGCTATTGCCCATGAATTACAGATCACCGGCCCGTTTAATATCCAGTTTCTCGCCAAAGACAACCAGGTCTACGTTATCGAAGCCAATCTGCGAGCCTCGCGTACTTTTCCGTTCATCTCAAAAGTCACCGGAGTTAACATGATCGAACTCTTCGTGGACGCGCTCTTCACCGAGAACGTCCCCGTCGTCAGCATGCCGCAGTTGAATTTCACCGCCGTCAAAGCGCCGCAATTCTCATTCTCACGCCTGACGGGTGCAGATCCCGTGCTGCATGTCGAGATGGCCTCCACCGGGGAAGTGGCCTGTTTCGGCGATGATCTGGAGGAGGCTTACCTCAAGGCCATCATCGCCACGGGCGGACATGTGCCACAGAAAGGTATCTTCATCAGTCTGGGGGGCGATGATAAGAAGCTGCGTTTCATGGAGAGTGCACGTCTGCTAGCCACGCTCGGCCTGCCGCTGTACGCCACCGAGAAGACCTGCCTGTTCTTGCGCGAGCACGGTATCGAAACCACCATGCTCTACAAACTGCACGAGCAGAAGTCGCCCAACGTCCTGACCTACTTCCGCGATGGCAAGATCGACCTGGCCATCAACATCGTCGACCATTACGTCACCAAAGAGGAGGACGACGACTACGCCATGCGCCGCTACGCCATCGATCACAACATCCCCCTCTTCACAAAGGTCAAACAGGCGCGCCTGTTCACCAGGGCACTGGTCGAGAAGGATTTGCGCACGATCCCGATCAAGTCGTGGAACGAGTATTAAGGGGAAAAGGACATGTCTACACTAATAATGGGCAATATCGTCCTGCCCGACCGCATTGTCGCGGGTACACTGCATATCGCGGGTGAGAAGATCGAACGCGTCGAGGAGGGTTTTCCGCGTAACGAAGCATCGGTGCTCGATTTTCGTGGAAAATATCTCTTGCCCGGCCTGATCGAAGTTCACGGGCATATGCGTGAACCGGGGCTGGAGTATAAAGAGGATATTCCGCATGGTACGCGGGCAGGGCTGGCTGGTGGCTACACGACCATCCTGGACATGCCCAACACCAAACCGCCCACGACCACACCTGCGCGGCTGGCGGAGCAGATCAAGCGCTACACGGGTCGCTCCTACTGCGATTTTGCCATCAACATGGGTGTTGCGCGTGACGACATCCAGGAGTTGCGCAACGTCGATCCAGAGAAGATTACCGGCGTGAAGATCTTTGCCGCCGGGCATGGGACTGCGCTCACGACGATTCCAAAGCTCAGCGAGCTGGCGCAGATTTTCGAGATCCTGGGTCAGCGCGGCATTATGGCCATCGTTCACGCTGAGAACCAGGAGTTGATCGACTATTTCGTGCACCAGCAGCGCGACCAGATGGGTCGACATGATCCAGCCGCCTGGACCGATGCGCGCAACCTCTCAGTGGTCCTGACCTCCGTGCTGGAGATGATCGCACTGGCCAAACATTTCGGTGTCAAGCTCTACCTGTTGCATCAATCCACGCCCGAAGAGTTCGCCGCCATCGCGTTCGGGCGTCAGCTCGGTGTCGATGTCCACGGCGAGACCACCACGGTCCACCTGGCCTTCAGCACTGCTGACTACGCCCACTATGGCAACATGGTGAATATCGCGCCTGCCCTGCGTTCACCGGAGGCCCAGGAGCAGCTCTGGCAGCTTCTACGCGCTGGCAAGATCGACGCCGTGGTGACCGATCACGCGCCGCACACACTGGAAGAGAAGCGCAAAGAGAGCGTCTGGGAGGCCTCATCCGGCATGCCCGGTTTGCAGGAAGCGATGGCCGTACTCGTCAGCAACTGGCTCAAGCGTTTCGGGCCGGAGACGCTCGAAGAAGGTCTGCTGCGTATTGCCCAGGTCACTTCGCAGAACATTGCGCGCATCTTCGGCTTCGCGCAAAAGGGCGCGCTGACCGTTGGGAAGGACGCAGATATCGTCGTGGTGGACACGCAGCATCCCTGGCTGGTGCGCAAAGAGGATCTTTTCACCAAGAACCAGTGGTCCATCTACGAGGGCATGCAACTCACCGGGCGGCCCGTCGCCACATTTTTGCGCGGCGAACTGGCCTATCGGGATGGGCAGATCGTCGGCGATGCGCGCGGGAAACGGCTTGTGAGGTAGCCTGCCTGGTTCTGTTGAGGTTGGAGAAGTGGCAGGAACTTATGGATTATTTGAAGCAAATGATCAGAGAGTTCTTGCTGCTTCTCATGCTGAGTGAGATCTCCCCGCAATGATGATTGGACGCTTTCAAGCTGCCCTTGCTTTTGCTATAATACAGGTGTTCACATAATATATATCTATAGCATACAGGGCAGGAACCATGAAAATTCTTTTTCGCAGCAGAGATTTTGCCAGTATCAACGGAGGCGGCCTGGGCTTTAACCATATGCGCCCGATGGCTTCTTCGTGGCACTTTCAGGGCCGTGTGCAGCATCCCAACTGGCAGGGTGAGTTTACCTGTCATTGGGATGGGCCAGTGATCCAGTGGACTGTGCGGGGCGACGAGCGGCTCTTCGGGCTGGCGGCAGCTCTCAAAGGTAAAGGTCTCCCGGTGGAAGTGTCACAGGATACTGCTGAGACAGAGGCGTAGGGCATGACGAATAAGCAACAGACACCCAGGCACGTTCTTCTTCTGATGTCTCCCGCGACCTATCGGGCGGGAGCTTTTTTACACGCAGCCCAGCATCTCAACCTTGAGGTGGTGGTGGGGATTGATTTACCGGAGACGCTCTCCGACTACTGGCATGTGCCGCTTGGTCTGGAATTTAACGACCCACAAGCTTCGCTGCATACCATCGTGGAGTACGCGCGGGAGCATCCCCTGGCGGCTGTGCTCTCGATTGACGACAGCGCCAGCGAACTGGCGGCGCGTGCCTGTGCCGAACTGGGTTTGCCGCATAATTCGCCTCATGCCGCTGAAGCCGCGCGCGACAAGCTCTTGATGCGCACACTGATGGCGCAAGGCGGCGCACCCTGTCCGACCTTTCGCCCCTTTCTCCTGGACGCAGATCCCCGCGAGCTTGCCACACAGGTCAGTTATCCCTGCGTGCTCAAGCCCTTGCGCCTTTCCGGGAGTCGCGGTGTGATCCGTGCCGACGACGCGGGCGAATTTGTCGCGGCCTTTCATCGTTTGAAGCGTCTCCTGTTGAGTGAGGGCAACGCGGAGGATACGACTTCCTTCCTGGTTGAGGATTTTCTGCCCGGCTGCGAAGTGGCTCTGGAGGGCATTCTCACCCACGGTCAACTGAAAGTACTGACGCTGTTTGATAAGCCTGATCCGCTGGACGGGCCGTTTTTTGAAGAGACCATCTATGTAACCCCCTCGCGCCTGCCAGTTTCGACGCAGGAGGCGATTGCGCGCTGTGTGGCCACGGCAGCCGCCGCGCTGGGTCTGCGCGAGGGACCGGTGCATGCCGAACTGCGCGTCAACGAGCGTGGCCCCTGGATGCTGGAGATTGCCGGGCGTTCGATTGGCGGCCTCTGCTCGACGATCCTCGAATTTGGCGCTGGTATGTGCCTGGAAGAACTCATTCTGCGCCACGCTATTGGCGAGGAGATCGAGCAGCTCGAGCGCGAAAAGCAGGCCGCTGGTGTCATGATGATCCCCATCCCCGCTGCTGGCCTACTCAAGAGCGTCCGCGGCGTCGAAGAGGCGCGCCAGGTGCCGCTCATCAGCGGAATCGAGATCACCGCTAGAATTAACTACTCGCTGGTCACCTTGCCCGAAGGGGCCAGCTATCTGGGCTTTATCTTCGCGCGCGGCGAGACACCAGCCGCCGTCGAGTCCGCCATTCGCCAGGCACATGCTCTGTTGCATTTCGAGATCCGGCCTGAATTACCGATCTTGCGGCCAGTTGGCTAAGAGCCAAAGGCGCGTCTCCTCGGAATATTCTCCACACGCCGGGCAGACGTTAAACATAAAAGCGCTCCCTTTGCTGAAAATGATCACGTATCAATCACTGTATGCGATTTTTTACGTGAAATGCAAGCGTTTTGACGAGGCATTCCTGATTTTTCGGGGCAAACTTTCCTCCCCAGAGGTACTAATTTTACGCTTGCTTGCTGATATTTACCCTACTCTATGCTACACTGCCAGAGATGTGACATGGGATGAGATTGGGTGTAGTGATACGCTCCGAAACAAACAATGAAGGAATGGTTTGAAGATATGCGCAGAGCGAACTGGCGGTATATAGGTTTGTTAGTGTTCATCGTGTTGTTGGCCGCGTGTGGCTCGGTCAACCAGTCGACGGTGAGTTCACCGGGGCAGACAGCGGCGGCGAAGGGATCGCACTTGCCATCGGACGCCAATCCCGTACTGGCTGCGACCAACACGCCCGTGCCAACTCCAACTCCTTCTCCCGTGCCGACTATGGCACCCACGCGGCCTGCGCCAACGCCAGTGCCCACCCACCCGGCTGCGCCGCCGCCGACCAATAATCCGCCGCCTGGATCGACGAGCGCGGAGGCCCAGTTACAGCAACAGTTATTTCAGCAGATCAACCAGGATCGCGCGGCCCAGGGCATGTACCCCTATACGCTGAACAGCACGCTCTCCAATGGGGCGCGCCAGCACGACGTCACGATGGCTGGGAGTTGTGGGATGCAACACCAGTGTCCCGGCGAGCCTGACCCCTGCCAGCGTGAGAGCAACGAGGGCATCTCGTGGAACAGTTGTGGCGAGAATATTGGCTATACGTCGCCCAACCCGACTGCCTGGGCTGGCGTGCGGCAAATCGACCAGCAGATGCTCAACGAGCAACCCCCCGATGATGGTCACCGTCAGAATCTGTTGAACTCAACCTTCCATCGCGTCGGTGTGGGCATTTATATCGACGCCCGCGGGACGATCTGGATTACCGAAGATTTCGCAAACTGAGATTCTATACATTGTTATGTGGGTGGGGAGAGTAAAATTGAGATTTTTGCTCTCCCCACCCACATAACTGTTTATTGCTCTTCGACTAACAAGACAGCTTTGCCGGTAATCTTGCGTGCCAGCATCGCGTTGAGGGCATCGGCTGCCTGGTGCATGGGGTAGGTGGCCGAAATATGGGGTTTGATTTTGCCCGCGTGAAACAGCGCGACCAGTTCCCCTAACTGTTCCTGGTTACGTTGGGGATTGCGCGCCGCAAACGAGCCCCAGAAGACCCCTACGATTGAGCACCCTTTGAGCAGCGTGAGGTTCAGGGGGATACGTGGGATATCGCCCGCGGTGAAGCCAATCACCAGGTGACGGCCCTGCCAGGCCATTCCGCGCAAGGCGGCCTCTGAATATTTGCCGCCCACTGGATCATAGATCACATCGACGCCGTTGCCCTCGCTGAGAGCTTTGACACGCTCTTTGAGATCCTCTGTACTGTAGTTAATGCCCGCGTCCGCGCCATGCTCGCGGCAGACAGCCAGCTTTTCATCGCTGGAAGCTGCGGCAATCACACGCGCACCCATCGCCTTGCCCAGTTCAACCGCGGCCAACCCCACGCCGCCGGCAGCTCCCAGCACGAGCAGCGTCTCACCCGGCTGCAATTGGGCGCGATCTTTGAGCGCGTAGTACGAGGTGCCATAGACCATTACAAAGGCTGAAGCGGTGGCAAAATCCATCCCCTCAGGAATGGGAATCAGCTTTGTGGCATCGGTCTGCACCTCTTCGGCGAAGCCGCCCCAACCGGTAAAAGAAATCACCCGCTCACCGACTTTGACGCCCTCAACGCCCTCACCAATCTCCTTGACCACGCCGGCCACTTCGCCTCCAGGCGAAAATGGCGGCTCTGGTTTGAACTGATATTTTCCCTCAATAATCAAGGTATCGGGGAAATTGATCCCACAGGCTTTGACATCGATGACAACCTGCCCCGGCCCAGCTTTGAGCGGCTCGATGTCTTCGATGACCAGACGCTCTGGTGGCCCGTAAACTTTACATAACACTGCCTTCATGAAAGTACCTCCGTGTAACTAATGCGTATGTGGCAATCGCTGTTGCTATTATAGCAAACTTAGGCCTACCGACGTGATTGCCAGTTGGGCAAAGCTTGCTATTGTCTCTTCCTGCGAGTATATAATGAGATCTAATCAGCCTGTTCACAGAGAGGTTGAAACGCAGTCGACTATTTCCGAACCCACTGCATGGATTGATATGCTTCACATGTGGCGAGGGTGGTATGGTGGTTTGCACCAAACACCTGCTCCTGAATCTGGAGCGCGCGTTGGAAAAGAGCTGCTGCCTCTGGCTGCCTGCCTTGTGTCGCATAGAGTTTTGCCAGGCCGACAAGCGTGGTGGCCACGTCCGGGCTGTCGCTACCCAGGCTCGCTTCCCGAATACGCAGTGTGCGCTGAAAACGTGCTTCAGCCTCGCTATAGTTGCCCTCCAGGGAGGAGATCTCCGCCAACTGTTGTAGGGGAAACGCGATCTGTGGGTGGTCCGCGCCCAGGGCCTGCTCGCGGATCTGCAAGGATCGGAGAGCGAGCGTTTCGGCTTCTGCAACCCTGCCTTGTAGAAAGAAAACCTCTGCCAGACCATCAAGGGGAAAAGCCACCTGCGGATGTTCAGTTCCTAAGGTCTCTTCGCGGATCTGCAAGGCGCGCAAATATTGAGGTTCGGCTTCTCTATATTTGCCCTGCTCTTTATACGTGTGACCCAGATTTGTGAGGGGAAAGGCAAGTTTGGGGTGGTTCGCTCCCAGTGTGCGTTCCTGAATAGTCAGGCTTCGCTGGAAAAGCTCTTGTGCTTCAGCGTACTTGCCTTCGATAGCATGCAGTGAGGCCAGGTTGCTCAATATATTGGTGATTTCAGGATGATCTGGTCCGAAAGCTTTTTCGCCAAGTTGTAGGGCTTTGCGCATGAGTGGCCTGGCCCTGGCGTACTGCCCCCGTTCAGCATACACGAGAGCCAGATTATTGTAATGCGAATGCTCCAGTTCCGCTTCTTCCGTTTCATACAGAACGAGTGCGCGCTGATGCAGGCTCTCCGCCTCGTCGTAATTTCCCCTCTCGCGACATACCGAAGCCAGTTCAAGCAAAAGCCTGGTAAGGGAACGATGCTCTGGTCCATAGAGTTGCGCTTTGATCCCAATCGCCCGCCGCAAATGCTGTTCAGCTTCTGCATAGCGACCGCGATTAAAGAGGTACGTCGCAATCTTTTCCAGCAAGGATGCAACCTCCTCGGTGGCTATATCCCACGTCTGGCTGAGCCTGGCGCATACAAATGCATGGGGCAAAAGAGATTCATGCCACGGCCACTGCTCAGTATCCTCCCAGTAGGTCCGACTGGTCGGGAAGACCAGATTGACGGCCTGGATGGTACGTGCAGCCCACTCACGCTGTATTTCCGGGGGCAGGCTTTCCTTGAGGATAATCTGTACCAGGCGGTGAAGACTCAGGCTCTGGGTTTGCCCATTGCGGTGCAGCAGTGAGAATGCCTGCAATGTTTTGAGGACAGTATTCCACTTGAGCGGATGAGCAATGACAGGCGCAAGAGCTGGTAACGTGGCAAAGGCCGTATTCTCCCTGAACAGTTTTTCTGGAATGTGCTCAGGAGCCAGGAAAGCACAGGCGCTCAAAAGTTCAGTAGCAGCCGGGTGCATCTGCTGTAGCCTGCGAAATGAGAACATGAATGTTTGCACAACCGAGAGGGGATGGTGAGCATGTTCCGCGCGCTCATCGAGTAAAGCGAGCGTATAGTCCTGCACGAGAGAAAGATAGTCCTGAGGGGAACAGTGTGTCTCCTCTAGATATGAACCAGCCTGGTCGAGGGCTAGAGGCAGACCGCCCATAAACTCGACGATCTTCTCTACTGTACCGATGTTGTGCGCTTCGTCTGCCATAGGAAAAGCCGAGGAAAAGGAGACACGTGCCCGCCGATAGAGAAACCGCGTCCCTTCTTCAAGCGTCATTGGGCGCATCTTCAGGCAATGGGCTAGCTCGCCGAGTGTCTGTAAACGTGTGGTTAGCAGAAGCGATCCTCGCTGGGCCACAGGGAGATACGGCTTTATCGATCCGATATCATCGACATTATCAACGATCAGCAGCCAATCGCGGTGTGTCTGGAACCATTGGAGAACCGTCTCGACAAAGCTCTCCTGGCTGGTTCCTTGTTGCTGGCAGAGGCCCAGTTGCGCGCCAATCGAGACAAAGCTGGCAAAGATACTCTCCCGCGTTTCGGCTCCAAGCCAGAGGACCGCGCTATATTCTTGAGCATGGCGATAGGCGAATTCAGTCGCTGTTTGCGTCTTCCCAATCCCCCCCAGGCCACTTAAGGCATAGGCGCGCGGCGACGCAGCCTTCTTTGTACTGGCAAGCGCTTCCGCGAGCTGAGCGAGCAGTTCTGCATAACCAGTGAAAAACGGGTTGCGCTGATAGGGAACATTCCAGCGCACACGCGTTTCTAAGAGACTTGCTTCAAGCAGCAGGCGTGTCTCTTCATCATTGAGATACAATTGTCTCGCAAGCTCAAGAACTATACCTCTGCTGTCAGGAAGGTAATCGCCTCTTTCCCAGGCACCAAGTGTATTACGATGAATACCTAGTTTGAGAGCAAGATGCTGTTGTGTCGTGCCACGATGCTTGCGCAAGAGTTTGAGTGTTTCACCAAATGAGGTTTCAGAGAGATCATGGGATCTATCAAGTGACATAAATTCTCCTTAAGCTGGAAAAAACATGTTGAGGGGAAATAAGAGAGATCGATGCTCTACTATGAGAAAAGATCAAGGGTACTCTGAAGAAGCATCCGAACATTTCCAGCGAATATCTATCATGCGCTGACAGGCCAGCGTATTGCCCCGTCGTTGGGTGAAAATGCACAGTCAATTTGAGCATGCTCTATTTTATCATACAGAGAGAACAGGGTTCTTGCAGGCCTGAACTGGCCTGTGACATCTAATCATGGAGAGAAAAATGCAGAAGACATGCCGCTTCTTTCTGTACGGCACTCTATTCTTTTTACTCAATCTGAGCATTTCAGCCTGTGGTGGCGCGAGTGGTGCTCCACCATCATCGCACAGTCAGACAAATACTGGCACGCCATCAGCCAATCAAGACCACGGCTATTTGTATGAGACCACTCCCCAGGGTCTCTATCAAATCCATGCCGATAGCGGTCACATGGGGTGGAAATTCGAGCAAAGCGGCCTCACCACTCAGTTAAGCGCTGATGGCCAGACGCTCTATGTTTCTGAATATGGTGATACCGCCCATAATCCACTTATCGCGCTGGATACGCAGACAGGCAAACAACAATGGAACACTCCATTTGACGGTATCAGCACCTTTATTGTACGTGGAGAGAGTATTTATGTCGCCAGCGGAGGAGCCGTCTACAGGGTTGATGCGAAAACCGGACGGGCTACCTGGAAAGCGGAGGTGGATACAAATGGCGGCGATAACGCTGATACGTTGGAAGCGAGCAATTCGCTGGTCTATCTGGCTCGTACCGGAACGCTCTATGCGTTTGACGCAGCCAGCGGGACGCAAAAATGGCAACAGCACTTTCAGGATGAGCTTGAAAGTGCGATAGATCTCAAACTTGTGGATAATGTGCTCGTGTACGTGGTGCGCGAACCTGGTATCGCGGGGCATATTGCGGGCTTAGATGCGCAGAGCGGTCATGCTATCTGGCTGGATGGGGCCTATGCTGATTACGACCGCATCGATGTAGCGCACCATCTGATCTATCTCTTGTTTGATGGTGGGGAAGACAGCCCGTTTGCCAATGTCACTGGGCTTGCTGCTATTAAGACAGATGATGGCGCGGGAGGCGTAGCCTGGTCAACCCAATTTCCAGCGGATATCGAAACACATATCGCCTTTTCCATCTCAGGCCAGAAGGCGCCCGTGGCTTATATCAGGCAGCAAACAGCCGATGGTATCGAGCAGGTGGTGGCGCGTAGCCTTCAGGATGGGCACGTGCTATGGACTGCCAGCGCTCTGCCGCAGGTCAGCGGTGGAGTAAATACGACCAGTAGCAGTGGCGAGATTAGCGTGATGCAGCCTGGGGCAGGTAGCGATTCCAATGTGTATGTGGCACTGAGCGATGGGAATGTCTATGCTTTCGACGCAAACGGCAAGCAACTGTGGAACAAGCAGCTCTATGCCATTAATATTGTGACAGCCACTTTCACCGCAGACGGGAAAGATGAGGTGTTTGTGCTCGCGGACCATCCAGGGTCAGATAACAACTTTAATGGGAGTTCTGATGGTTCGCAGTACGAAACGATCCACATTAACCCGCAAAACGCGGCAAAAGTCTGGAGTATGGGAGTGCCAGTTACCTCTATGCCCAATAAACTCTCGCCGAGCGATCTTGTAGGCACGCTGAGCAATACATAGCAGGTCAAAACGGCCGCATCCTGATGAAAGATACGCGACTGCCCTGGACCTATTCACATTCAGCACACACCTTCGCCCCACCTCAGGCATGCCCGACAAGCTTCATTCGGTGGGCGAGGTCAACCCCCACTCTGCCTGGCTTGCTGGCTCTTTTTCACGAGGGATCGCGTGGTACAATGGAGAAACATGTTTATTCGCAACCTGAGAGTTCGTTGGCAAGATGGGATCGGTATGGTTGACCAGAAACCTCCTTTTCACGAGGACTATTATCATCTGGCTATGCAGGCGGCAGGCGTGGGGCTGTGGGAGTGGGATATCGTGCATGATCAGCACTTCTGGAATGAAGAGTGTCGAGCGATCCTGGGGGTCTCGCCAGAGGACGAAGCAGGTCTTGCCAATTTTCTGGCGCTGGTCCATCCCGATGATCGCTTGCGCGTTCAACGCAATCTTGACGAGAGCCTGCGCCTGCGCGTCCAATTGTGTATGGAGTACCGTGTCATCTGGCCAGATGGGAGCCTGCACAGAGTCGAGATAAGAGGCACTACTCTTTTTGATGAGCAGGGGCAGGCGATTCGTTTGCTCGGCGTCATGCTTGATATGACAGCACAGAAAGAGGCCGAGTTTGCTCAACTGGGTGCGGAGAGACACGTGCGCGAAATTCTGGAAAGTGTGGGCGAGGCCTTTGCCCACCTGGATCGCGATTGGCGCATCACCTATGTTAATTCGCGCGCAGAGTACAATTTGAAGAGCGTTATACCTATGCCACTCGAATATATTTTGGGTCGCACGGTCTGGGAAGTTTATCCAGAGATGATCGGCACGCCGACGGAGCAGGCCATGCGCCGGGTTATGGAGTTGCGCAAGCCGGAGACCTTTGAGGTCTACTATCCAAACAAGCGTCTCTGGTATGACTTTCACACCTACCCGGTGGAGGATGGTGGTATCACCAATTTTATCACTGACATCACCGAACGCAAGACCCTGGAACGCGAGCGCAATCGGCTGCTGAAGCGCGAACAAAAGGCCAGAAAAGAGGCTGAGGCGGCTCACCAGCACAGTGAGGAACTGCTCAGAGAGCTTGAGCACCAGCAGGCGTTTCTGCGCATCATCGTTGATCAGGCACCCTCTGGTCTTGTCATCGCGGAAGCTCTCTCTGGCCGCATCACCTTCGCCAATGAAGAGGCCATCAAACAGATGGGCCGCGAGGAAGATCTACCTGAAGAAATTGCCGACTACACGAAGTATGGACTTCTGCATGTTAATGGAACACCTTACAACGTGGAAGAATATCCGCTGGTGCGAGCGTTGATCAAGGGCGAAGTCGTGACGGGAGAAGAGATGCTTCTCCCCAATCGGCACGGTAAACTGGTCCATCTTTCGGCCAATGCTGCGCCGGTCCGCAATGCTCAAGGAGAGATGTTGGCGGCGGTTCTGACATTTCACGATATAACCGAACGCTATGAGTTGGAGCGCAAAAAAGACGAATTCATCGCGATGGCCAGCCACGAATTGCGCACCCCCCTGACCTCGCTACGGGGCAATTTGCAACTGGCTGAACGCCGCCTGAAGCAGATTCAACAAGAGGGAGGGGCTTCTCTTGCCACCGCCGAAGGGCACATTTCTCTTGAACGTCTGATCCCCTGGATTGAGGGTGCGCTGCGCCAGGTCAAGGCGGAGAGCCGCCTGATCAATGATCTCCTGGATGCGACACGTATCCAGGCTGAGGCACTCCATGTCGCGTTGGAGCCGTGTGATCTGGTGCAGATTGTCAGCGATGCAGTTGACGATATGCGCATGATGGTCCCCACACGTACTATTGAACTAACCCTGCCAGAACAGAGTGAGATTTGGGTGCAGGCTGATAGCGTGCGCATCGGCCAGGTGATGATCAATTACTTGACAAACGCACTCAAGTATTCCGCTGAACGCCAGACGGTGAGCGTGGGCATCGACCTGGCGGAGAGTGAAGTCAGTGTGTGGGTGAGGGATGCCGGACTTGGCCTTTCGCCAGAAGCCCAGCAAGCCGTCTGGGAGCGTTTTTACCGCGTTTCCACTTTCGCCGAATATACTGGTCTGGGTTTCGGTGGCCTGGGTCTGGGCCTGTACATCAACAGTGAGATTATTCACCGGCATGGAGGTACTGTTGGCGTCTCAAGTGAAGTGGGTGAGGGCTCGATCTTCTGGTTTACGCTACCCAAGCTGGGGCGGCTGTGATTAATCCTCGTTCAGACGGAGCGTCAGGCTGAGTGAGGGCCGCGCGACGGTACGGACCATCAGGAAGAGAGCCGCTCGAACGGGACTACTCGCATCCCGCGATCATCGGCTGGTGCCCCCCAACGAGACATGGCAGCCTATCAGCGATCAGATTACTGTCCTCGATGATGTGATGCGCGCAATGTTCCTGGCGACCAAAGCCTTCGATCCGACGCCGCGCTGCTATCGAAGATGAGCAGGGAGAACGGTCGGAGATTTAGCGTAAATCAACGCGTTTAAAGGCTTCGGCGGCGCTGAGTCCCTGGGGTTCGCCCACAAGCGCGGCGCGGTGCTGCCAGTTGCGAGCGAGTTCGGCGGCGTCGCTGTGCTGGCTGGTGTGGGCCAGACGTGCCTGGATCTTTTGCGGCAAGGTCGCAGCGATGTCGATCCAGATATCTGGCCCCTCGCTGGCAAACAACCAGGCTTCAGGGACGGTATGTGCTTGCAACCCTTCATCGGTGATCTGCTCGGCGAAGGTCAGGGCATCGCGCGCGCAGGGATAGAGCGCGTCGAGGGTGGCACGGCCTACGGCGCGGTGATCGGGATGCTGACGGTAGGGAGGCGCGGGATCGTGTGTAATCACCAGGTCGGGTCTGTGCGTGCGTATCTGGCGCACCAGCTCGCGGCGCAGGGCGAGCGTTGGCTCAACCTCGCTATCGGGCCAGCGCAGAAAGATGACGCGCTCAACTCCCAGGATATGAGCCGCGTCCAGTTGTTCCGCCTCGCGCCGCGCTGCCACCTGTTGCGGCGTCTGGGTGGGGTCGCTGCTCCCTTTGTCGCCAGAGGTGCAGAGAACATAGGCCACCTCTTTGCCCAGCGCCGTAAAATGCGCCACGACACCCCCGCACCAGGACTCGATGTCGTCGGGATGCGCGACAATCACCAGCACACGCTCGATGGGCAGCGCTGTTATATCAAGCACCATCTTTTTCTATCCTCATGAGATGGGCGCATCCCTTTCCATCTCAACGCGATCAACAAAACGCACCCCACGCCGATTATTATACAACGGCGCGCACAGGGTGAGATAGCCGTTGATGACCTGCTCGGCAAAGGGAGCCAGCGGCTCGGTGGATGAGGTAGTGTGTTCGGTACGTTCACCGGGCAGATCGGCAGGCTGTGTGAGCACATCTACATCCAGCCGGTTCATCACCATCATATTCTGCTGGGCCAGCAATTGATGGGGCCGATAGGTATAAAGCGGCGTCTCCGCTTCAGCAAGTTGAGCCTCGATCTGCGCGGGCGTGTGG
This sequence comes from uncultured Ktedonobacteraceae bacterium, assembly GCA_964250225.1. Taxonomy (GTDB): domain Bacteria; phylum Chloroflexota; class Ktedonobacteria; order Ktedonobacterales; family Ktedonobacteraceae; genus Paraktedonobacter. The sequence continues at coordinate 72,449 of CAXUEY010000001.1, read as the reverse complement.
TTATACTGCTGGCACGCTGAGCGCACCTCTATGAGCAAAGCCTCGTCGGAAAGCGAGAACAGCGCCTCAAGAGCGTGCAATAAATTCATGCCGCGATTGAGCAGTACAAGACGGCCATGTTGCAGGCGATCAGCTAAGGCCTGTGCCTCCTGCTGGCCGCGCGCTTCTTCAAGCTGAGTCGTAATGTCGGTAAATGATAGCATATCGAGCTTCATGGTCAGAAACGCCACCACATCTGAACTGCGGCCTTCTTGCCAGGCGCGCAAGAGTTCCAGGCAGTGGTGCCCCTCGTAGCGACGGATATTTTTATAGACGCTCAACAGGCGGTCCTTGCATTCACACACCCAGAGCGCGTGCAAATAATACACCACTTTCTCCACCGGGAACGATGCCAGGCGTTTCTGGCCATGTACTTCCTGCATAAAACGGAAGCAGGCCTCAAATTCGGGCTGTATGCGCTCAAAAGCCGCCAGTTTTTGCTCTACCAGTTCTGGAATCTGTATGGTCGTGGTCATATCATCCCGCCTTTCTATGCGTACACGATTTGTACGTATGGAGAAGGTGAAAAAGATACTGAACATTCTGCTGGCACCAGTATTGCCGTATAGAACATGCATAGAAGCTGACTACGACTTGTCGGGGGGGTGAGGGATGAATTCCAGAATATGCTGTGCAATCTCCTCACCTTTCTCCTCCTGCAGAAAGTGGTCGGCGTCGGTGATCGTAATCTCTGGTTGCTCACTGGCACTGGGGATCAGAGCGCGGAAAAAGGTGTCGCCGCTGCGCGTGTTTATGAGTAAGGCTTCCTGTTTTCACGAGTGCTGGCATGTATCGGAAAGAGATCGGCATACGTGCTATTGGTGAGAAGGATGGAACCCCTTCGCTCATAGAATTAGGAGAAATTATCAATGGCACGAGTCACAAGGAAAGATTGGTCACACAATCATACAGTAGCGCTCATTGTGGGCATCATTTTCGTGATTCTGGGTATTGTTGGCTTCATCACGCCAACAGAGAACTCCACAGGTGTGATAGCCATCTTCGGCATTTTTGATAGTGATACGTTTGGCAACGTTTTCATGCTGGTTACAGGTCTCATCGGGCTTGCTGCAACCTTCACCGGATATTCGGTGCATTTCAACCGCGTCTTCGGCGTTGTCTATACGCTGATAGGGCTGCTCGGCCTCATCCCCGCTCTCTATATGCCCGTGTATGGAACTGACGCGGGGCGTTTTCTTGGTCTCACGCATCTCAGCGTTGCGGACCATATCCTGGATATCGTTTTAGGCGTGATTGCTCTCGTGGTGAGCTTCTACCTGGTCAGCCGCAAACGTGGGGTACGGGCACCAGCAATCTAATCTCGCCTGAATCATAAGAGCATTCGGGTTTTTCGCAAAGAATTGGCCATCACTTCTCACAGTGATGGCCAATTCTTTTTTAAAGATTGCGTTCGCGCGCAACGTCTGCCTGCAATGTGAATTTCAGGATACCACTAAAATTCGTCAGACTCTCGCCGCCGCTGACACGAATGCGCGGCATCTGGTAGGGGATCGCCGCGATTTGCAGGGCTGAACTAGAGCCAACCGGGTCCAGCGTCGCGCCCAGGTAGCCATCCTCGAAAAGATCTTGCAGGATACGTTGGCGCGCAGCCGGAGACCCGTGGTGGAAAGGCTCGCCCGATGGATAACAGAAAAACTGAATGGGTGCGCCCAATTCACTTTCTAATGTGGCCTTTGAATCGACAAGCTCCTGTTGAGGCGTCGTCTTTGCTGTCGTATAGGGGTATTCGTCAAGGCTGACATGGTGAATGGTATGGTCGGCAATCTCCATGCCTGAGTGAGCCATTGTCTTGATCTGGTCCCAGGTCATATACCGGCCACCGATCAATCCGGTAATGATGTAGAATACCCCGCGATCATGATGAGCCAGCAGAGCAGGCAACGCATAGGTATACACGTCTGCATACCCATCGTCAAAGGTGAGGATGACCGGTTTGGGTGGCAACGCTTTTCCATAGTAAAACGCACTAAACAGCTCATTCATCGTAATACTCTGGTATCCCTGCTTCTGCAACCAGTCCAACTGTTTATTAAATTCGCTAGTAGTGACCGTCAGGCTAAAATCAAACAGGTTATGGGTGGGCTGGCTAGAGACGTGATGGTACATAAAAATGGGTACGATCACGCGCATAAGTGATGTATGTGCAGATGGTGATGCTGGCATATTGAGATGATTGGGATTGGACGTCGGCAGTTTGGCCGGGACCAGCACAGGCGCTTCGAGATCAGCCGGACCTGCGACCAGCACCTGCCAGCTACCATGTGAATTTTGGGTCAGGGCGAAGAGCGTACTTTTAAACAGGCCCTGGTTCAGCGCGTTGTTTGATGGATCGGTCAGTAGACCGGCTGGCGCGCTCGCCTGGAACGCGACGCTCAAGGTGACCGCGTTGTTATGGACCAGCGTAGTATCGGGATTGAGCCAGGGGCTATTGGTCACGGTTTGCCCTGGTTTATAGCTTTGCAGGGTCAGAGGACCAAATTTGGCCTGCTCAAAATGGGTGAAGTCTGCTTCGTTCTGCCACAGACCCTGTGCTTCAGGAGCCAGCAGCGACCACATGCCGCTCCAGTTTTTTTGCAGCATCTCCTGCATAAACTGATGCACTGTGTCGTCTACTTCGGTAGAGTGAACAACCGCAGTTTTGGGGTGCAGAACGTGCTGGAGGTCCGGCCGCGACGCTGCTCGCTTTGCTGACGTTACCTGATGATACAGAGTTGGTCCCAGCATGACACCTGAAATAATCAGCATAACGAGCAACAGAGAAAGTCCATAAAGCAGCCAGCGACCTCGCTTCTTTGCCAGCGTGGGCGTAAGTTGCATAAGTGGTCCTGTCAGGGGTTCCTGTGCGGCCACTGCCTGCATTGGGCGCGTTGGCTGCTCTGCAAGAGGTCTTTGCCTGGCGTTCAGAGCTTTTAGGTGTGCCCCAGTTATCCCGCGCCTGATTGGTTGCTTTGTGGGAGGCGTTTTGTTGAACATATCCATACAGTAGGCATCCATCCGCTTTTTTTGATCGAGACTTCTCACTGTAATATAACGCTATATTTGAGTATTCGTTTCTCAACTGCGAATAATCACCACAATAGATAGCCTGAAAGAGCTAGCACCTAAAAGCGCCGATGAGCGTTTGGGCAGGGAGCGAAAGGAGATCTCCAGCAGGATCAAGCAGGTGCTTTGTGGATGAGATTGCAAAGAGTACTGTATATACCGCAGCATACAGGCAGTTTTCCCATCGACACCGGGCTCTTTCGTTTGTTATAATACCTCTGCCGACAGCAACATCATCAAATGTCTGTAGGAGAGAAAGAGGGGATAAAGCATGAGCTTCTTAGAATCGATCCAGCATGGCCTGGAGAAAGCCTCGCAGGAGGCTGGGCGGATCACCAAGATCCAGCACCTGCATAATATTATCACGGACCTGACCTTTCAAACGTCCCAGCAGGGCCAGGCGCTGATTACGCAGGCAATGGATATGTATCACAAGGGCCACCTGGGCCAGGGGGAACTGGTAATCATTTGTCAGCAAATCGCTACCTATCAGCAACAGATCAACGAAGTGCAGGAAGAACTGCAGCGGCTGCAGAAACCCGAAGACAATGCTCAACAGCCAACTCCACCTGTAGCACCAGCTCCAGCGGGATATCCTGCTTATCCGCAAGCTGCGCCTGTGGCACCGTCGGCAGGCGGGTATTCTGCCTATCCGCAAGCTACGCCTGTAGCACCACCTCCAGCCGGGTACCCCGTCTATCCACAAGCGGCTCCTCCGCAGACCTATGCAGCCCGGAACGTACCGACAAGCCATCTCACTCCACCAGCCAGCTATCCTGCATCTGCTGCTCCAGCAGGTCCGGGCAACTATCCCGTTCAACCAGCTAGCTACCCCGCACCTGCCAATGTATCTGCTCAGCCAGCGGCGCCAGTTGCTCCATCTACTCCCACCAGTAGTGAGCCGCCTACCAAGCCAGGCACGCCCAGGAGACATGCCGCTACCCACCCAGAGGACGCCGCAGCTTCCCCAGCGACACCAGCCGGTTTTGAGCCAACCTCGACTGCCGCGCCAGGCTCATACGCGCAGGGTGTGCTCCCGCCCATCTACTCGCCCTTTGCCAATCGTCCCGCCTCCACAGGCGAAAGTGCCGCAGCCGAGCCGGTTGCTCCAGCTAAACCACCTCATAGCGCGAAAAAAGTCGAGGCAAATGCTGAAGTACCTGTGCAGGGGGCAGAACAGCAGAAAGCGGCAGAATAACCTCTATTCAGTAGAGAATGGTTTATATTTATTGAAATTTCTCTTCTGGAGCAGAGAGCTGATTAGCAGAAATAGAGAGCAGGACATGACACAGACGGATGTGTCGCGTCCTGCTCTCGTTGTGCTTGATACGCACCACACAGATTGCTATTTCTGTGGTTGATAGGGGCCAGTAATTTTCTCAAAGTTTGGACGATAGTCCGTGCTATGGTAATCGTCGAGATTGACGCGGCGCGCGGAGAGATTTTTGCCGGGGATATCGGTGTAGATGAAGGCTCCATTGCGATACGCTACCATCACACCGTACATCCCGCTGGTTAGCGCGCTCATGACCATATTGGCGTAATAGATCGCCATATGCTTATCGTACACCTCCGGCTCGCCACTGCGCAGCAAATAGGTCAGGTCGTGAGCCAGGAACCGCACGTGGGGGATGCGCTTGCCCAGCTCTTCGGCCAGGAATTCAGCGACATTGACTTTTTTGCGGTGTCCGTAGGCGTCGGGCGTACCAACTTCCGGCACGGGCACGCCGAAGTTCGCGCCCTCTGACAGAATGACCGATGAGTAGTGCTGTGGGTTCTCTCTGTCCCGCGTGACCAGTTCGGCCAGGTGGTCGATATTGGCGGGCGCTTCAGGGATTACCAGGCGATCTGCCCAGGTGACCAGCGCGGTTTCCAGGGCCGTGAAACCGGCATCGCGGCCAAACATGCGGAAGAGCATCGTCTGGCCATGCGACTCTCCTGTAGAGCGAATACGATTGATGAATTCGGTGGCGCGGCTGATGGCGGTTTGGAAGCCGATACAGTAATCGGTGCCGGGTACGTCATTATCCATCGTCTTGGGAATGCCCCAGACGGGGATGCCCTTCTCCGAGAGGACTGAGCCATAGCTGAGCGTATCATCGCCGCCGATCACCACCAGGCCATCCAGTTCCAGAAACTGCATATTTTTGAGCACTTCGTCGGTCAGATCCAGCCGCTCATCCGCTTTGTGGCCCTCTCCAAGATGGCGCAGGTGTGCGGGCAGTTCGCTGACCGCGACACGCGCTGGATTGGTGCGCGTGGATTGCAGAATGGTCCCGCCCTCGCGGTCAATCGAGCGTGTGTTCAGACGATTCAAGGGCATGAGATAGTTGTCCTGCCAGGTACCCGGCGTATCGGCGCGAAATATCAGATTGTCATAACCTCTAGAACTGTCCAGATAGGTGATACCCGCCCATCCTTCGCGCAAACCCAGGACGCGAATCCCCTGTGACTCTGCGCGATCTACCAGCGCCTTGATAGCCGCATTCAGGCCAGGCACATCACCGCCACCGGTGAGTACCCCTAATGAGCGAATCTTGCTTGTAAGCTGTTTTGGCATAATATTTCCCTTTCTCTTGTTGTGTTCTTCCCCACAAACTGGCACTATGGAACAGCAGGTGCATCAAAAGCGAATCTATTGAGAGCGACTTTGCGTGTTTCTCTGACGGCAACGTGGGCCATCTTTTGTGTGTCAAATCCTGCCAGCGGTCCCTGGCCCACGTCGCTGATCGGGCTGAAACAGAACCGTGGCGCTACAATCAGTGTGCTCTTCTGGATTATATCATTGTGGCAGGGCAGAGCAAAGTTATACAATATCTTCGTCTGCTCCGAATGCTCTTCCCGCACAAAGCGGTCAGTGAGAGCAATGCTGTTTTAGTAGGGAAGATGTCCTCTTCGCGCGGAAATTGTTTAATACATAGTGCAGGAATGGACTTGCAGAAAGGACTCACCGTGGACAACAGTCATATCCCCATCCAAGAATTTCAGCTTGATCTCGCGCAACTCACCTACACTGGGCAGGATCTTGTGCGCCCCGAATCGATTCTGGCCCAGCGCGATGGCACGCTCTGGGTTTCGGACGGGCGCGGGGGCATTACGCGCATTAACCCTGATGGCTCGCAGGCGTTTCTGGGAGGTCTGGGAGGCGAACCCAACGGCATCGCGATGCTGGCCGATGGCTCGTTACTGATCGCGAATATCGGAGGAGGCGCGGTGCAGCGCATGTATCCCGATGGGCGCACAGAAAACTTCCTGACCGAACTGGATGGCATTCCCCTGACCACGCCCAATTTTGTCTTTCGCGACAGCAAAGATCGCATCTGGATCGCTGTTTCCACGCGTGAAGAGAACTGGTGGCCTGCCGCGGCTCATCCACGCGCCGATGGGTATATTGTGCTGGTGGACGACAAGGGGCCGCGCCTCGTGGCTGATGGCATCTTATTTACGAACGAAATCCGCTTAGATGCTCGTGAAGAGTATCTCTACGTTGCTGAAACAATGGGCATGCATGTGTCGCGTTTGCGTGTGCATCCCGATGGCAGCCTGGGTGAGAAAGAGATTTTTGGCCCATCCACCCTGGGGACCGGTTCCGCCGTCGATGGTTTTACCTTTGATGCAGACGGAAATATCTGGGTCACCACCGTCTTGAGAAACGGCGTTGGCATCATCACGCCCTCAGGAGATTACCACGTGGTCTTCGAGGAAGCCAATCTGGAGATGCTGGCAACCTTCGAGGAGAAACTCAGAACGCGCACAGCTCAGCCGCTGGATATGTTGCAGGCGGCAGGACCGACCTTGCAACTGGTGACCAGTGTCACCTTCGGCGGGCCAGATCTGCGCACTGTCTATATTGGCTCGCTAGGCATGAACCGTTTACCAACGTTCCGTTCGCCCGTGCCCGGCTTGCCTATGCGCCACTGGAAGTAGCTGCCCATTGTTGGGAGGGGCTGCTCATACCCGGCATTAGCGTATTATAAGGACATTTCTGGGTAGAAATGTCCTTATAATACGCTAATGCTAGTTTAGCTGTACGCCGTAAGCCCTCGATTTTTGGTGGAACTGTTCTAGACACGGGGTATTTCACTAGCTGGCGACGTTATCGCTGATCCCGCGAGCCGCGCCAGTGCTGGAAAGCGTGAGGCGGGCCGCGATCATTTTGGCTGCGATGGGAAAGGTCACCACCAGCACACCATTGCCATACGTCGCGGTGGCCTGCGAACCGTCCACAAGCGCGGGCAGCGTGTAGTCGCGATAGTACGCGCCCGAACTCCACTCGTCAACCAGCAACTCTTTCACGTCTTTGAGCACAGCACGCACTTTCCCATCGAGCAAGAGGCGCCCATCGGCGGTAACCTCAACCAGAATGTCGCCCGGCTCTATCCCGGCCATAGGCGCGGCAATCGTCAAACGATCAATTGCACGATAGACCTTGAGCGGTATTTGCTGTACTTTTGCTTGTTCAGGCATAACCATAGACTTCCCCTTATCCCTGGTAATAGGCGTCGTCAGAGATGTTTCATCGGTTCGTAGAGCAGCAAGTCTACTGACCAGGGCGCTACGGGTTTCTTTCCGGATTCTGTACACCGCCGCGTCCAGTGTCGCCCATTTGTAAACCCTCTTGCCAGGCCGAGCCAGAATCCTGGCCCAGTTCAGGTGAAGTTTCTCCTGGCTGGCGGCCGGATGGCCTTGCTAAATGAGACTGATAATAGTCGCCAGATGCCTGCGCGTGTTGTCCTGAAGAGGATTGTGTTCCCTGGGTGATATTCTCGACCACACGATCACGTGTTGTGCCTGCTGCCTGAGCCGCTTGATCCAGGTCTTGCAGGGTAATATTGCGGCTATCCCCATGTTCATCGTTGGGTTTCCCACAACCACAGCTTATACACATCTTCTTTGCTCCTTTGTGGTATCTTCAATTGTTCCGCTTTTTCGACAGAAATGCCTTCTCACATATCTTAGGATGCCAGAGCAAAGTGAGCCTTGTCAACAGCGCTCTGCAAACGTTTGAGCACGCATTCAGCTATTTTTGGTATTGATTAGTTCTGGTATAATGAGGTCAGTTCTGATGGATATAGTGGAAGTCGGAGTCTTATGGAAGGGAGTATGTATGATTAAAACGCTGCTATTCGATGTAGATGGCGTTATTGTCACTGGCGAGCCGTGGGGGAAAGAACTGGCGCAAAACTATGGCATCACTGAAGAGATGCGCCGTCCATTTTTCCGCGACGCATTCCAGCCGTGCCTGATTGGGCAGGCCGATCTCAAAGAGGCGCTGGCCCCCTATCTGGTTCAATGGAATTGGCCACACTCGCCAGAGGCGTTTCTCGACTACTGGTTTTGTCGGGAGCGCACCATCGATGCACGGCTTATCCAGGTCGTGCAGCAATTGAGGCAGCGCGGTATCACGTGCTATATCGCCACGCAGCAGGAACGTTATCGCACCGCGTATCTCCAGCACGAGATGGGCCTCGTGGATGTGTTTGATGGCATGTTCTCTTCGGTCGATCTTGGTTGTATGAAAAGCGAGGCCGCCTTTTTTGCGAGCATTCTCCGTGAACTCGATGGATATCAGGCTGAAGAGATGCTGTTCTGGGACGACACCCCCATCAATGTGGCAACGGCGCAAAGCGTGGGTATCCAGGCCGAACTGTATAACAACTTCGCTGGTTTTGTGCATACAATGCAAACATATGGTTTAGAAATAGAATCTCTCTAAGTCGATAAATGAATGGCATTGATCTATCGGCAGAACAATGCTCTTTGCTGTAGAATCCGCACCAGATAGTATATCGAGCGTAAAGGAGTACGGCCATTGAAAGATTCTGAAGTAGTTCAAGCAGAAGAAGCAGCACAGAGAGATCTCGCGCTTCCAGATACTGCTGAGGAACTGGCTTCCTCGCGTCCTGCTATATCGTCTATTCCGCCTGCTCCTGTTGCTCCAGCAAGGAGGTGGGTAGGTTGGGCGCCGTATGGGGCCGTCGTGTTGCTGGGAGCTTTGCTACGTTTTATCGATCTTGGTGCCAGACCGCTCCACTTTGATGAGAGCGAGCACGCCTATTTTTCGCTCATCTTGCAGAATAATTTACAGCACTGGCCCTGGTGTGTGGGCCTGGGTGGGCCGCCCGTTGGGTATGGCTGTTTCCAGTATAATCCCCTTATCCACGGCCCGTTCCAGTTTCACGCGATAGCGCTAGTCTACCAGGTCAGTCAGTGGTTGGGCGCGCCCGATAATGGGGTCAACACGACGACTGTGCGTCTGGCTGCGGCGCTGCTTGGCTCGATTCTGGTGATCTTGCCCTATTTTTTGCGCGATTATCTGAGCAAATTTGGCTCCTGGCTGGCCTGTTTGTTGCTGGCGATCTCGCCCAGTATGGTCTATTTCTCGCGTTTCGCACGCGAGGATATCTATATGGCCTGTTTTACTCTGCTGCTGGTTGTGGCCGTAGCGCGCTATATACGCGAACGCAAAATGCGCTGGTTGCTCGTGGCTGCCGCGGGTTTCGCGCTCTCCTACGCGACCAGCGAGGCGACCTTTCTAACTATCGCGGTTTTTGGCAGCTTCCTGGGCGCACTGCTGGTATGGGAAATCGGTACAAAGTTCCGCCTGCGCGAACGCCTCGCCAGTGCGCCTATCCAACGTTTCCTGCCACGTACCTATGCGCCTGTCACGGTGCTGGCCTATTTCCTGGTTGTTGGTGTTGCCGCGAAGCTCTTCTTTGCTGAACTCGATCAGCTCTCGACCTTTATCAATAACCATCAGGCCACATCTGATGTTGCTTTGATCCATCTGGAAGCGTTTACCGTCGCGTTAGTGCCCTGGTTGGGGATTGTACTCGGCCTGTATGTCTTCAGTATTCTCGCGCGCGAGATGTATGGGAAGGTGCCCCCGCCTGGACGCCGCGGCCTGGCCCGTTTTGTGGATCGGCGCCAACCGCTGCTTGATACCATTCTCACGGTGCCCTGGACGCACTGGTTCTTCGCGCTGCTCCTCGGCTGGAGCATTTTCCTCTTGCTCTTTACCATTGTCTTCACCAATGTCGCGGGCGGCATTGGCGACGGTATCTGGAAAGGTCTGTACTACTGGCTGACCCAGCAAAAGGTCGCGCGCGGCGACGAACCCTGGTACTACTATCTCCTGCTCATCCCGCTCTATGAGCAGATTGGTGTGGTCTTTGGACTGGTGGGCATCGTGCGCGTACTGCTCAAACCCAACCCGTTCCGCCTATTCCTCACCTACTGGTTCCTCGGCGATCTCTTTCTCTACTCATGGGCTGGCGAAAAGATGCCCTGGTTGATGATCTTTATGACCATGCCTATGTTGCTCCTGGCGGCGCTGGGTCTGGAGCCATGTGTGATGGCTTGCTACCATTTTGCCAGAGAACGCTTCTTTGCGAGTGCGACACCATCTGCGCTCTCAACTCACAGTCAACTGGATAGAACGGGAACGACCTGGCCGCGCCAGCGCGTGGGAGTCAGGCGCGCCGCTCTGGGCCTGTTTGGGGTGGTGATGGCCGTGCTTCTGTTGCTGCCAACGTTGCAGAATATGTACGAGGTCAATTATGTGCATTCCGCTGATGGCCCACACGAGATGATGGTTTACGTCCAGACTCCCAACGATGTGAACAGCGTCATGGAGCGTATTGCATTAGTTGACCGGCAGAATTTTGGGGGCAAGCATCAGGTGCAGATTGGGGTGACAGCCGACGCGATTTACCCCTTTATCTGGTATCTGCGTGACTATCCAAATGTGTGCGCGCCTTTCCCCACGAATTGTCCAAACTGGCAAAACACCGCGCCGGTGATTATTGGCAGTAGCGGCCTTCCTGCTCAAGATATCGGCATGGATGACCCACAAGGGCTTTATCTTCATCATGTGTATCAACTGCGCACCTGGTGGGATCAAGGCTATAAGCCCCAGGCATGTCCGCGAGGTCATTACTCGCCCGGTATCTGCTCTGATCCCAATCAGGGGAGTGGCGTTGGTCCGCTGCTCTGGCTGAGCTATGGCGATAATCCGCCACCAGGAGCGAAATTTAACCTGGGTCTGACGATCCAACACATCTGGAACTGGTGGTGGTATCGCCAGCCCTTCGGCAGCACCGACGGCGCCTACGATATGGTCCTGTTTATTCGCAAGACGATGAACGTGCAACCATAGATACTCAAGCCAGGCCAGATGCCAACTCCTGTTTCTGCCATCTTACTCCCCCGACTTTTCGCCGATTGAAGAGGCATTCTCCAAGGTGAAAGCTTTCATACGCCGGGTGGGGGCGCGTACACCAGAGGCATTGCAAGAAGCGATTGGGCAAGCACTTCTCACTCTTACTGCTGACGATGCTCATGGGTGGTTTCGCCTCTGCGGCTATTTTCCTCAAAACGGGAGAGAACAGCTCTTGGTATCATGAGTAGCTGCTCCGACACTACTTGTGATTACACGACTTGCCGCATTCTTCATCATGTCAGCTTATGCATGTCCGCCTGCGGTGACAGTGCCGATGGTCAACCGGGGGTTACCTTCGAGGAACGTCCCGATGCGTTCCAGCTGGTCGTCGAGGTCACGGTGTTGCGTGGCGGTGAGTTGGTCGAACGGTTCCACTGTGATATCGAGCCAACGACCAGAGCGCCGCTGGTGCCAGACTCCAGCGACTGTTCCGCCGATGAGCAGCACTGGAAAGTTTCCGGCCTGGCCGCTTGGGGTCAGTGCGCGTTTGGCGGCCCGTCCAGGAAAGAGCAGTTCGCGCGGCTGGCTGCCGACCGTGTAGGCGTCGAAGTAGGGAAGGAGCCGTACGCTTTGGGGCATGACGGACAGGTCTGTGGTATCTCCGGCTTCCACCCATGCCAGGCTCCCGTTAACCTCCACTTGCTGAAGTTCACCGGAGAGGGAGTCGAACAACTCCGTTGCCCACCTTCGTGGTGCGTTCAGCCACTGCGCGAATTGTTGAGGAGTGGCCGGTCCGTAGGCGTACAGATAGCGCTTAAGGACCCAGGCGAGGGCGGTTCGCCCATCAACGGGAGAAAATCCAGACAGGAACCTTCGCGGGTTGGTGTAGGTGACCTTGATACCCCGGTTGGGGCCGAAACACAGCGCACCGCGGAAGCTTGCCGTAGCAAGGGCCATGCGCCATCGGGGCCACATTCCATTGAACGCAGGCACGACCAGTTCGCCAGCCCAAGGTCCAGTGGCAGCAATGACTGCTGCACTCAGTTCATCGATAGTCAACTCGGCATCGCAAAGGGCAACTGCAATGGCATTGACGACCTCATCGGTTTGCGCATTTGTCAGGCGTACCTCTTTTGTCTGACCGTTGTGGGAAGGCGGGATTGCGGAGAGCGCACTCGTCCATATGGGCAGATCTTGTGTGGCCAGGAGGTGTACTGTGCCACGCGGCCCGAACGTTTTCACGAGGCTGCGCTCAGTCCATAGGGCATCTCTGACCTCTTGCTGTGTGATGGAGGCGATTCGCAGTCCGATGGACCAGAAGGCAGCGGACAACACCTGGGCGTGCGCGCCACACATGGCTCTGACCATGTCCGCTGGTCGAGCGTTTTTTGAGGGAGTGGAGAGCGCATGTCGAGCGATCCGGCGGGCGGTGACTTCAGCCCACGACAGGCGTGGTACCTCTGCGCTCCCCTCACCTGTGAGTAGTTGAGGTTGCGTATTCGACATTCTCGTTTGATGATTCATACGACGTGTTTCCTTGCTCATGGTGATGTGCTTTCATTTGAAGAGTCGGTGTGAGGAAGAAGCGTTTTACGTCTTAAAAACGTCCTCTCACTTTGCAGACAAGAGAGGGACAAAGGGCCTTTCTCCCTCTCTGTACGTGTCCGTTGATTGCCATCCGAGCTCGCTACCGCAAAGAACGGTAGAACGCCCGCAGGTCTTCCACCAGCAGTTCTGGTTCCTCTAGAGCAGGGAAATGCCCACCGCGTGGCATCTCTGTCCACCGTTCGATACGCAGGGTGCGCTCCGCAAGGGCACGCGGAGCAGGAGTATCTTTGGGGAAGAGGGCCATTGCCACCGGAACTTCGACGCGCTGTCCCGCTTGGAGTGATGGCGCGTGGCTTTCCTCATAGTACGAGCGAATCGAGGGATTGATCGTTTGGGTCACCCAATAGATCATGATGTTGGTAAGCAGTTCATCTTTCGTATACGCACGCTCAAGAGCGCCATCGATGTCGCTCCACCCATAGAATTTTTCGATGATCCAGGCAGCGAGCCCGACGGGCGAATCGGAGAGACCATAGGCCAACGTTTGTGGCTTGGTTGACTGGATCATGACATATCCGCCCTCCTGAAAGAATCGCTGCTGCATCGCCCCCAGATACGCTTGCTCGCCGGGTGTCAGGCTCGATGGGTCCAGGTTCATGGTGGCCTGAAAGCCAATGTCGGTCAGATGGATACCGATGACTGATGTGGGGTTGTTGAGTGCGAGGAGTTGGGAGATGGGGCTGCCACCATCCCCACCAGCGGCGGCATAGCGCTGGTAGCCGAGCACGTCTTGCATCAAACGGGCCCACAACTCTGCCGTCTGTTTCACCGTCCAGCCGGGCTTTCGCACGGGATCGGAGAAACCAAAGCCGGGAATAGAGGGAACGATCACATCAAAGGAGTCAGCCGCGTTGCCTCCGAAGCTTTCCGGGTCAGTGAGCATGGGGATGATCTTGTGCATGCGATAGAACGAATCGGGCCAGCCATGGGTGAGGATGATCGGCAGTGGATTCGGTCCTTTGCCGCGCTCATGGATAAAATGAATACCCAGGCCATCGATGTCTGTGCGAAACTGTGTGTACCTGTTGAGTGTCGCCTCTTGCTTGCGCCAATCGTATTCGTGCTGCCAGTAGGCTACCAGACTCTTGAGATAGTCCAGATTCGTGCCATAGCTCCAGCCAGCTCCTTCGACCTCATCGGGCCAGCGCGTGCGAGCTAAGCGCTCACGCAAATCGTTCAGAGTGGACTGAGGAATGGCTATGTTGAATGGTTGAATATACATGGGTCTCTTTCTCCTTTTCTTTTTACAAGGAGATTGTAGCGCTGAACGAGGACAAAATCAACCCTCGTTTCAGGCGGAGGGCCGAAATTACTGGCAATCAGAATGGTTACTGAAGAGGCTCAATCTCTCCGCATACCGCCCTAGAAAAAACCCGCCGCGCTCCAGGCTAAAATGCCTGAGCTTGCGGCGGGTTTTTTCGTAACTAACGACGAGTACGCAGGCCGACGCGAGTGCGGTTGAAACCGGCGCCACGATTGGTGGATATCCGGTTAAAGCCGACGCGGTTAAAGCCAACGCGGTTAAAGCCAACGCGGTTAAAGCCAACGCGGTTAAAACCGACGCGATTGAAGCCGACGCGGTTGAAGCCGACGCGACGGCTAATGAACACGCGGCGATTGATGTATACACGATTGAACCTGTTCGGGAGAATGTATACACGGTTGAACCTGACCGGACGGATGAACACGCGATTGAAACCAAAACGGCGAGTGATGATCACGCGGCGAGTGATAATCACACGGCGGTT
>CAXUEY010000001.1:48441-57730 GCA_964250225.1 uncultured Ktedonobacteraceae bacterium | reverse complement strand
GCGGTTAAAACCGAAGCGGTTGAAGCCGAAGCGGTTGAAGCCGAAGCGGTTAAAACCGATGCGGTTAAAGCCAACGCGGTTAAAGCCAACGCGGTTAAAACCGACGCGGCGGTTGAAGCCCATGCCACGAGGTCGTGCGTCGTTCTGACGCAGATTCAGCGGTTGGACGTTCGCCTGTGGGAGGATCGCGTGTGTGCCTGCGCTAGTGGGCGCAGGGGCGCCCTGCGCTACGCCCTGAGCAAAGGCACCTGAGGTAAACAGGCCCAGGCTCAGAATCAGGCCAAGAGCGATTGCGAACCAGACTTTCGTCAATTTCACCATCGAGTTTCCCTTTCTTTGCTCCTCTGAGCAGTTTGCTATCAGTGGTGGATGCTCCATATGCATATATGGAAGTATAGCGTGCATACAAACAACAGATGCTGTTCTTTCATTTGTATCAGCCTCTACCCATTGTGCTGGAGTATTCCCGTGTGTACTATACTCGTGCCCACAAACTGAACCGCGAAACGTCGCCTCTTTTTGCGCGTAGTAAAGCACGCTTTTAAGCTCCACATGTGCCCACAGGCGAGGCTGGGCCACAGAGAAGGGCGATAGCTGTATGATCGGCGTAAAGTAAGGTGTTATCCGGTTGGAGCTTGACGGTCACTGTGAAACCGCGAGGATGAAAATTACTGGAAATGATTATTCCATACGCAATAGAGCTAGCTGTACGTGAAAACTGCATTTGCTCATTGTTGCCAGGATGAATATTTCCGCGTGCATCGATTGAGTCGCATGGCTGCGTTACGCCGGGGCCGCACCAGCTATAGGTGCGCTCGTCAAAGGTTGCGCTCCCGTCTTTAGCAAAGATCAGGCGCGCACTGTGAGCCGTCCACACTCCAACAAATGCGCTGAAATCGGGGGTGGCTTCTGGCCAGTGGGACGCCAGGAGAGCGCGCTGTTTGTCAGCTTGAAACGGGGAGGTCAAAGGAGAAGTTATGACCGACGTGCTTTGCGTGGGAGTCAGCCCTTTCACCAGGCTGCTGGAACTGGTCGCGCCTCCGAGCATGAGGATAGCCAATGAAGCTGTCCAGAATAGTCTTGCAAGTGCCTGCCACATATACGTTCTCCTCTTCACTATGCCTCCAATATATTGTACCTGGCAGCCAGATTCTCTTGCTCTTTTCTATCGGCTGATGGGCCGTCTGTAAACAGTCTTTTCCCTCAACAAAGGATGATACTATATGATAGTCAGAGATTATTGCTGTCCCGCGCTCTGTTTGTCAGAAAAGCTCAATCGTGAGCGCTCATTTTCGTATCTCAAGGGGATTGTATGCATACCTTTACCATCACCACCCACAAAAAGGATCAGATTGTGGATATTACTGACACGATAGAGAGCTATCTGGGCGAGGAACATGGGGCGGATGGCCTCTGCTCGCTCTTCGTAGCTCATACAACGTGTGCCATTACTACTGCCGATCTCGATCCAGGCACCGATCTTGATCTGCTCGATGCGCTGCGCCATCTGCTGCCAAAACTTGCATATCGCCATCCACACGATCCCGCGCACACGCCTGATCATATTCTCTCAACGCTCATTGGCCCCGCGCTGGTTATTCCCTACGCGCACCATCGCTTGCTCCTGGGTACCTGGCAGCGTGTGATTCTGGTAGAGTTGGATGGGCCACGCCAGCGGACTATGCATATGTCGGTATTTTGAACGCATGTATAGCATACTGGCGTGGCCTGTGCTAGCTTGCGGGATCAGCCTTGCTGCATTGGGGGCAGCTCTTGTTCGGGATACTGCACCTGGGGCTGCTCATAATGCTGCCTGGGCTCCTGGTGGTAGGCAGGTTGCTGACCGCCCTCCTGGTAGGCTGCCGGGGGCTGCTGTGGTGCTCCCTGGTAGCCTGGTTGCTGGTATGCTGCCCCCTGGTAGCCTTCCTGATAACCCGGTTGCTCCTGGGGTGGGTAGGACTGTGCGTTTACTGTTTGTTGATACGGTTGTTGCTGCATTTGCGAGGCCGGTATAAAGCCAGCGCCGGATAATCCCGCCATCATTGGACGATACAGCGAGCCGAGAATCATTGTCACCGCGACGGGCAGCAGAATCCACGGCCAGAAGCCAATCCAGAAGCACAGGGCCAGTCCGAGCATCCAGATAAAACCATTCAAGCCGCCATAGATGCCGTGCCGGTTCAGCGAACTTGCTGAACCAAACAGCGAGAGGAAAGCCAGGCCAACGAAGAGCATGGGCAGGAAACCAATACCGCTGAACGCAATGCCAATGATCAGCGCAATGAGAAAGAGGCCTGTGGCGAGTCCACGGAGTGGATTGCGATAGCGATGATACCGGCGCATATCCCGGTAATATCGTCGTTGCTCGCGATAAGAAGTATCAGAGTCGTACATGCTCGGTTTCTCCTTCTGAAAATACGACGGGTGAAGCGACGGGTCGTCTTCGCCCAACACGACAGCAGTAGAACGCTTAGATGCCCATTTCGATCAGCGTGTGGCGAATGCCCTTGAGCGCTCCTTTGACGTCCTCTTCGCTGATGCCATAATGGGTGACTGCGCGAATCTTCCCCTCGCCAATTGCGCCCAGAAGCACACTCTGTGCGTGGTTGATATGCAAAAACTGTTCTGTTTGAGCGCGGTCGAACAAATGGCCCGCAGAGGTGTACAGAGAGAAGATGACGATATTCGTTTTCACATGTTCGGGTGTGATCTCGATCTGTGGATAGTCGGCCAGACCTTGAGCTAGCGCTTTGCTATTTGCGTGGTCCTCTGCCAGTCGCTCGACCATCTGCTCCAGCGCCACAACACCTGCCGCGGCGAAGATGCCCGCCTGACGCATCCCGCCGCCCAGCAGTTTGCGTACGCGATGGACACGTTTGATAAAGTCGAGTGTGCCCACGACCATTGAGCCAACCGGCGCGCTCAGACCTTTGGAGAGGCAGAACATGGCCGAATCGACGTTGGCCAGCAGGGTTTTGACAGGCAGATCCAGCGCAGTGGCCGCGTTGAAGATACGCGCGCCATCCATGTGGACCGCCATGTTATGTGTGTGTGCCAGCTCACAGAGCGTCTCCACCTGCTCGATGCTCAAGACAGCACCCCCACAGAAGTTATGCGTGTTCTCCAGGCAGAGCAGCTTGCTGGCGGAGACATGGTCGTCGCTATCATCGGTAATGTTCGCGCGTACCTCGTGTGGATCGAGCATGCCGTCCGCGCCCGTTTTGATGGCCACCCTGGGCGCGCCACCGAGCGTCGAGGCGCCCCCCTGCTCGGCGAGATAAATATGCGATTGGTCGCCCACGATAAAGATCTCGCCGCGTCCCGTGTGGGCCATGACTGCGGCGATATTGCCCATACTGCCACTGGCCACCAGCAGTGCCGCCTCTTTGCCTGTAACCTCAGCCGCCATCTCTTGCAGCCGGTTCACGGTTGGATCTTCGCCATACACATCGTCGCCCAATTCAGCGTGGTACATAGCCTCGCGCATGGCCTGGGTTGGTAAAGTGACCGTATCACTGCGTAAATCAATCGCCATCTTTTCTGCTCTCTATCTCTATGCTATTTCGCCTATAAATACGTCTGTCGGCCAGAGCTATCCGTTTGCTTGCAACACCCCAATTTTATCACTTCCTGATTCAGTAAACCAGATGGTCGAGGCTTTGCCTTCGGCCAGGCCAATGGGCAGGCTGTGCGGGGTCGGGATGGGATAGTAGAGGAAGCGCTGGGCTTTGACATCGAGCCGCGCCAGCATGTTCGCCGAGGTCACGACCACCCAGACATCTCCGTTGCTAGCGCTGGAGAGGCCATAGATCCCACCCTGGAAAAGCGCCGTGCTATAGATCGTGAAGGTGTGAGTAGTCGGATTGAAGTGGAGCAACAGGCTGGCCTCAAAAGTTGTGGCCCAGATCTGCCCCTGCGCGTCGCTGACAACCTCCATCAGAGGTGTGGTAGACGCGACTCCTGGTGGGGTGAAGTAGCTGATCTGTCCGTTGAGCGGGTTGAGCAGGCCCAGCCGATTGGTACTGGCCTCGGTGAACCAGATATTTCCATGGGAATCGACAGCGATCCCATAGGGATTGAGTGGTTTTGCGTTGGGGCCGCTGGTGAGTGGATACTGATGGATCGATCCATCGGTGGTATCTAAACTTCCAATGGCGTTGGCGTTCATCTCCGTAAACCAGAGCATACCGCGCGTATCCAGGACAAGGTCATTAGGCGCGCTGGGCAGGCTGAGCGTTTTCCCGGCGGTGCTGGGATCAGGCGTGCTGATAGTTGGTAGCTGATACGTCTGGTACTGGCCGCTTGTGGGGAAATAATGCCCGATATAATCGGCGTTCTGTTCCGCGAACCAGATCGTGTGATCGGGGGCTGTCGCGATGCCCATAATGCCCGCCTGTCCATTGGGCGGCGTCTGTTGCCAGAACTGGCCCGTGTGAGAATCGAACGAGCCAACAGCATTGCGGTTCATCTCGCCAAACCAGAGACGCCCCTGAGCATCGAGCGCGGGCCGCATCAGACCGTTATTCTTCTGGGGCAGCGCGAACTCCTGAAATTTTCCTGTAGCCATCTGAGCGGGCGTGTTCATGTGATTCTGGGTGGCTGAAGAGGCTCCAGAAGGTGCAGAAAGCGCGGCCCCATTGCTACACGCAGAGAGCAGGCAAGTGAGCAGTATCAATAGAGCAAGAGCAGAAAAGCGGCGTTTCATGTATGGGTATCCTGTAGGAGTGAGCGGATATCAGTCCAGCCATAGGCGCTCTCTTCTATGGCAACGCCGCTGACCTCGAAGATATTGGATCTCACGCGTGTTCCTCCAAGCGCTTCGTAAAAGTGGCGCCCAGGATTGGCATCCATGACCATGAGTAGCATGGAAGAGATGCCAGCCTCCAGCAATGATACCGCCAGAGCCTGTACCAGGAGACGTCCCAGGCCGCGCTGTTGATATTCCTTGAGAATATAGAGGGTGTAGAGTTCGCCTTTATACATGACTTCATCAGGATGGCCAGGACCGCCCATCACAAAGCCCGCGATTGTGCTATTCGTCTCATCTTCAGCGACGTAGATGAACCGCTCACCTGGCTCACGCAGGTCGCGTAGCCAGCGTTCCTGCCACTTCTCCGCCTGTATATTGTCCAGGTAATCATCGGGGACAATCCCACGGTAGGTTGTCTGCCAGGTTGTGACGTGAACGTGGGTAATCCCCGCCGCATCTGCGGGGCGTGCTTTACGAATAATCATTACAGTTTCTCTCACTACTCTCTGGGGTGGCTGATCGTGCCGAGGATACCATCCTCGACCAGCGTGTTGAGACGCACGTTCACCAGCGTATTCTGCCAATCGCGTTCTGGTTGGCCGGGCATCTCTGCCACCTCGACGCGTAGATAGTTGTCGGTCAGACCTTCCCAGTGTCCACGCTTGTAGCCCTCAAGCAACACATCCACCGTCTGGCCGAGAAACTGCTGACGGAAGAGCCGCGCGTCAGCTTCGTTGAGCGCGAGCAGGCGTTCACTGCGTGCCTTCTTGACCTGATCCTTGACCTGCCCCTTCATACGAGCTGCGGGCGTGCCCTGACGTGGGGAGAAACGGAAGACGTGCATTTTGGCGAAGTGCAGTTCGCTGGCCAGTTGATAGGTCTGCTCGAAGTCCTCGTCGCTCTCGCCGGGAAAGCCCGTGATAATATCTGTGCTGATCGCGATGCCGGGGATCAGGCGTTTGGCAGTGGTGATGATCTCGTGGTAGCGCGCGCTGGTGTAGCGCCGGGCCATGCGCCGCAGGATATGATCCGAGCCACTCTGCATGGGCAGGTGGAAGTGACGGCACATGCGCGGGTTCTGCCACAGTGCCAGCCATTCCAGGCGAAAGTCCTCCGGCTCCAGTGAGGAGACGCGAATGCGTTTGATCTCCGTCTCACGCAAGAGGGCCGCGATCAGATCGCCCAGGTCTTGTTGCACGTTCTCAGCGGGATGGTAGTCGCCCAGGTGGATGCCCGTCAGCACAATCTCCTGAAAACCCGCGCGCACCTTGCGCTGGACATGCTCCACCACCGCGCCGATGCTGCGACTGCGTGAGCCGCCACGCACATAGGGCACGATACAATAGGTGCAGCGATTATCGCAGCCATCCTGTACCTTCATCTGCACGCGGGTGCGGGTGTGCAACTGAGCATGGCTGGTCGGGCCGGGAGCCGCACTGTCGGTCAGCAAAGAGAGCCGTTCGAGATTGTCGGGCTGTGGCTCCGGCTCGCCTGGATCGATCTCCAGGGCGATATCGCTGCCGATGTGTTGCCCGTGGGCTAAGAGCATGGGCAGAAGGGGATGGGCCAACGCGTCTGGGGCAGCGCTGGCTTGATCGGGGCTGTCAGTGGGAGCCACGTCTTGCTGATGGGCATGGATAGCCTCGACCAGCGCATCCTTCTCGCGGTTGCCGACGACCAGGTTCACGCCTGGCAGGGCCGCTACAGCCTGTGGGTTCAGTTCCGCGTAACAGCCGGTTACCACTAATAGCGCGTCTGGTTGGCGGCGGCGCGCCTGGCTAATCATCAGCCGCGAACTGCGATCCCCCAGGTGCGTCACCGTGCAGGTATTGACGATATAGATATCGGCTTCCTCGTGAAACTCGCGTTGGACAAAGCCAGCAGCGCTCATCTGCTCGCTAATGGCCTCGCTATCGGCCTGATTGACCTTGCAACCTAACGTGGCAACCGCAAATGTAGTTTCTTCGCGCATAGGTTTCTAGTGTTTCTGATCTCTCAATGGTTATTTGCTGGCCTGATTATAGCGTATTGAGTCGAATTAGACCAGTGGGGGAGCCATCTGGCCCCTCGGAAGCACCTGAGCATAGCGTCTCGCGTCTAGTTAGATGTCGGTGCCACTAGCATCTCGTTAATAGTTTTCTGAATAAAGGGCAGCGCGAACCATACATTCGCCAGGCCAAACAGCGACCCGGTCAGCACGCGCAGCTCCCAGGTGCTCTCACGCAGGCCAAACATTTGCGTCAGGCCATCCCAGGCAATGGGCAGGAGCAGCAAGGCCCAGAACCACCAGGGGATGCCGCGCAGACGTTTCTTGCTCAGTTGAAAGACCAGCGTGCCTACAAACATCGAGCCATAGATGGAAATATTGCGCGCACACATGCCAAGTTGATGGCCGAACATATAAAAGGAATGCGAGGGGATCTGAGCACAAATAAGATGCAGTGCCGAAAAAATCGGTTTTGAGATAGTATCCAGCCCAAAATAGGCCAGCACCGGCACACTCAACGTTGCCAGCAGGATCAGGCCAAGTATAACAATAATCAGTACGACCCAATAGCGCAGGAAAAATTCGCCCGCGTTGTGCATCCAGATATCGAGGCGTGATTGTTGCAGTGGATAGGGCTGTTGTGGATAGATGGGTTGGGTAGCCATAGTACATTACGCTCCTCTAGCCTGCTGAAAGGCCAGTGCCAGTTCGTCGGCGTCGATCCGTCCTTCCACTAGTGTTTGCTGGTTGATAACGATTACTGGAATGCGGTACCGATACAGCTCAAAGACCGCCATATCGCTGCGAATATCGATCTCGGTCAGCAGATATTCTGTCTCTTGCGCAATCTCGTCGAGCAGTTCGCGCGCATCTTCACACAAATGGCAGCCCGCCTTTGTGTAGAAGGTCACCTCGATTTTTGCCTGCTTACTCACTTATACGACTCCTGGATACATCTGTTTTTGCCAGACCTATCATATCATACACAGGAAGTAGCCTGCTACCCACTGCTTTATCTGCCTCACCTTCATATCTTGCAGCAGAGTTGGTTTGATGATGGGATAGCAGATCACTGCTGGGAACACTATGATTCGCTCGTTGTTATAGAAGGAACGCCAGCAGGAAAAATTACCGATGTCCCCTCATTTGCTATCTAAAGAGTAATACCCGACTAATACTCGTAGAACCCACGCCCGCTCTTGCGTCCGGTCATACCAGAAAGCACCATACGGCGCAGCAGCGGCGGGGGAGCGTACAGCGGGTCTTTGTACTCTTCATAGATGGCCTCAGCCGCCCAGAGAGTCGTATCCAGGCCAACGTAGTCGAGCAGGGTGAATGGACCCATCGGGTAGCCACAGCCGAGCTTCATGGCCGCGTCGATGTCATCGCGCGAGGCCACGCCGTTCTCCAGCATACGAATCGCCGCGATCAAATAGGGAACCAGCAGGAAATTGACGATAAAGCCGGCGGTATCTTTAGCCAGCACCGGCGTTTTGCCCAGCGAGCTGGCAAATTGCTGGACTTCCTCGATAGTCTCGTCGGAAGTCGCAATTGTCTTAACAACCTCCACGAGCTTCATTATAGGAGCTGGATTGAAAAAGTGTAGACCACACACTTTGTCGGGCCGTTTGGTAATCGCGCCCATCTGGGTGATATTGAGCGACGAGGTATTGCTCAATATCAGCGCCTCTGGCTTGAGGATCTTATCGAGCGCGGGGAAGAGGCGCAGCTTCTCCTCCATCTGCTCTAAAACCACCTCGATGACCAGATCGCAGTCGGCAAAGTCGGCCAGTTCCAGCGTCCCATGCAGGCGGCCTACATGCTCTTCGACCTGTTGCTGGGCCAGCTTGCCCTTGCTGGCCATCGTTTTCCATGCATCGTGGATACGCCCCAGGCCCTTATCCAGCAGGGATTGATTTACCTCAAGCACGAGTGTGTCGTAGCCGCTCTGCGCGCAGGTCTGGGCAATGCCACTGCCCATCAGCCCACAACCCACAACACCAACTTTCTGAATCGTCATTGAATCGTGTATCCTTTCGTGGTCGTCAGCTCAGATAAGCTGACCCATTTTTACTGCTACTGTATCACACAACCGTCTTCAGGACCAACCTGCGCTCTTTATCGGACCCGGCACATTCTCCAGACACACGTTTTTCCTGGCGTGGCTATGTAGCTAGTTTTCAATATTGTACTACTGAAAGAGGCGTGTTATACTCCAAGTGGATTCCCCGCCTCTCTCACAAATCATCAGATATTATCGAAAGAGGAGTATCATGACACAATTTTGCCGATATTGCGGTACAAAAATGCCATCTGACTCGGTCTTTTGCCACGTCTGCGGCCAAAAACAGCCTGAAGGTGTACAGGGCGAGACGTCAATCACATCCACAGGTGCTTCATCGCCTGGAATCTCCAGACCTCCCGACAGCGCCATACCCTTGCTCGCGTCATCTTCTCCAGAAGATACGTTAATTGCTCCTTCTTCCAACTCTCAACCCGGTTCGCCTTCGCACCCATCCTGGCCGGAGCAGCACCCTTCTACGCCCTCTGGC
>CAXUEY010000001.1:42627-48341 GCA_964250225.1 uncultured Ktedonobacteraceae bacterium | reverse complement strand
CAACAGTTCAGGCTGCACCATCCTCGTATCCATCCTGGCCAGGGCAGCCGCTCGCCACATCGTCTGGTATCCAGCCGCCCATCCAGGGTGCGTCGCCTTCGCAGCCTGGATGGGTGCAGCAACCGGGCGTTCCCATTTCACAACCAGGATGGGTACAACAACCAGGCGGACCCGTTGCACAACCAGGTTGGACGCAGCAGCCGGGTGTGTATCAGATGCCTGTGCAGCAGCGTCAGGTATTTATCGCGCCGCAAACTGGCTTGCAGAGGCTGCTGGTGCGCATCTTCCAGCCATTGCTCGCCAGGAATGCTATTATTGGTATTCTGCTGGGCGCGATCCTGGCTGCCGTGCTGGGAGGCGCGGTTGCGGGTTTGCTGCTCGGCGCGATCCATCTGATCGCACCTGCGCCTGCGAATCCTTCTGATCCTTTTTCAAGCGCGCAGTATGAGAATATATTTGCTGTTCTAGGTATATTCTCTCTGCATTCGCCGTGGCGCGATACGCTGGCATCATTGTTTATTGCTCACGGCGTTGCATGGAAGACCCAGCTTATAGACTCTTCCTCATTTGGGATAACTACATCTGAGATAACGACGTCGAAAGCTATTCTGAACGGCTTGCTGTTGATCCCGGCTTTTTGTCTGACGCTGGGAGGATATATAGCCGCGAGCACGGATTTCTCCAATCGCGCGCGCCACAGCCTCTGGCGTGGGGCAGCCATCGCGCTCCCCTACGCGATCTTGCTGCTGATTTTTGTTCCTACCGTTAACGGGAGTTTACCCGTGCCTGGAAGGGCGGCACCAGGTGTGAGTACTTTTATCTCCATTGATGGCACCTCCCTGTTTTTCCTCTGTCTGCTCTGGGGCGCGTTGTTTGGTCTACTGGGAGCCTCACTCAAACTGGGTAGTAGACGCTGGAGGCAGGTGCTCTCCGTAGCATTGCGCTTCAACCGTTTCCCCCAGATTGGCGCGACGATTGCAGGGGCAGGAGCTGCACTTGGCCTGGGTTTCGCACTCTCTTTGCTTTGCCTGTACAGTTTGCTGACCTATACATCCTTCTCAACGCCCATCGTCCACCAGCATCTTTTTGCGAACGACGATTGGCAGAGCAAAGCGGCCTGGAGCCTGGGGAGCGGGCCTGTCTATGCCGCAGATCTGTTTATGTATTCGTTCAATGCGCCATTTCAATTTGAAACGGAGCGAGGGCAAGGCTCGCTGTGTCCTTTCCATTCTACCGGATCTCCCAACGACTTTACCCCCTGCGAGACGACATTAACGATGTTTGGAGGTAGCCCGCATTTGCCACCCTGGGCTTCCGCTTTCCTGGCCATTTCGGTTCTCAGCCTGTTTCTGGGAGGCCGGGTCAGCGCGTCGATTGGACGAGCACAACGAGCGGGACCAGGCCTGTTGCAGGGCGCGGCTATCGCTGTCCCCTTTACCATTCTGATGGTGCTTCTGGCCGCGTTTACCAGCGTTTTCACTCAGAGTACCCTTTCACCTGCAAACGCGTCAATACCAACGATCACCTTCTCGCAGGGGGTGAGTCTTTTAGGGGTGCTACCGTGGGCCTTTCTCAGTAGCGTACTGCTCGGCGCGCTGGGAGGTTTCTACCAGACCAGTTCTTTCCAGCAAGGTATGAGCACATTCCTGCGTGCCCTGAGTACACCTTTACGCTGGCTCGGTGTACCTGCCGCGTGGCTGGGTGAGCGTCTGCGTGGGCGTCCACGTGATACGCGCCCGACGACGGCCCTGGTGCTGCTCTATAACGCGCTCTTCTGGGCACTTGTGTTGCTGATCGTGATGGGCGTGGCCTCGGTTTATCTGATCGGGCAGGCGCTGACGATATCGATCCACACAAATAACTTGATCCGCGATATCCTGAGCACCCTGCTGGTGGCCCTGCCGGGGCTGCTCCTGCTCTCCGCCGGGGCCGCGGCTCTGGCAGAAAATACACTGCCACCATCTGCTTCCGCTGTACTCAGTAGCCCGGCAGCACCGACAGGGTTCGCGCCGGGTCAGATGGGCGTGTATCCACCTGTGCAGGGCATAGTATAAAAAAAGGAGGTCTAGCGCAATGCAAGAACCAACAATGCCAGGCGGTCAGCCAGCCTTTCCGCAACAACCCTATTCTTCATCGGGTATGTCAGGCTTTCAGCAAGAAACGGTTCTTGGCCCAGGCGGTCAGCGGACCTCCTGGGAACAACCATTTCCAGCGCCGGGCAGTCAGCCGGGCTTTCAAGCACCGATGCAGCCAGGGATGGCAGCGCCTTATTACCCTGGTCAGTTTGGCGTACCTGTGTTGCCGCAGCCAGCACCACCACTGGTTCCACCTGTGTTGCCACCACCACCAGCTACGAGCTGGCGCAGCCGTATCATGCTCATTGTGATGCTGGCGCTGGTGCTGGCGCTGAGTCTGGGAGGCGCGCTGAGCATGCATATTACGGCTCAAGCTGGTCTGAACAGGGCCTATCCAAAGCCACAGGTGGCCGTTGCTGTCTCGTCAACGGGACCATTTCACGCAGGCGATACCGTCAATTTTAGCGTCAGTGGTCAGGGACGCGATCTCTCATACGATTGGGATTTTGGCGATAGTAGCAACGGTAGCGGCCAGAATGTCAGCCATGCCTATAGCGCCCTCGGCTCCTTCAACGTGACCGTTACAGCCACCGATCCCATTGGGCAGAGAAGTTCCGCTACCACTTCGGTGACAGTCCAGGCGCACGTACCCGTGGCCTCGTTTACCTTTACAGCGTCGGCGGGATCTTTCTTCGATGTGTCGTTTGACGCGTCTGCCTCGATTGCCGATCCTAGCCTCACCATCTCCAACTATCACTGGGACTTTGGCGATGGCTCAACCGACGACACAACCAACTCGTTCGACGATCACATCTACAATGGGAGTGGACCCTATACTGTGACGCTCACCATCACAGATAGTTCTAACCAGACCAGCGCGCCGTCTTCACAATCGGTTTCGCCCCAACAATAACGGCTCTGTTTGCTCTGCTTTGTGATATTGTGATTGCTGGGAGCGCAGCGCACAAAGCAGAGCACTTTTACCCAGGAAGGACACGTGTACATGGCAGATTCACCCTTGTCAGCGCCGGCGTTAATATACGTTGCAGGCAAGGGAACGCAGTTCTTCGGCAATGGGCGATATCTTCGATACATGCGACGCCGCTTTTATGCCCGTTGCAAACGTTTGCAAAAGGCGAAGAAAACTCGTGCCGTTCGCACAAGTAAGGGCATTGAAGTTCCTCGGAAAAAGGTCAGGCTTCCAGAGGTTCCGAATAAATGGCGGCATTTCCTCTTCACCTGGCTCAAAACAGAAGGCATTGATGATGCGGGAGCAAGCCTCATCTCGGATTAGCTTATCCTACTGAATGTTGTCTGGCGCCATCGACGCTGGTTGCTTGCAGCAGAGTAGCACCATTTTAGCAATTATGTAAGAGCTTGCGTCATACGCCCCTGTGCGGTGAGAAACACAGTGTGCATCTCGATGTGGGAAGCCAGGCGATGGCGGCCATTCAGAAAGACCAGCAGGAGAAGTACCACAATCAGCGCCGCGATGATCGCTATAGTCAGGCTAATCAGGATCTTGCGCTGGCGGTCCTGGCGATTGTCTGGAAGTGCCAGGGAATCTGGACTGGGAGAAACTGGCATCTGGCCCGGCCCTGATGCTGGAATTGGCGTTGGAGTTGGGGCTGTGGACATAAATGGTTTGGCTCTGGTATGCGCAACTGGTTGAGGAACGCGCATAGGTGTTGTGGCGGGCGTGCTCACCCGCGCAATGGCTGGCATCGATTGCGAAGGCGTTTTCACCATCTGTTGATGTGCCTGCATAAGCGCGGGTGGTGTAGAAGCGGACGTGGAGCGTGGCTCAGGCTGACGAGATGCTTGCCTGGATGGATCACGCGGTGAGAGTCGCGGCGGGACCAGTTGCGTTGCCACATCCGAAATATCCTGGTTTCCAGGCGTTTGAGGTACACTCTGAGCAGGATGCTGTGTGCCCGACGGTTTTTGGGGTTGTCCAGGCTGGGGTGGCGTTGGCAAAGGACCGCCGCACTGTGGACAGTAAGGAGCCAGTCGCGTCAATTCCGCGCCACAATGCGGGCAACGCAGGCCACGTGTCTGCGCGGACATTGGCGAGACCGGTGGAGTGCTCTGCCCTGGAGTCGGCGAGGCTGGAACGGGCGCGGCCTGGGATGCATCCGGGACCGTTTGCAGCGCCTCATAAAGCATTGGCAGGTCCGGTTGTGTGCTGTGAATATCGATCTGGCGCCCTTTTACGACCACGGGTATCGTCGAGGCTGGCAGGGCTTTTAAAACGCTTTTCAAGTCCCGGCTCAGGTCTGCCACAGACTGATAGCGGTCCTGCGGCCTCATCGCCATTGCGCGGCGAATGACTGCATCCAGTTTCTGGAGCAACTCAGGAGGAAGCGTGCTCAGTTGCGCCAGGTGACGTGAATGGCGCGGCGCGGGCTTCGCGGGTTTGGAGACACCCAGGCGAAACTGCTTCTGTTCTTGCGGCACATCGGGTGGATTTTGCGCCAGCCGCTCTTGCAGGCTGGGTAGATCTGACTGGTTTTGTTGCACTGCCTGGTTGCGAGCAGAGACGCTGGGTGGTTCCTGAGCGGTCAGCGCGAAATAGAGTGTGCCCCCCAGCGCGTAAATATCGGAGCGTTCATCGGTGCCGGTCCCGCCGGGATACTGCTCCAGGGGCGCGTAGCCGGGCGTGCCCTGGTGACGAATAAAGAAGAGCGTGCGTGCGCCATCGGCGGCTGTTTTCGCGTTGCCCAGATCCACCAGCATCGCAGTGCCGTTGGGCATGATGCGAATGTTATCGGGCTTGATATCGCGATGGATGATCGGCGGGTGCTGACTGTGCAGAAAAGCCACCGCGTCGCAAATCGAGAGCACCCAGTCCATCAAACGCGCGATGGGAATGACCTCGTTTTTCTGGCGCACCACGCGGATGTAATCGGTCAGGTCGTTGCCCTCGATATAGCCGAGCACCACATAGTAATGGCCGCGCTCATCGAACGCCGCCAGATAGGCCGGCAGATTGGGATGATGGATCTGGTTCAACACCTGGGCCTCGTGCTCCAGTTGGGCCTTGCCGCTAGTTCCAGTGACCAGATATTCTTTAATCGCGAATTGCGTATTAGTTTGCAGATCAACGGACAGATACACATGTCCGAAGCCTCCGCTGCCCAGGGCTCGTTCAATGCGGTAGCGTCCGTGCAGAATAGTACCTGATGGCAGCGTTTCCATTTGCATAAGAGCGCCTCTGTCTTTCAACGTGTCTTCCCACAGCTTGTGTGGTGAAAACGCCTGTATAATGCGCACAACGATGTGCATGTGGCGACTTTTTCAATGTCGCTGATTTTGCCTCTTAAGAGAGTATGAATGATGATGTGGCACGCAAGCTATGAACCAGGCCACAATTTTGCAGCATTTTGCACGCACTGGCATTGATTGTCCTACGCCCCACGAAAAATGTCAAGTATGCTGAGCAGTAGCCTGGTACAATTGGCGCGCTAGCAATGCTCCTGATAACATGCCTCTGGTTCCCTTTGGGAAGTTTGCGGATCTGGCACTGCCCCTCTCTTCTGGATCTTTCCGTGGGAGAAAAAGCATCCTATAGTGGCAATCAGAAGAGCTTTTGAAAAGTGCGATATTTTTAAAAATTAAAATCAACGAGAAAAAAAAATA
>CAXUEY010000001.1:29508-42617 GCA_964250225.1 uncultured Ktedonobacteraceae bacterium | reverse complement strand
GAGTGCTTCGCGCCAGAGGTGCGAATCATGTATTTTTTTTTTTTAAAATAAAAACCCACTTTAAAAACCGGTCTCCCCGGCGCGGAACAGTAAGAAGGAGTTGCCATATCATGCAGGTTATTTTTGTCGGCGGTGCCAGCGGCGTTGGCGCCTCGTGCGTAGCTATAGAGATCGCTGGACAATGGATAGTTGTGGACGCGGGCGTGCGTGTGGATCGCAAAAGTGATCCCCTGCCCGACCTGGCTCTGCTGGAGGGCAAGGATGTGCGCGCGATCTTTGTTACGCACGCGCACGCCGACCACATTGGCGCACTGCCCCTGGTGCATCAGGCGTTTCCCGCGACGCCTATCTTTGCCTCACGCGCGACTGGCCTGCTGATGGAGGTGATGCTGGCCGACGCGCTGCGTATTATGAATCGCCGCGCCACAGAAGAGATGGAGATCCCGCTCTATCCGCCAGAACTTGTCTCCAGCATGCTCAACCAGCTCCGTCCGTTGCCCGTTGGGGAGACGTTGACGCTGCCCCAGGTGCCGGGCGTGAACATTCATGCCAGCCGGGCCGGTCATATCGCCGGGGCGGTCAGTTTCAGTTTTAGCGGCTCCGATGGCACGCTCGTTGTCTCCGGCGATATTAGCAGCACACCCCAGCGTACTGTGCTGGGCGCGTTGCCACCGCTGGTGGAACGCTGCGATCTGCTGGTGCTGGAATCGACTTATGGCTCGCGCCTGCATCCCAATCGCCAGGGTGAAGAGCTGCGCCTGTCTCAGGCGGTGGCCGAGAGTATCGCGCGCGGGGGCCATACACTCATCCCCTGCTTTGGTCTGGGACGCGGCCAGGAGTTACTACTGGTTTTGCAGGCTGCGCAAGAGAAAGGTCAGATCCCTGAATTCCCCATCTATGTCGATGGGCTGGTGCGGCGCGTCTGCTCCACCTATTTGCTGCTGCCAGAAGCACTGCCCCCCGTCCTGCAACGCCAGATCCGCAAGGGCTACCTGCCCTTTACTGGGCGTAATGTCGCGTTTGTGCGCGATGAACGCGAGCGCGAACGCATCCTGGCTGGTCCGCCCGCCTGTATCCTCAGTAGTTCGGGCATGCTGACCGGCGGGCCGAGCGTCTGGTACGCTCAACGCCTGGCATCTCAGGAGAACGCCTCTATTCTCATCACTGGCTACCAGGACGAGGAAGCGCCGGGCAGACGTTTGCTGGACCTCGCCGAGCAGAAGAATAGCACGCTCGACCTCGATGGCACGACGGTCCCGGTGCGCTGTCACGTGGCGAAATACAGTCTAAGCGCGCACGCGGATGGTGGCGAGCTTGCCGCGTATGCCGCCGCCCTCAAGCCGCGTAAAGTTGCGCTGGTCCACGGCGATGCAGAGGCCAGAGCAGCCCTGCGCCGCCTGCTGACTGAAACGGAGGTCTTGCTGCCCGAAAATGGCGAGAGCATCACGCCGCAGACCAGCAAGAGTGGCGCGCGCAAGGCGACCCCGGCCCAGACGCTCCCCACACTGCCCACAGGGATCGGCGAGGGACGTGAGTTGCTGTCAGAAGACCTGCCTGATCTCTGGCAGGTTGTGAGCGAAGTGCCGTCTCTGCGCATCGTCACCGCTCGCGAACTGGCCGCGACCTGGTATGGTGAGGCCAACGAACAGACCACCGCCGCCATTCTGGAACTGTTGGAGAGCGACTATGAGCAGCGCTACTTCATTCGTCAGCAGGCCTTAGAGGAAGCCTACCGGGTGCGCGGGCAGGCTGAGGAGTCCACAGGCGACTTTTTAAGCGACCTGGTGGGTAAGATCCTGCTGATTGAGATCAGCCCCGGCAGCACCAAGCCAGTGCTCTGCCAGGGCATCGAGCCGGGAGGACGCATTCGCGTGCAACATCCGCGTGGCGTCGATTTTGTGCGCACGCGTTATCCTTTCTCCGCGATTTTGGATGTCCTGGGCGAACCTACAGACGAGATGCTTGATGGGCGTTTCGGCGCGTCCGATGGGCTGGACGGTCTGGTGAAGACCGCGCGTCGTCTGCGCCGCCGCCTCTCCGCGCACACTCTGGCCACTCTGTGCCAGGAGACCGCCGCCTATACCTTAAGCGAACTGTGTCAGCTTGCCGACGTTTCCACCCACGCGTTGGAAGATCGTCTGGCCGTGGCAAAAATCCTCGCGAAAAACCCGCTGATCTTTATGCAGCAGCGCACCTTGATGGAGGGTGAGGGCCTGGCGCTCTATAGTCTCGCGCCCGAATGGAGCGAGATGCTGGCCGAGCCGGAAGAGTTGCCGCGTCCCGATCAGAACTGGCTCCAGGAGATCATCATCAAACACCTGGCCGACGCGCCCGACCTCTACCGGCGCAGTATCGACCCGGACAGCGGCGAGATCACGCTGGCCTTCCATTTTCCAGATATCGCGCGCACACGCTACGCCGCGCAACTTGAGACTATTGGCGAGGAGGCTGGCGTGCAGGTCAATCTCGCCCCCCAGCCGCACCAGGGCGAACTGGTCCGTGTGGCGCGTCTGGCCCTCCCCTCTGGACTCAGCGAACGCAGCTTCCCCTCGATCTATCACGGCAATCAGATGATCCAGATCAAATGTCTGGGTGTGGCCACTCCAGATGAGGTTGCGGAGGCGCAAGAGCGCTTTAGCAGCGAAACCGGCTGGCAGCTAGAATTGGAGATTCAGGCTGCCCACGCCACCAATGGGAAGCGACCCCTATCTCAACCGGCGGCGCCCACGCACATTCTGATGGATCAGCATGGCGCGATCCAGGCCGCGCAACGTCTGCTGCGTGGTCAGGCTGGCTATGTCAAAGTTGGCGCGGAACCGGGTCGCAACATCCTTCACGCGCGTTTCCATTTCCCGGAGGTTGCGCGCCAGCGTTATAGCGAGCTCTTCGCCGAAATCGAATCCCAGACCGGTTGGCAGGTACAGGTGCAGGATGGCGTTCACCAGGAGGCGCTGGCAGAGATGGCCCGGCACGTCTTGCCCGACGGTCTCATACCAGCAGGCGCGCCCTCCATCTATCACGCGCAACAGGCTTTACTTCTCCAGTGTAAAGGCGCGGCTCCTCAGGAAGCGGTGTTAGCGGCGCAGGAGCATTTTACTGAAGAGACCGGCTGGCAGCTCACGATCACCGTGCCAGGTTCGCGCGCGGAGCTTGAACAGCCCCCGCGTATGGCCCAGAGCGAGGCGCTGGCACATATCACCGCAGCCTTTAGCGGCGCGCTGGAACTCTCTCGCGTCGGCATCGATACGCGGCTCAAAATTTTCTGGCTGCACTTTCACTTTCCCGACATCGCCAGAGAACGCTACGCCGCTCTGCTCAGCAGTCTGGAGGAAGAGGTCGGCTGGCGCATCTACCTGCATCCCCACGTACATCAGAAAGCCCTGCTCGAAGCAGCCCGCCGCCTCTTGCCGGAACAGATTGGTCTGACCGGTAAAAAAACGCTGCTTCACGAGACGCGTACTCTCCGCCTGAGCGCAACCAGCCTGCCCAACGAGCAGGAGTACCAGGAGATGCTGCGGCGTTTCATACAAGAGACCGGCTGGTCGCTCCTACTGGAGCAGGTCGAAGCAGATGAGATTAGCGGATAAAGCAGTGGGGTCTATGATAGATAGGAGAGGATGCTTGTATTTTGAGGGAGCGAGTAGAGGAAAGGTAGAGATCTATGCTTACGCATGCAAAACATTCCCATCTGACAGTCTATCAAGAAGCGCCATTGAATGCAGGGACGCCGCTCGAACTGGTGCGGCGTTCTTTTTTCACGCCCCAGGATCATTTTTTTATCCGCACACATGGTTCTCTTCCGAGACTACAACGCGAAACGTATCGCCTGATCGTCAACGGTATGGTTCAGCAGCCACTGGAACTCTCCTACGCTGACCTCTTGACTCGCTTTGCTCAGCACAAGCTTACGGCCACGCTAGTATGTGCTGGGAGCAGGCGCGATGAACTGGCGGCTATTCACTCTATTCCAGGTAAAGTCATCTGGGGTCCTGACCCTATTAGCACAGCCAGTTGGCGCGGGGTACGCCTCAGCGACGTTTTGCAGGCGGCAGGCATTGGCACGGACGCTCGCTATGTGGCGTTTCGCGGAATGGATGAAGCGCAGGAAGAAGGCGAAAAAGTTCACTTCGGCAGTTCGATTCGGCTGGAAAAAGCACTCGCTCCAGAAGTGTTGCTGGTGTATGAGATGAACGACGCTCCCCTGACGCCAGAGCATGGATTTCCCTTACGCGTCCTTATTCCGGGCTATATAGGTGCCAGGAGCGTCAAGTGGTTGCAGGAGATCACGCTCCAGGGTGAGCCGTCGAGCAATCATTTCCAGGCCCGCGATTACAAAACCTTCCCCCCCGATGTTACCGAAGAGCGCGCCGATTGGACGCAGGGTAAAACTCTGGAAGAGATTGCCCTGAACTCCGTCATCTGCACACCTCGCGAGGAGGAAACGTGTAAAGCCGGCCCAACCAGTGTCCAGGGGTACGCGATTACCGGCGAGGGGGAATCTATCAAGCGCGTTGAGCTATCCATCGATGGCGGCGCGACCTGGACGCCAGCAAACATCACAGCAAAAACGGACCACTGGGCCTGGTGCTTCTGGGAGGCTTTGCTGGATCTACCCGTTGGTGCTTGCATGCTGACAGTGCGCGCCTGGGATGCCACCGGAAAAACGCAGCCGGAACACGCGCAACCCCTCTGGAATTTCAAGGGGTATGCCAATAATGCCTGGCATCGCGTGCATATTCGTGTTGTTTAACAGGCCAGGCCACAGTACAGCATTTTTTTATGCTGAACAAGCAAACCTTCTCGATAAGAAGGAGAAATAAACCTATGGCCAGGCTGTAGTATTAAGTGATTGTAATATTTTCGTTAAATATGAGTAAGACCCTTGCATTCTAGTGTATATGTCTGTATTTTTGTATGCATGATAGATCGTAGTGTAAGCTGGCTCAATGTACCGATGTCAGTATAAGCCTGTAAAGAGCTAATCTGTGCAGGAACTTGTATATCGCTCAGTACATGAGGGAAGCAGAACAAAAATATTCTGAGAAAGCACAGGGAAGTTGTATGCACACGGCTCTTATCTTTGCCGACCTCGGTGACCCGATCTGGCAATTCTGGATTGGTGTAGGCTCGTTGATTCTGTCCACGATGGCCATCCTCCTTACGGTCGTGATAGCGGTGAGAAATCGCCGCAGAAAAGTGTTAACTTACGAAGTCGTCTCGAACTCCTCCGTCATTAATATGGACAACGATATCGGTGAAAATCTAACCCTGCTTCTGGATGGACGGCCTGTGAACAATGTACGCTTGTATATGATCAAAGTGCAGAACGCGGGCAACCAGGCCATTAGCCCGGAAGATTATCCAAACCAGTTGAGTTTTGCCTTTACATCTCCTCCTTTCCCTCATCCACTGATTCGCGGCGGTATTCATAGAACCGAGCCTCAGGCTTTCTTACAGCCACACCATCTCAGAGACCTGCTCTCAATTGACGCGCCTGAGCAAACGACGATGACCTTCAAGCCGCCGCTGCTCAATCCCCGCGACACTGTCTTTCTCAAAGTGTTGGTAATGGCTAAAAGCCGGGAAAGCACCACCATGAGAGTGTTCGGGCAGATTAAAGATGGGGCAATCAAAAAATACTCGTCCTCGCAGCCACGGGTCACCAGGCGCCTGGTAATTGCTGGCGTAGTCATCGCCTTTGTGCTGGGATTGTTGATTCCAAAGGCGATCTCACTGGTTGGCGCGTTTACTAATAACAACTGCGCCGTTGGCTCGATCACCGTTGACGGCTCCACTTCTTTTTATCACACTGCTAATGCGGAAGCGGGAAGATACCTGAACAACTGTCCGGTGGCTAGAATCGCTGTGAATGAGAGTTCCAGCGGGACCGGTCTCCAGGATCTGGATACTGGCAATTTGTCAATTGCGAATTCCGAAATTGCCGCACCAACCGATAAACACCTGCTGGATCACCCTGTAGCAGTGATTGTCTTTGCGCTCATCGTGAATAGACAGGCCAACGTCAGTAATCTGAACCTCCAGCAGATTCAGGAGATCTATGGTGGAAAAATTCATACATGGAACACTCTAGATGCAAATGCCACCTCCATACCGATCACATTTTTTGGGCGTGCCGGGAATTCTGGCACGCGTGTTGCTTTTGAACACTATGTGCTCCAGGGGCAAACGGATCTCACGCCTCCACAGAACGTCCTGGACAGGTCGTCAGATGTTGTGAGTACAGTTGCACGCACTCCAGGCGCGATTGGTTATGCGGATCTTGGCGATGCCCTCGCCAGCAATAATGTGACCATTCTTAATATTAACCAGTATGCTCCCTCAGCTCCGCTGATTGAAAAAGGGCGCTACCCTTTCTGGGCAGTTGAGCACATGTACACAAGCCAGAACCCGGATGGACTCTCTAGCTCGTTCATTGCGTATGTCAAACAGGATCTGCAAACGAGGGATACGTTTGTCAGCCTGAATTTCATTTCTAATGCGCTCATTGAGTCGCACCTGTGAACATGCGCGTCCGCTGCCCTGTCTGTTTCGCGCGTTACCAGGCAATTGTGCCCATACAGTCTACTTGATACTAGAAAGCATTTCCGCGCAGGTCAGCACATCATGCGGCGGCGTAGCTGTAGGGTCGTTCTCAACGTCCCACCAGGCTGAGAGCACGCTCTGGGCCAGCCCCCAGCCACGGATGCGCTCGCGATCCATCTCCAGTTCTTCAGCCAGCTGGTCAAGGCGTCGGAGTAGCATCTTGCGCGGGTCGGGCGCAGTGGCCATCCAGTCCAGGGGATTATAGAACAGCGCGCCCGTTTCATAGCCGGGATCGCCTACCACGCCTTTGGGGTCGATGGCGCGCCACGTCTCGCCCGCGAGCAGAATATTCTCGTGGTGCAGGTCGCCATGCAGCAGCATGTGTTGAGGTGATGAGGCGGATAGCTCGTGGAACGACGCCTGGGCCTCCTGAACCAGGCGCGGCGGAAAGGGACCATAACCGCCGTGATACTGCGGGCGCAGATGCTCCAGCCCGCTGCCCCAACCCTCTACCGTGGGAAAAGCGTGCTGAGCAGGCACAGGTCGCCAGATACGCTTCATCACCGCGGTCAGGATCGAGGTTGCGCGCTCATCCTGCTCTGGCACCAGGCTACTGAGAAGCGTGCCGGGTAACAGACGCTCCATTAGTATGACCTCGCGCCCTTCATCGATCTCCAACAAACGGGCCATACCGCCATCCTGGAACAGTCGCAGAGCCTCAGCCTCTTCCGCGAACTCGCCGGTTGGTGAACAGGCTTTAATCACCACCGGCGTGCCATCAGCGCGTTCTGCGGGAGCCGCGTAGTGAAAAGAAAGATTGGGGAATGGCGGAAAAATGGTCAGTTGCCAGCGTTCGGCGCACTCTGCCAGGATAGCAGGCAGCTTTGCCAGCCACGCGCTCGCTTTTTCCTGGCCATGAAAATCGTACATCTTTCGCGCAAAATCGGCGGGAATAACAGACATGGAATAGGATCTCCTTTTTGTATCATGACAGAGCGGGGTACAAAAGTAGGTGAGGGAAGCAGAGGAGGCAATGGCGGCGCACGGGCACGATGGAGAGAGGCAAAGGTGCATGCAACAACCATCCCATGTGCGAGGATACACGTGAGATAGATTAGCGAACAGTTATCATGTTGAGAGACGTGTCAGCGTCAATATTTATGCATCGGCTGCTTTGCGCTCCTGATTGCTAGAATTGGCAGGGTTTTCTGTCGTATAGTATCAAACATCTTGATGATTAGAGTATACTCGACAGAAGCGTTTTTGGAAAGGACCGCAAGCCTTATGCCTGCCCACTCCACCGGTCTGGTCTTTGACGAGCATTTTTTGAACTACGATACCGGGTCGCAAACGACCGTAGTCACGCACGCCGGTTCGTTTGCGCTCGATCCCGAAGCGAACCCATCCACGGTCCAGATCACGCGGCGCACCAAACAATTTCTGGATGGCGCGGGGCTGACGGCGTTGATGCAGCCTATCGCGGCCCGCGTGGCGAGCGAGGATGAGGTGTTAGCCTATCATACCCGCGACTATCTCACTGGATTGCGCGCTCACGTGCAGGGCGGACCAGCGCTTGGAACCTGGGGCGCATTGGAGGCGGATTGCTCGCTCAGCCCAGCTTCTTTGGAGGCGGCGTTCTACGCAGTTGGAGGCGCGCTTGAGGCTGTTAGAGCCGTCCTTGAGGGTGAGGTGAGCAATGCTTACGCGCTGTTGCGCCCGCCGGGCCATCACGCGTTGAGCAATCACGGTATGGGCTTTTGTGTTTTTAACAATGCAGCTCTGGCAGCACACTACGCGCGCAACGTCTACGGCCTGGAGCGCGTGATGATCGTGGATTGGGATGTGCATCATGGTAACGGCACCCAGGATGCCTTCTATGCCGATCCAGGCGTGCTCTTTGTCTCGTTGCATCAGCAGAACTGGTATCCCAAACTGGCCGGTGAATTGGAACAGATAGGCGTTGGGGCCGGAGCCGGTTATACCGTCAATATCCCCTTGCCCGCTGGTACTGGAGATCGTGGCTACCAGGCCGCCTTTGAGCAACTGGTCCTGCCAATTGGTCTGTGCTACCGTCCACAGTTGATCATTGTCTCTGCCGGGCAAGACCCCAACTGGCTCGATCCGCTGGCTCAGATGATGGTCACGATGGCCGGTTTCCGCCGCATGTCCGCGCTCATGCGCGACCTCGCCTGCCACGTGTGCGGCGGACGCCTAGTCGTGCTGCAGGAGGGTGGCTATAGCGCTTCTTACGTACCCTATTGTACCGCTGGTGTAGTCGAGGGGCTGCTCGGTGTCGATCAGGGCATCGTCGATCTCAACGCTGACACATCCGAGCTTGAACGCAGCGCGACCATCTTTACACCTGCCACGCGCGAGTCCCTGGCGCAGGCTCGTGCGTGGCATAAGCAATGGTGGAAGCTGTGATTGCTTATAGCCATGAAATATACGGATGCAGCCGAGTTTAGGTCGCCAGCAACGTTGATTTACCATTTGATGCTGGCGCTTCTTGTGGCTTAAACGCTGGAGAGGAAAAGATTTATGGAAAACGACGCCACGCAGAGACAGTATCTGCCCATCGCTCTGACAGATGGCACATTTCCCAAACCCGCCGAGCTCGCGGCCATCTTTAACGAGGTGGCAACTGCGCGCCTCGTCCTACGCCGCTTGCAGCCGACAGGTGGACCTGCGATGTTCGCTGTGCACGGTGATCCGGCGACCTACCGCTACAGTCCCGCTACTCCCCATTCTGATCTCGCAACCAGTGAAGAGATGTTGCGGGCCTGCCTACAGGGCTGGGACACCTCTGGTTTCGGATATTGGGCTGTTACTCTTGCGCAAGAGGAGAAGGTCATCGGCTTTGGTGGCGTAGAGCATCGAGTCTGGCGTGATCGCGATGTGCTCAACCTGTATTACCGCTTCACACCCAGCGCCTGGGGTCACGGCTATGCCACCGAACTCGCTCGGATAGCAGTGACTCTGGCCCGCACACATCTTCCCATCTGGCCTGTCATTGCTCGCACGAGGGCGGAGAATATTCCCTCCATCCGAACTGCCGAGCGAGCCGGGCTGCTACGGCGTCCTGATTTGGATACAGAGCATGTGATTTTCGCTCTCGGTTGGCCATCTCTGGAAGATCGCTAATAATGGCCTGAGGAAAAAGATGGAGGGAAAAACGGTAGGCGATATGGTATACTTGTGACACGCTGGTCTTCACTCACCAGGGAGGAGATGCTGTCAGGAACCCCATAGATGAAGCAAAGGGGTACCGAAAATGGAGATCATAATGGAACAGCCGCCGCGTGTGACAACTGAAAATTTTACCGAACAGTTTAATGCGATCCTGTATGAGTACTGGTCAGATATTTTGCTTGTCCTTCATCGGCAATCGCCCCGGCTCGCGGAGGCCCTGCGTGTGTCCAGTCCGGCGGGGATGAAACGCGTGAAAGGCGGCTGGCAGATTTATGTCGTCGTTAGAAGTGCGGCTCAGCCTGAGAAGTTACGTCAGCCGCGCGATAATGAAATCATGGCTCACGCCATCCGCTCATGGGCGCGCACGGCAGCACAACTTGACTTGCCGCCGGTGAGCGTCAAATTTGAAATGTAACGTTGGACCGAAAAGGAGCTTGCCATGTCAGCTGCCCAGCCAGGAGCACGGCATCAATTTCCCCAATTGGACTCGGCTGCGCTTCAGCATCCCTTTGATCGCAAGGCCCTGGCCGCTTTACAGAAAATACCGGGCCTGGATATTGCTGTGCGCAAATTCATCGAACTCTTCCCTGAGAGAGTGGCCTATATCATGAATGTGGCGCAGTCGGTGCGCGTTTCGCCGACGCAGTGCCCGCGCCTCTACTCCTCGTTGCGCGAAGCCTGCGCCATTCTCGATATGCCCATGCCAGAACTCTATGTTGCTCAGACCCCTCTGGTCAACGCGATGACTAGCGGCCACGATCATCCGTATATTATTCTGCATTCCGGGCTGGTCGATCTGCTGACCGAGAACGAGATTATGGCGGTTATCGCGCACGAACTGGGACATATCAAGAGCGGGCATGTGCTGTATAAGACGATGGCACGCAGCATCAGCCTGTTGATTCAGTTGCTTGGCGAACTCACTTTGGGGATCGGACGCCTGATCGGTTACTCGCTGGAAGCCGCGCTCCTTGAATGGGATCGCATGTCGGAATTCTCGGCTGATCGCGCCTCCCTGCTGGCTGTGCAAGACCCGCAGGTGTTGCTCACGCTGATGATGAAGCTGGCCGGTGGCACCCTTTTTCAGCGTGACCAGATGAACGCCGCTGAATTTTTGCAGCAGGCGGAACTCTATCGCGCAGTCGATGTGAGCATGCTTGATCGGATGTATAAGAGTCTGCTGGTCGCGCCGACCACCCACCCTATGCTGATTGTACGAGCCAGCGAAGCCGTCAAATGGGGCGATGGTAGCGAATACCGCGATATCCTGGCAGGTCAGTACAAACGCAAAGCTGGTTCAACGATTCCTCCGCGCAACGGTTCACAATCGAACGAAGCCAACCAGAGCGCGGCAAGCGAGGATCGTTTGATCGTGTGTCCACATTGCAAACGCGCGCAGAGCAACCGGCGCTTTTGCAGCTATTGTGGAGGAGAGGTCGTCTAAGCTAGTCATAGCTCATTTACTTGCACAATGAATCTTCCTAGATTCTCCATAGCAAGCGCGAGATTCGTCGCAAAAACCGCTGGTGCATCGTGATCGGCTGTATCGGTGATGCCGCGTATTTCAAGATAAGAGACGTTGCTGAAGCGGCAGGCGCGAGCCACTCCCGCGCCTTCCCAGGCGACAGCCAGTGCGCTCGTCTGGAGGTGCAATTCCAGAGCACGTTCAATGGCAACGATGTCCTCGTCGCCACTGGCGATCATCCCATAATGCACCTGGGCCGGATGCAGGCGATACTGGCTGCCACGCAAATGCGCTAATATCTCCTGCGAACCTGCAAATTGTGGGGCGGGACGCTGCACGAATTTCAGGAGGTAATCGTGCTCAATCGTTGTTTCTGCCACCACAAGGTCACCAACCGCAATGCCAGGAGCTAAGGCTCCCGCTGCACCCGCGCAGATCACAAGATCGATGTGTTCGCTATGATCGATCAAATGTTGTGTTTGCAGAGCTGACTGTGCCTTGCCATGTCCGCCGTGTGCGAGCGTTATTCCCAGTGCGGGAAAGCAATGGCCAGCGAGCTTTCCTACAGCCTGGATACTCTCTGCGAAACCTTGCGTTTGTAAACTTTGGGTAAGGAAAGCCAGTTCTTCTTCAAGAGGCAGAACTATCAAAGTCTGCATATCAAATTCCTTTCAGGAAGGATCACCCATCTCGTGGTCAGGACTGCGGAGCTTCGATATGCAGTGTACCACAGACCTCAGCATCAATGTCGCCCGCCTGCCTCGAACATTTTCACGCTTCGTCCTGCTAGCGTTCCAGTAGGACAAATGCCACATAATGCTGCCTATTTGTAGGAAAAACTGTATACTATCATATAGCGATAGCCTATATACGAGTAACGGATGAAGTGGCCAGGGTATGCATCTTTTTTCATACATTGAACTGCACGATACCTATGGAAACTTCTAGTGTTTTTCCTTTTGAAAGGATGCTTAAACAATGCATACACCGAAAAAGTATCTATTCCTCACCACGCTGGTAGGTTTGCTCTTTCTGCTGGCTGCTTGTGGCATGCCCGGTTTGACCGCCAGTGCTCCTTCTCCCGCACAGATGATCCAGAATAGCGCTGGTGCGATGAATCAGTTGAAATCGGCCCATGTCGATTTTCAGGCCAATGTCAATGTAGCGTCGAGCACGCCCACGACCAACACCAACGGCGGCGGTTTGACCTTTAGCGTGACCGGGCATAGCGATGTTGCGAATCCCGACCAGGTATCCGTTGATCTCCAGTTGGGGAACGTACCAGTCATTTCGCTGGTCAGTAGCGGGCAAAAAGTCTATCTACGTGGGAAAAACGGCACCTGGTACTTTCTTGCGAAGAGTCAGATCAAAGATGGTGCGCAGAACTTTTTCTCGCAGAGCCTGACCGGGCGCATGGGGCAGATTCTGGGCCTGCTGCAAAACGCCAAACTGACCGATCATGGGCAGGAGGTGTTGAATGGTGCGACGCTTGAGCATATCACCGCGACGTTTGATCCGCAGACCTTACAGCAACTCTCGGTGCAGTTAAACGGACTGCTTTCGAGCAGTGTGCAAAGCCAGTTGCAGAAAGCGACCCTGGATGTGTGGATCGATCAGTCAACCTGGTATGTTCACCAGGCGCAATTGGATGTTGTGGCCCAGAGTCAGGTTTCGCTCAATGGACAAACGACGAGCGCGTCGACGACAGTTGGACCGACTGATGTGAAGCTCCAGTTCAATTTTAGCAAATTTAACGCACCCGTGAATATTCAGGTACCAGCCAACGCGGTACCGTTGCCACAAGCATAAAGGCAGCGTCCTGTCCTGATGAGGCGCCTTAAAGAAGAGGGTGGGGGGGGGGGGGCGGAGCGGCGGACGGGCGACGAGCGGCGAGCCGCGGAGGGAGGGGGGG
>CAXUEY010000001.1:0-29498 GCA_964250225.1 uncultured Ktedonobacteraceae bacterium | reverse complement strand
GCGCCCCCCCACCACCCCCCGCCCCCCCCCCCCCCCCCCCCCCACCTCTTCTTGTCGAGAACAGTTGCTCCCACCTTTCCATAACTCCGAGGCGCCCATAGCATATGCTATACTGAAAGCAATAGTTTGATGCCGTCGCCTGTCATAAGGGAGCGCTTGCATGGAATGCAGGGCTGGATGCGGGGCGTGTTGTATCGCCCTCTCAATTTCTTCCTCTATTCCAGGGATGCCTCAGGGCAAGCCCGCGGGGAGACGTTGCGTGCAATTGACGGACGACAATCTCTGCAAGCTCTTTGGCAAACCCGAACGCCCGCGGATCTGTCGCCTCTTCCAGCCTTCTGAGGAGATGTGCGGCCAGTCGCGCCAGGAGGCGCTCATCCATCTCACGTTTCTTGAACAGGCCACCTGGCCCGAAGTCAGTTAAAGCAAAGTACAAAGGGGAGCATAGCATGCATATTGAAGAGAAAATTGCCGCACTGGGCCTGACACTGCCCGATGGTGTCGCCCCGGTTGCGAATTTTGTGTCAGCAGTGCGTAGCGGACAATTGTTATTTGTGTCGGGGCATGCCTCGCGCCAGACTACGGGCAAACTGGGCCGCGATCTCACGATAGAGCAGGGCTATCAGGCGGCACGCGAAGTCGCGCTCGATCTGCTTGGTACAGTACGGACCGAACTGGGAGACCTGGATCGCGTGGCCAGGATTGTGAAGCTGCTGGCTATGGTGAATAGCGCGGATACGTTTACCGACCAGCCCAAAGTCATCAACGGCGCCTCTGACCTGCTGGTCGAGATCTTCGGCGAGAAGGGTCGCCACGCGCGCTCGGCGGTGGGCATGGCACAACTGCCCTTTAACTGTGCTGTTGAGATCGAGATGATCCTGGAGATCTCAGATTGACCGTATATAGCAAAAAACCTCTTGGAGTGCCGTGGGGAGCCATTTGGTGAGCTTTTGAAAAGCTCACCAAATGGCTCCCCGGCTGCTTTAGGACAGAAGTTTATCGAGCGTGATCGGCAGATCGCGAATGCGGGTGCCAGTCGCGTGATACACGGCGTTGGCGATAGCAGCGGCGGTGCCGACAATGCCAATCTCGCCAATTCCTTTCGCGCCCATCGGGTTAATATACGGGTCGTCCTCATCGATCCAGGCTATGTCAATCGTCCCAACATCGGCGTTGGTCGCGATATGATACTCCGCGAAATCGTGGTTCACATAGTCCCCGAAGCGCGGGTCCAGCACGCTCTCCTCGTGGAGCGCCATAGACAGGCCCATTGTCATGCCACCAAGCAACTGGGAACGAGCTGTCTTGGCGTTCATGATGTGACCAACCCCGAACACACCGAGCAGACGTGGCACGCGCACCTCGCCGCTGTCACGGTTGACGCGTACCTCTGCAAATTGCGCACCAAAGGCGTGCATGGCGAAACGCTGCGCCTCAGGATTTTCTGTGCTCTCTCCCCTTACTTCAAGCCCATCGTCAGGAATGACACCGTGTGCTTGTTGCAAACGTTCACGGAGCTTGCCGGCTGCATCGATGATGGCCGTGCCCCATGAAGCAGTACCCATCGAGCCGCCAGCGATCTGGGCAGGTGGCAGCAGGGAGTCGCCAATTTCCAGATGCACCTGCTCTATCGGTGCGTCGAGTGCATCCGCGGCAATCTGCGTGAGAACGGTCCACGCGCCGGTGCCAATGTCTGTGGCGTTGATAAGCACGCTGTAATGTCCCTCGCGATTCACACGCGCGATAGCCGACGATGGCCTGCGGCGCGTGGGATAGGTTGAGGCAGCAACGCCACTTCCGATCAGCCAGCTTCCCTCGGAGCGTCTACCGGGTCGTGGGTCGTGCGTCTGCCAGCCGAAACGCCGCGCACCTTCTTGCAGGCACGCGACCAGCCCACGGCTGCTGAAAGGATGCCCTGTTTCAGGGTCGATAGTGGGTTCGTTGCGTATACGCAGCTCAATGGGGTCCAGTTTGCACGCGATGGCCAGCTCGTCCAGCGCGGATTCCAGCGCATACATACCGGGACACTCGCCGGGCGCTCGCATCCACGCGGGTGTGAGCACGTCGAGCCGGGCGAGTCGGTGCGTAGTCGAGCGATTCGGCGCGGCATACATCATCCGTGTGGCGAGGGCGGTT
Organism: uncultured Ktedonobacteraceae bacterium; assembly: GCA_964250225.1. Taxonomy (GTDB): domain Bacteria; phylum Chloroflexota; class Ktedonobacteria; order Ktedonobacterales; family Ktedonobacteraceae; genus Paraktedonobacter. Next base: position 27,362 of record CAXUEY010000001.1, on the reverse strand, counting down.
TGTTCGGCGAATTCCTCCAGGGTCGAACTCTGCTCCACGACATCGTGTGAGATGGCTGTCAGGTGGCCATCCTGGTCGGCGCCCAGGCGTATACGCTGGATCGTCGGCGTGCGATAGCCAGCTACGGCAAACATCTGCTGTCGGGTGAGCGCGAACTTCACGGGCCGACTCACCACCTGTGCAGCCATTACAGCGAGAATGACGTGTGGATGGGCTGCCCCTTTGGAGCCAAAGCCGCCACCGACGTAGGGCGAGATGACACGCACGCGCTCCAGTTCCAGTCCGAACAACTGGGCAACCGTGTCCCGAATCCGATGCGAACCCTGATTCGAGTCGTACAGGGTCACGCCATCCTTGCTCCACTGTGCGACGGTTGTATGTGGTTCGAGCGGGTTATTGTGATACGCTGGCGTGGTGTAGGTATGGTCAACTGAAACAGCCGCCTGAGCCAGGGCAGCCTCGACATCACCGCTGCTCGTATCGGTGGCGTAGTTGGGGTTGACGTGATCTGGCTTGTACAGGCCGCTGCTGTCAGTCGGCCTTAGATCTGTGTATGAGAATACGTATCTGGTGGTGCTGCCTGAGCAAATGTGAGACCACCTCGCGTTCAAGCGTTTCTATTCCTCCTGTAACCAGTATTTTTGCCATCTTCCTCCCCTTTGCATCTAACTTAAGGATACCAGTTTGCACTGCTTGAGTTCTTTTTGTTTATTTGAACAGAACAAGCTCCTGGTAATACGAATGGTGGAAGGAGAAGGTGTCAGTCTTCCAGAGCTTCATAGATACTCGACCATTTGCGCTCAAATGCTGGCGACAACGACAATTCCGGTGACCCAGTTCCCAGAACAGTACGCGCCTGATCTGAGTTGGTTTCCCTCCAATGGCGCGCAGCACCACCAGGCTGGTCAGACGGTCCCGCACGCTAAACCAGAGCATAGTAAAGCTACTGATCAGAGCGATCAGTACCGCGCTGATAACGCCCCAGATCAATAGGTTCAGTAGCGCGATGGACAACGGGTCACTGGCCTGGTTCGCAACAATGGCGCGGCGAGCAGATTTCCCTGAAAGGCAGATCGCTCATGAGTGAGATTCCTTTCCTCAAAAATAATATACTTATCAAGATGCCAAAGGTATAGAATCTACTCTTGCCTGATAAAGGGAAAAGAGTAGATTCTATACCTTACACGCCTGTTTCTAACTAGCGTTTTTTCTGCTGCTTCTCCTTAAACTTCTCATAGAACTCGCGGTGTGCGTCGCCCATGAGCATCAACGCCTGGGCCTGTGCTTCGGACTCGATGGCGGAGGCGAGGTCCATGTTGTGTTCGTTGCTGAGCAGTTGTTTGGTCATAGAGATGGCCAGCGTGGGACCGTTGGCCAGGTGTGTGGCCCACTGACGAGCCGCGGGCAGCAGATCGACGTGCGGTACGACGCGGTTGACCAGACCGTAGCGCTCGGCGGTGGCTGCATCGATGGTATCGCCCAGCAAGAGCAGTTCGCTGGCCCGTCCCAGCCCGACGATTTTGGGCAGTAGATAGCCCGCGCCCATATCGGCCCCGGTCAGACCTACTTTAGTGAAGAGAAAAGCGAAACGCGCGCGGTCCGAGGCAATGCGCAGGTCCGAGGCCAGGGCCAGAACCGAGCCAGCCCCGGCGGTCATGCCGTTCAACGCGGCGATGATCGGTTTATCGAGCTGACGCATGTTCTGGACCACAGCCCCGGTCATACGGGTAAACTCAAGATGCTCGCGCATATCGCGTTTGAGCAGTTCACCAATGATCTCATGCACGTCTCCGCCGGAACAGAAGCTCTCGCCAGCCCCGGTGAGAATGACCGCGCGCACGCTATCGTCGCGGCGCAGATCGACAAAGAGATCGCGCAACTGGGCGTAGATCTCGAAGGTCAGAGCGTTCATGACATCAGGACGGTTCAGGGTCAGCGTGGCCACACCCTCGCTCACTTCATAAAGAAAATCGTACTTCACGTGCATCCCCAATTTCTACATGCCCTGCCATCCAGATCCAGCGAGCTGCGTGCTCAGTGCCTCCACCAGCGCGCGCTGCCAGGATGGACAGGGCATGATCTTCTGTAATTTGCAAACGATCAGGACATGGTGCCTCCGCCATCGACGTTGATGGCCTGGCCGGTGATGCCTCTATTCATGTCCAGAGAGAGGAAAACCGCGACGGCAGCTACTTCCTCTGGTGTGATTAAACGTTGCTGTGGGCTGGCTTTAGTGACATACTCGCGCGCCTTCTCCTCGCTCATGCCCGTGCGCGCCACCATGTTGCTCACACTGTGGTCAGTCAGGGGCGTATCGACATAGCCGGGGCAGATGGCGTTGACCGTGATGTTATAGGGCAACATCTCAACGGCCAACGAGCGCGTCAGACCCAGCACGCCATGCTTGGAGGCGGTGTAGGCCGCGATATAGTTGCTGCCCACGCGTGAGGCGATGGAGGCGATAGTGATAATGCGTCCGCTGCGTTGTGCGGTGAGCGTGGGTAGAAACGCTTTGCACACATAGTAGACGCTGGTGAGATTGACGGCCAGCATGCGGTGCCAGAGTTCGTCGGGATGGCCGAGCAGTTTGTGGCTGCCCGCGTTGCCCGCGTTATTGATCAGGATATCCACACCGCCCAGTCCTTCCAGAAGCGTGGTAGCCATATGCTGGACCTGATCCACATCGGTGACATCGCAGGTCACGGCCAGGGCCCGACGTCCCATCGCCTGGATCTCGTGCGTTAGTTGATCGAGATCACTGGCTGTGCGCGCCGTGACGGCTACGTCCGCGCCCGCTGCGGCCAGGGCCAGCGCGATACTGCGCCCGATCCCTTTGCCGGCTCCTGTAACTACAGCCCGTTTGCCAGTCAGTGTCAAATTATCCGTAATTGACATAAGATGTTGTCTCCTTTTACCTGGTGTGCTTCCCCATGCAGGTGCATGGTCATTTTAAACAGGTGGTGTCACGATACACAGATCGCCGCGTCCGGCGGCCAGGATGGTATTGATTTCGTTGCTGGTGGTCAGATAGCCGCCAAGCAGCGTGGGCAGACCGGCCTCGTTGCGCACGCGATCACTGAGGGCGGTCAGGTAGCCATGCCCATAGGGCAGCTCGCTCTCGATAGTTGTTTGACCAGCTAGAATGGTCAGCAGGTCGCAGCCATGCTCTTTCAACTCGCGCGCGAACAGCACCGCATCCTCAACGCTCCAGCCACCCCTGGCGCCATCGCTGGCCGGGAGCGCGACTGCGAGCGGTTTGTGTTCCGGCCAGACGGCACGCACGGCATCAAAGACCGCCAGGGGATAGCGCGTGCGCCGGGTGAGGTCGCCGCCAAATTCGTCGTTGCGCTGGTTAGTGAGCGGTGAGAGAAAGCTAGCGAGCAGATAGCCGTGGGCGTAATGTAACTGAAGCAGGTCAAACTCTGCCTCCTCAGCCATGCGTGCCGCCTGGACAAAATCCTGGAGCACACGCTGCATATCCGCCTCATCCATCGCCCTGGGGTTCTGGCTAAAGGGCGTGTAGGGTATGGGTGACGCTGCCAGAAGTGGCCAGTTGTCGCTACGCAACGGCAGATCGAGGCCGCCCTTGCGAGAACGTGTCGAGCCCCGGCGTCCCGCGTGCCCAAGTTGCAGAGCGAGCCGGGCTGTGGAATAGGCGCGTTTCTCCGCCACAAAGCGCTGCCAGTGTGCCAGATCTTCGGGATGAGACAGACTCGGATCATTTGGCGTAATGCGCCCCTCGGCGCAGACAGCGACAATCTCTGTCAGCACTAATCCTGAACCGTTCTCGCTACTGGCGCTGCTCTGCGCGTCCTGTTGCACAACGAGCCGATTGGGCAGGGTCAGGCCGCGCAAGGTGAGCGGCGTAAACATGGGCGCGGGCGCGAACAGGGGTGGCGTGCATACTTCTGTCTGTGGACGCAGAGCAGTGGTAAACCAGCGATCAACGCCATCGCCAAAACGCGCATCGCGTAGACGTAGATCGTCATAAGTGATGCGTCCACTGCGCGTGAGCAGTTGAAAGGCGAAAGGCATGGGCGCGAGATTGAGATAGCGTTTGAGCGTCTCAAAATAGGTCTGGCTCTCCTGCGCTGCCTTCTGGAAAACTTCAACTACTGGTTTGCGCTCCATCTCGTATTCGTTGAGCGCACTCGCGAGGTTGGGATACTGTTCCAGTGCGCTGGCCAGTGCGATGGCATCTTCCATCGCCAGCTTGGTGCCTGAGCCAATCGAGAAGTGCGCGGTATGGGCCGAGTCGCCAAGCAGGACAATATTCTGGTGCCGCCAGTGCCGGGTTTTAAGCGTAGGGAAGCTGGTCCACTTTGAATTGTTGGAGAGCAGCTCCGCGCCCTGGAGATAGGGTGCGAGCAACTGCTGGCAATAGGCCAGACTTTGTGCCTCGTCCGCCTGGTCAAGTCCGGCGCGCTGCCACGCATCTTCGGCACATTCGACGATAAAGGTGCTGGTGTCGCCGCTGAAGGGGTAGGCATGCACCTGAAACAGACCATGCTCGTTCTCACAAAAAATAAAGGTAAAGGCATCGAGTACTTTATGCGCGCCCAGCCAGATATAGCGCGCCTTGCCTTGTTCGATGCCTGGTGCAAACTGCCCGGCGTGGGTTTTGCGCGCCAGGCTGTTGAGGCCGTCAGCCGCGATCAGCAGATCGTACTCGCCCAGATCCGCGAGACTCCGAACCTCGCGCCCAAACTGGATGGTCACGCCCAGTTCCAGACAGCGCGCCTGCAAGATACTGAGCAGTTCTTTACGCGCGATACTGGCGATCACGTGGCCGCCACAGCGAATCTTCTCGCCGCGATAGTAGACATCGATGGCGTCCCAGATCACAAAACGGTTGGTGATCTGCTCATAGGTTTTATAATCGGCGCGCTGAAACGAGGCCAGCGTGCGATCAGAGAAGACCACCCCCCAGCCATACGTCACATCGGCGGGATTGCGTTCAACGATGGTAATCGTGTGGGCAGGATTGGCCTTTTTGAGCAACAGACCGCTATAGAGTCCCGCCGGGCCAGCGCCGAGAATCGTAATCTTCATGTGCTGCTCCTCCCCAGGCCATGCAGGATCGTTGTCAGCCGCTCAAGCTGGTTGAGATCGGGAACGGTTGGGAAGAGAATTAGTTCATCGCAGCCAGCCTCCGCATAGCCGCGTATAAACTGAGCCACGGCCTGAGGGCTCGTCAGGATACCGGCGGCGATCCTTTCAGCAAAGGGACCGGTGAAGGCGTAGTAGTCGCGTAAATAGTGCATGCCAGCTTCAATAATCGCCTCGTCGCCCAGCGCAAAGTAGCCCTGTGCCCAGAGTTGGGGTTTGCCGGGTCGTCCCGCGTCGAGCCAGGCGGCGCGGGCTTTATCGGCGGCGCGCGCAAACGCTCTGGGCGGGCCGCCGCCATGTACATAGCCATTGGTGTAGCGGGCCATACGCGCAAAGCCCATATCGCTGCCTCCGCCCAGGAGCAGGTCCGGTCCCTGTGGACGCGTGGAAGTAGGGGTAATGTGGCCCTCTTCCCAGAGCATTCGCAAAGTGGCGAGCTGCTCCGCCAGCCGCTTGCCACGCGTGCGATACTCAATCCCGGCGGCATCGTAGTCCTCTTTGCGCGCGCCAACCGCCAGGCCCAGTACCAGGCGTCCGTGCGAGAGCGCGTCGATACTGGCCGCTGTTTTCGCTAACAGAGAAGTGTTACGCAGCGGCCCGATCACGATGGTTGTGGCCAGGCGCACGCGTTGGGTCACGGCGGCAGCGGCGGCCAGGATCGTGAACGGTTCGTAACTATCGTAGACCAGGCGGTCAAGCACGCCCAGGCTGGAAAATGGTCCCTGATCCGCTTGCGCGGCCCATTGAATAAGCAGTTGCCCGTGGGCGCCAGGTAACGTGCTGGGCAATCCGACTCCGACTCGCATGGAAAAACTCCGTTGTTCTGAAAATGTGGGTACGGTCTTCTTAGTATGTCACAGCGTCGAAGCGGATCTCAAGAGGCACACATAGACGGAAGGGAGTGTGGAAATAGAACAAAAGGCCACCAATTTTTTATCTGCGCTGAAAATTCGTTCAATAACCGCTTGACTTTGGTCGAGGCAATTTGTTATGATTTGAATAACCGTTCTACCCTGGTGTAATAGCGTTCAGGCGATGCGGGCCGATTTATGGAAAGGCAGAAAACATGCGGACAGCTTCCGAACAACCCAGTGATATTCAAAGGCGGATATACGATTTTATTGTAGGGTATATGCGAGATGAGGGCATGCCGCCCACCAATCGTGAGATTGGGCTGGCCATGAAGATTACCAGCACCGGTCATGTCGATTATCATCTCACGATGTTGGAGAAGAAGAGTTACATCCAGCGCGAGCCGAAGAAGAGTCGAGGCATCAGGCTGATTCATCAGCCGCCTTCGGGCATTCCGGTGAAAGGCAAGATTGCCGCTGGCGAGCCGCTGGAGATCTTTACCGAGGCAGACCAGATGCTGGACGTTGGCCATCATCTGGAGCAGCAGAACACCTATGCACTGGAAGTGAAAGGGCGCTCCATGATTGAAGACCATATTTGCAGTGGAGACTATGTGGTTATCAAGCCACAAGTTGCTTGCGAAAATGGTGATATCGTGGTGGCCGTCCATATTCCACAGGGCAGCGGTGGCCAGGCGACGCTCAAACGTTTCTTCCAGGAAACGGATAAAGTGCGCTTGCAGCCAGCGAATTCCGAGATGGACCCCATTTATGTGCCGAAGAGCGAGTGGGATAACGAGTGGCATATCCAGGGCAAGGTCGTAGCGATCTTCCGCCAGTATCGTGCCGCCTGAACTGCTCTGACCTTCGCCTGTACATCGCACGTTTTTGAATAGCGCCTGTTGCTCTGCCTGTCATACTTGTTCTGTCCAGGCAGAGTTACTGAACTACGCCTGAAATCCACCCTCTCTCCCCTCAAAGAGCAAAGGGTATGGTGGAGTGATTGTCTGCGCGCTCCACCATACCCTTTGCTGGCAAATCGTTGCTCTGCTTGAGAAAAGAAGCACAATGACTGAAAATGCCTATACCTTCGCAGTTTCTTGGAATTCTGGCTTTTTTCTGCTATACTTTCATTAAACGCTGAACGTTGTGGGCTTGATTTCAGGAAGGGTTTGCGCATGCGAGTTGCTTTTGTGGCGCTAGTTTTGATTGCGGGGGCGGCAGTGATGCTAGCTTTCGCAAATACGCTCAATACCTGGGTGTTGGGCGGGCTCCTGGGTGGCCTGGCAGCTCTTCTGCTCAGCATCCCTATCTCTCTGGCGCTTTTTACGCTGCTCGCGCGCCGTCAAGAGGCTCGCCAATATGCGCTGAACCAGTTTTTTGAGGATGAGCCAGAGTTTGCCGAAGATTTCTACGACCAACGCGTGGTCTATGAGGCGGAAGGGTATCTCACTCGTGACGAGGAGGATTTTCCCCTTGCCTCACGCGCGCACTATCAGTTGGATCAACGTCGTATGCCCCCGTCGGATTATCTGCGCCTGCCAGCCGCCGGGCAAGGTCAGGCCGCGTATGAAGATGATCTGGAAACGATGGAGCGTCGCGAACCTCGCAATTATCCCCGCCAGACGCGCAGCACCAGTCGTTCTCTGGCACGCGATGGCGCCACACAGGTGCCAGCAACCCCGCAGCGGGTAACGCAAAGCGACATCCGTCGAAGACCATCCACACATACGCTGGCCCAACATCAATCAGAGGCTCTGCGGGCCGCGCGCCAGGAAGCCCGCCAGCAGCGCATCAGTTCGCACATCGATTCTGACTCGCGTGCGCGACGTTCCTCGGAGAGCCGCTCGCAGGCTTTACAACGTACACGCACCTCGCGCCAACTGCGCGCGCAACCTTCCCAGTCCAACTTTGGCTCGCGACGATCCTCTGAGGAGCGCGATACCTGGGTGAGCGAGCAAGAAGATACGCGCTTCTCCTGGTACGGCGAGGACGCATCCCCCAATGAGCGTGCTACCGATCCGCTCTCTGGGCGTTACCAGCACTACCCACGCCAGTCAGCCTATCCGCGCCAACCACGTACTGGATATAGACGTACTGTTGAGAACAGCCGTGGCCTACCCGAAGGCGAGGATGAGCCATCTAGTGGACGCCGTTCCCGCCGCGATTCAGACCGCTTATCGGGCAGCCTGCACAATCCACTGGTGCGCCGTGCTCCTTACCTCTATGATGACGATCCGTTGCGCGAGGAGTTTGCCCGCCAGCTTGAGTATGATCGCCCGATTATCCGCCGCTCCTCTCGCTATACTCGTAATGAACATGACGAAGAGTGGTGAGCGTGAGGAGCGTGAGGAGCGTGAGAGCCTGTCAGACATATATGAGTCATCCCGAATTTTCCTGGGAGAGCACCGAGCCGGAAGAGGGACGAGGCAAAATTGCTTCATCCCTCCCTCTCATTAGAGAGGTCGAAAGGGTTTCTCAAAATTGGGATGGCTCATAAGTGCCGAGATTATTAGATGAGGCCAGACCTCACTCCTCGCTCTTTGGCACATACAATTTGAGCCGCCGGAACGATTCCGCGTACTCCATCTCCAGCCCTTTTTGCTCTTTCGCCCGTTTCGCGGTCCCCGCGCCCCACTCTTTGATACCCTTCAGCGTATCCCAATCGGGATCAAACTGCGTGACATGACATTTTAAGCCTTTGGCCTTCAGTTCGATTGTTTCGCTGATATCAACATAGGTATTCTCTTCTCTGGACATAAAGAAATACACTTCATGCACTTTATATGGGTGTAACCCTTCGGCTAATAATTCGCGATAGGAACGCGGATTGCCCGCAGCTGGGAAGATCGCGTCCAGCACAATATGGCCGGTGGCGCGGTGATCGGGATGATTGAGGTAGGCGGTATCTTCTGGCTTTTCATCGGGATCGGGTGCGAAGATATGCTGGGTGGGATCGTGCGTGATAATCACCCGCGGGCGATACTTGCGGATCAGTTTGACCACCGCTTTGCGTGCCGCCTCGGTGTTTTGCAGGTGGCCATCGGGGAAACGTAGGAATTCGACGGCCTTGACGCCCAGCACCTCGCAGGCCGCGCGCTGCTCCTGTTCGCGTATGAGCATGAGTTCGGTATCATCAGCTGTGGGGACTTCGCTGCCCTCGGTGCCGTCGGTCATCACGACCCAGACGACCTTCTTGCCCTGTTTGGCCCACAGCGCGCTGGTCCCTGAAGCTCCAAAATCGTCATCGTCGGGGTGGGCGCCGATGACCATCGCCTCATAATCGGGTTCGGTGATTACTTGCAGCGCGCCCGGCGCTTTTCTATCTGCCATTTGGAAAAACCTTTCTCTCACGGGAATAAGACAGAGCGAACTCTGCCTCTCTATTGAAGAGAACAGGTGAGCGGGTTGTTTTATTCTGTACCGGGACATTCAGCATTACACGCGAGCAGCGCTCTCTCAAAGGCCTGGATCACTTGCTGGGGTGCGATGGTGCGTTGGGCCAGTTCGTCCAGTCCGACTGCGCGCCGGGGGAGTTCGCGGCGCAACAGTTCCTGTTCTGCTGGGGTGTGTCCGAGCAGTCGGGCCAGATGCTCGCTTTCCCAGTTCAAGAGGACACCAGCCTGCAAGAGGCTCCCATTGCGGCGGCGAATCATATCCAGGCCCACTATTTTGCGCTCTCCCACCACCACTTCATATGGGGAATTCGAGGCGTAACAGGCCCGTCGCAAGATGGACTCGCGGGCGCGCAGTGCCTCCTGTCTGGCCAGGGTGCGTTGGGCGTGCGCCTCGTCGGGTGGTACCACGCGGGTTTCAACCCCCAGCAGGCGGAGCGCCCGGACCCAGGTTGCGCCGAACCAGCGATACGACTCAACCACGTCGGGGAGGACCAGGGGATGGCCCGCTGGTAGGATGGCATCCAGGGCCAGCAGATGTGTTCCCACCAGTACCGCCGTGCCTCCCGCGCGCCGATGATACACCGGCAGGGGCGCGTCGGCCAGAGTCTGGGGATTGAGGATAGCCTCTTTTTGTGAAAAGCCCAGCACCACTCCCTGTGGGCAGGCCTGAGACCAGTACAGCACCGGAGTGGTCCCCGGTGCTGCATCGGCTAAAAGTTGTTCACTTCGTTCGATATGGACGTGCTGTTCGGCAGATGTGAGCGGGATAATGCGCCAGTTCTGCTTAGAAGAGCGCTGTTTCTGCAAGGTCTTTCTCCGCTGGTTTGCGCAATAGCCACGCTGTGACTGCGATGATCAAGCTCAGGATAGCACAAATGAGCAGAGCAAGGGAAGCGCCAGAGATGCTGGAGAGCCAGCCGACCAGTAAATTGCCTAGCGGCACGCTCCCGGCAAAGAAGAGCATATACACGCTCATCACACGTCCACGTAGATGGTCAGGCGCAACTGTTTGTAGGGTCGTGTTGGCCAGCGCGGTAAAGGCAATCTGCGCGAAACCGACTGCCGCGATCAGCACCAACGACAGGGGATAGATCGGCGAGACGGCAAAGCACGCCAGTAGCACACAGAAGACCAGCGCACCCAGCAGCAAGCGGCGGATATTGGGTCCCTGATTGCCCCAGGCCAGCCACAGCGCTGAGATCAGCGAGCCGAGACCGAATGCTGACGAGAGAAAGCCAAAGCCCGTCGCGCCAGAGTGCAGCACGTCCGTGGCGAATAAGGGCAACACTACGTTGAAATTGATGCCAAAGAGCGAGATCAGCCCAATGACAACGATCACCAGTAGTATCGACGGGGTATGCCTGACATAGCTAATGCCCTCGCGCAAACTCTGCCATGTCTTCTGTTGCGCGCCCTGTTTCATAAGTTTCGTGGCCTGCGCGTGCAGTTCGTGGACATTAATCAGCGCCAGACCAATGAGCACTGCGATAAAACTCAGACCGTTGAGCAGGAAGAGGACGGTCACGCTGCTGGCCGCGATAATCAGGCCGCCGATGCCGGGGCCAACGATACGCGCCAGGTTGAAAAGCGAGGAGTTCAGCGCCACCGCATTGGGTAGATCCTCGCGTCCCGCCAGTTCCACTACAAACGCCTGGCGTGTGGGCATATCCAGGCAGTTTGTCAGACCCAGCATCAGTGCCAGCACGTAGATATGCCAGAGTTGGATCGTGCCGCTTGCGATCAGTCCCCAGAGGATAAATGCCTGGATCATCGCTGCTGATTGGGTGAAGAGTAACACGCGACGTTTGGGCCAGCGATCTGCAAATACGCCGCCGAAGATCGAGAAGAGCAGCACCGGCAAGAATTGCAGCGCCCCTACCAGGCCGAGCTGCCAGGGGCTATGAGTGAGGGTCAGCACTAGCCAGGCCTGCCCAATTGTCTGCATCCAGGTGCCAATCAGCGAGACCATTTGCCCAAACCAGAAGAGACGATAATTACGATGCCGCAAAGCGACAAACGCGCGCAGCAGCCCCTTTGCCTGCTGCGGTCCCGCCACTGCCACTGCGGGAGCTTCTCGTTGCTCCTGCGCCTCAGGCAAGAGTTGCTCCGCTTCTTGCACAGGAAAAGCAGCTTCCTGCTGTGCAATGCTCTCAAGATCGGCCTGATCCTGAGGTCGGGAAAAAAGAGTTTTCATTCAGCCATCCAATCCATTGTGGTTTTTCACTACAAATTTTCTGATATACTTTCATCTTCACTACAAGTTTTCCGCTATATTTATCGTATGTTGCAGGTCGTGGCGTTTGCGCTCATGCTTCTCAAGGCTGAGCAGCAGTTTTGAGCGCATCTGCTCCAGACCCGCAATTTTTTGTTCAATAAGTTCTAATTGATGGCGTATAAGTTCGTCAACGCGATCTAACTGCTGAATTTTCGCTGCTACTTCTGTTTCCTGGAGATAGGCCACCTTGATCTGATCGCGTTCGTCCTCCACCTGCAAAATCTCGCGGATATCTGCCAGAGAAAAGCCCAGCAGGTCGCGCAAATTTTTGATGCGCTCCAGGCGCTGGATGTCCTCCTGGCTATAGCGGCGATAATTGCCTTCAGTGCGTCCAGTGGGAGGAAGCAGTCCGACTTCTTCATAGTAGCGCAGGGTGCGTTTCGTCAGGTTTGTCTGCGCCGCCACCTGTTCAATCGAAAACGAAGGCACACCAGCTTCCGTGAGTATTGCGCCGTTTTCTATCTCCATAACTGTTCCTCCAGGTCGAGTGAATAAAATTTCCTCGGCGATATATTTAAGTATACCATAACTTTAACGTCAACGTCAAAGTTATGCTTTGAGGTCCTCAATACTGTTGAGCTTGACTTATCAATTTTGTTGAGGTACACTGTGGAAGTCACGACTGTTTGCACGGGATGGAAGGGCCGCTTGCCTTTTCTATTCCTCGCGAAAGACGCTATAGGGCGCTGAGCAATCCTCTCTAGACTACTCTCTTCTTTTGCATACATGTTCGTATCCGATATCAGTTAGCAGCATTGCTCCCGTATCCTACGGCCTGCTCCTGGTACTCCCTGCCGGTATTTTTCCGTGGGGAGCTGTACCGCGCCTGCACAGGTGTATTGGCCGAAAGGATTTTTCATGCCTTCTTTTTACGACTTTTCTCTATTGCCCGCGACCTATGCGGTGCTGACTGACATTGCTATTACAGAGCCGACTCCCATTCAGATCGAGGCTATTCCCGCGCTGCTCGCCGGACATGATCTGGTGGGGCAATCAGCCACAGGATCGGGTAAGACGCTCGCCTATGGTATTCCCCTGGTGGAACGAGTTGCTCAGAAAGAACGGGCGGTACAGGCGCTGGTTCTGGTACCCACGCGCGAACTGGCCATGCAGGTCAGCGTGGTGCTGAGCAAGCTGGCGACCAGTCGGCGGCTCACGATGGCGCTGCTGGTAGGCGGGCGCCCCTATGGTAGTCAGCTTTCAGCGCTGCGTTATGGTGCGCAGATCGTCATCGGCACCCCCGGACGCGTGAAGGACCATCTTGAGCGCGGCAGTCTGAAGCTCAGTCAGTTGCGCATGTGCGTGCTGGACGAGGCCGACCAGATGCTCGATAGTGGTTTCGCACCGGTCATTGAAGATATTCTGACCACCACTCCCGATACGCGCCAGATGGCGCTTTTCTCCGCGACCATACCGGAGTGGGTTGCAAAGCTGGAGAAAAAGTTTCTCAAGCAGCCGGTGAAGATTGAGATTACCCCGGCAGAACATAGTAGCATTGAACAGATCGCGTACCAGGTGCCGCATGACCAGAAAATGGCTGCGCTCTATACCCTGCTGCGGTCCGCGCAAGGCGAGAGCACGCTCATTTTTGGCCGCACCAAATATGGTGTTGAGCGTTTAGGCAAACAGCTTGGCAGGCTGGGTTTTACTGTGGGAACCTTGCATGGCAACAAGAGCCAGCGCGCCCGTGAAGAGGTGCTCGGCGCCTTTCGACGCGGCCATCTCCAGACGCTGCTTGCCACCAACGTCGCCGCGCGTGGACTGGATATTCAGGGGATCTACCAGGTCATCAACTACGAGCTGCCGGAATCGAGCGAGCTGTTCACGCACCGCATTGGTCGTACAGGCAGAATGGGGCGCGAGGGCAAGGCGATCACGCTACTGGCTCCCGCGGATCTCCCCAAATGGCGGCATATGGCGCGCAACCTGGGGCAGAGAGTTACTTTGCAGAAACTCACCCTGCACGAGGATGCCTTGACGAGCCTCCCACTGGCAACGCAGGTGGTTGAGGAAACGCAGGCACACGAGGAGTTGAGCCAGGCGCGGCCAGAGCGTCGGCGCAAACAATTCGCGGCAGAGCGTGAACAGATGCCAGCGCGCGAAGAGAAGCCATTTGTTCAGGAGAAGAGGCAGAGGCCGACCCTTGAGGATAAACCAGTGGCTCAGGTGAGGAAACGCCAACAGTTCGTTGAGAAACAGCAGCATGAGCAGGCGCCCACGCGTAGCCACAAGCAGTTCGATACCTCTCAGGAGCGGGTCAACGTTGTCCCGTCAAAGCGTGCTAGCCAGGTCACATCGGACTTTCAACGACGCCAGCGCGAGAACGTGGCCGACGAAGCGACCGGGTGGCGCTCAGAACGCCAGCGCTTCTCTGCTGACCAGCCGAGAAGTGGCAGGCGTGTGGCAGGGAAAGCAACCAGATTCGGCAGGCCAGCGGCCAGGCGCAACGCCCAGGTGGATGTCGATATAGAGGGCCAGCACCAGCCGCTCAAACGCAAGTTTCGAGCTGCCTCGTCTACTCCGACGCGGCGGGCCGCGTCTTCAAAGCGTTCGGCTCGTCATTAGCTGAGCGTCGGCGCACGCGAGGGGCGCCGCTACATGCAAGGGGGGGCGGAAGCGATCTCCCTTTGCGTGGTGACACCAACTCACATGTATGAGTGAGGATGCTTCCGCGTGATTTGCATCTCAACGGCCTCAAATTGTAGTCGCGCTAACTACTGTATAGAAGCGTACCATTTCCACACTGACTCCTGCAAGCCGCACATCTCTCATGCTCATGCGTTTTCTACTGCTCAGCATGCAAAATGGAGCAGAGCATGCTATAGTTAGGTACGTCTCAAGAAAAGCCTATATGGGTGTGGATGCTTTTTGCTATCTGCCCGGAAAAAAATCTGCTTGCTGAGGAAGAGGTGAGGATGGAAGTGGAGAATGATGCCAGACTCCTTGATGTAGCCGCGCTTCTGGCTACATTGCTGGATGAGTTCAGCGCGGTGGCCGACTATGGTACCCTGCGCGATACGTTGCCGCAGCGGTTGGCCAGCCTCTTGCACTGCCGCTGTGTCTTACTCTATCAGCATGTGGACGAGACGTTGCAATTCGCCTCTGGCAGCTTTGCCAATCAGCCCGGCTGGTCCGCAACCCTGCTGGCGGTGGCTCATATCAATCCTATCGAGATTCAGGGTGAATTGCCCGAAGCCCAGGCCTGGCGGACACGGCGCGCCTGTGTCGTCGAGCAGGATGGTATCGAACGCGCGCTGGTATGCACGCCCCTGATCTATCGTCAACGGGCTATTGGGGTGCTCAGCGCCCTGCGTGGGCTACCTGACGAGACAGGTGCAGAGCCGTATGAGGCGCACTGGTCGCTCGCGGAGATCCCGCTAGTGGGTGTGGTCGCAAATGTGGTGGCGATGTTGCTGGAGAACACGCGCTTGCTCGAACGCGACCGGGAGCGCATCCACGAGCTTTCCCTGCTCAATGGCATCAGCAGCCAGATGAACTGCTCGCTGCGCGAACGCTCGCGTGTACAGCGGATCGTGCTCCAGCGCGCTAGAGAGATCTCCAACGCCGATCTGTGTGCAGTGCTCATGGCTGACTCCACTGCGCCAATGCCGAACTGGTTATCTTCTGAGTTGTATACCTTGCTGCTCCAACGCTGGCAGAGCGATGGGCAATATACTCCTCTGGTGCTGGAACGCGCGGGCGAGGCGCGGGCCGATGATTTGATGGCCACCCTTCCAGGAGAGATTATGACCTTCTTTGCTCTGCCTCTGGCTGGAAACGCTGAGCAGCTTCCCTCGCGTGGGGATGGCTCTGCTCTGGCCTGGCAACTACCGCGCTCCGGCGAAGAACAGGGCATTCAGGTGTTTGGCGTGATCGTTGGGGCGTATCGCAAGCCCTGGAAACTGCGCCGCGCCGAACTGGTTCTCTTGCAGATTCTCGCCAACCAGGTCAGTGCCGTGCTGGAGAACATCGCGCTGATGGAAGAGGTAGTTGAGGCGCGCAACGAGGCCCGGCGCCTGCTGCGCCAGGTGCTGGATGACCAGCGGCTCAAGGAGTTGATCCTGGAGAGCATTCCCAGTGGACTGATTACCATCGATATGCATGGGCAGATCACCACCTTTAACCGGGCTGCGGAGTCCGTGCTGGGCTACCATCCGCTGGAGGTTCTGGGTCAGGCCGCGCGCAAATTTCTTGATCTGCGCGATCTGGAGCGCGTCTTGCAGAATGGGCAGCCGCAGCATGAAAACCTGCTGACCAGCGGGCGTCAGGGCCAGGAGGTTGCTCTGGATGTGACGCTGGCCCCCCTGCACGATGACCGGGGACAGCAAATGGGCGTGCTGGCGACTTTCGCCGACGTGACGAGTATGCGCCACCTGGAGGAGGAGAAGCGGCGATTAGACCGCCTGGCCTCGCTCGGTAAAATGTCGGCCAGCGTGGCCCACGAGGTGCGCAACCCGCTGGCCTCGATCAAAACCTCTATGCAGATGATGTTGGATGACCTGGAGCACAATCCCGCGCTCCAGGCCGATGAGGACACGCGAGAAGCTGTCACAGTTGTGCTGAAAGAGGTTGAGCGCCTGGATAGTATTGTGCGTGATCTGCTCCTCTTCGCGCGTCCACGCCACCTGCACCTGGTTGAATGCGACTTGCTGTCCATGAGCGAGCGCATCCTGCGTGTGCTCCAGCCACAATGTGCCGAGTATGGTGTGCGTGTCCATCTGGTCCGCCAGGAAATGCCGTCGGTCTATGCTGATGCTGGCCAGATCGAACAGGTGTTACTAAATCTCTTTCTGAATGCCTTGCAGTCCATGCCAGACGGTGGCATCCTCACCATCTCCTGCCAGCTCGTTCAGCTTTCCCCGCCTGCGCGCGAGATCAGAAATTTCCTTGAGAAGCGGCCACCTGCAACGCCACTGCTGGAATTCGCGCGTCTGCTCCTCGCGGAAGAAGATCCAGTGTATACGCAGAGCGGTGTATGTGTGAGCGAGCAGGAGCAACAGAGCTTTGTAGAGATCAGCGTGAGCGACACGGGCAGCGGGATTGCGCAGGATGAACTTGAACACATATTTCAGCCATTTTACACCACCAAAGCACATGGCATCGGGCTGGGCTTGCCTATCACGCGCCGTCTCATCGAGGATCACCACGGCTCCATCCAGGTCGAGAGCCAGTTGGGATATGGCACCACGATTTCAGTGCGTTTGCCTGTGAGTGAGAAGTAATGAGGTGAAAACACCCTATTGGTAGAGATAATAGGGGCTAAAGATTACAAATACGAGCAATTTATATAAGAAGCAGAAGCGATAAAGCAGGTTGTAGTGGAGGAGGAGGAAGAAAGCGCTGTGGGTTTGAGTATTTTGATTATCGATGATGAGCCGCATCTGCCGCACCAGTTGGGGCGTTATCTGGGCAAGCATGGCTACGAAGTCTATACCGCGCCCGATGGCGAGAGTGGCCTGCGCGAATTGCAGAAAAACGCGCCCGATCTGCTCCTGCTTGATGTGCGCTTACCAGGGATGAGCGGACTGGAGATCCTGGAGGAACTGCGCAAAACCGAGCCGGATTTGCCGGTGATTATGCTGACCGCTTACGGCGATGTGCAGACGGCGGTCTCGGCTATGAAGTTGGGGGCCTCCGATTACCTGATGAAAGGCTTTGATCTCACGGA
The DNA here is from genome assembly GCA_964250225.1 of uncultured Ktedonobacteraceae bacterium. Taxonomy (GTDB): domain Bacteria; phylum Chloroflexota; class Ktedonobacteria; order Ktedonobacterales; family Ktedonobacteraceae; genus Paraktedonobacter. Next base: position 10,061 of record CAXUEY010000001.1, on the reverse strand, counting down.
ATTGTTACTGGTGGTGCAGCGCGCGCTGGAGAGGGGGGCCATGTATCGTGAGTTGCGCCAGTTGCGGCGTGAGAAGAGCGATAACTACCATTTTCATTATCTCATCGGCCACAGTACGCGTATGCGCGAGGTCTTTGATCTTGTGGCACGCGTGGCGCGCAGTGATACCGCTTCTGTGCTGATTACCGGCGAGAGCGGTACCGGCAAAGAGGTCGTTGCGCACGCTATTCACGAGCAGAGTCCACGCGCTCAGGGGCCATTTCACCCACTCAACTGCGCCTCAATTGCCAATAATTTGCTGGAGAGCGAATTATTTGGTTACGAGCAATACGCCTTCACCGACGCGAAAAAGCAGAAACGTGGCTTGCTCGAACTGGCCGACGGGGGCACGCTCTTTCTGGATGAGATTGGTGAAATGCCGCTGGAGATGCAGGCCAAATTGTTGCGCGTGCTGGAGACGCGTTCATTCTACCGTCTGGGCGGCAACAAAGAGGTCAAGATCAACGTGCGCGTACTGGCGGCCACCAATCGTGATTTAGAGGTCGCGTTAAAGCAGGGCCTTTTTCGCAGCGACCTCTTCTATCGTCTGGCAGTGCTGCGTATCGAACTGCCGCCACTGCGCGAGCGGCCCGACGATATTCTCCTCTTCGCCTCACGCTTTCTGGAGGACTTTAACCGCTCGTTAGGACGCGGCATTCGGCGCATTTCCCCGGAGGCGCAGCGGTTTTTGATGGTGTATCAGTGGCCGGGCAACGTGCGCGAGTTAAAGAATGTAATCGAGCGCGCCATGATCTTGAGCAGCGGCGAGGAACTCTTGCCGGTTCACCTGCCGCGTGAAATCGTCGGGCATACTGATGTCGCCAGTCTGCGTGAGATCGACCCCTGGGAACAGTGGCTCAGCCTGCGACCCAGCGGTCAGGTAGCGTTGGAGGCAGTGCTCAGCCAGGTAGAGCAACATCTGGTGCGTTGGGCGCTGGAGACCGCCAGACATAACCGCACGCGAGCCAGCGAATTGCTTGGTCTGGCGAAAGTCGATCAATTGCGGTATTTGATCCGTAAATATGAAATTGAATAGCTACGGGCTAGCTGGTTGTGGGTTCTTCGTGCATTCCCTGGAGCAACAATTCTTCTTCGATTGCTTGCCAGACGGCGATTTCTGCCTCATGGGTGCTGAGGGAAGAGCCGGCCAGACCCGCCTGGATCATCATTTGAGCGACGCGTGGTCGAAACGACAGTAACAGATCGGTCTGATCCTTCGGGTGGGGGATATAGCGCAATTGGACCAGGTGAGGCTCATAGAAATCCTGGGGCTTGAGTGTCAGGGCATAAATGCTGGCAAACTCGGTCAGAAGGTCCATGCGAGCCTGTGTAAAATGTTCTGTTTTATAGCTGGCCGCCAGCAGACAGCCCGCGATTCTGCCCTCAAACCAGAGGGGAGCGGCTGCGGCGCTGAGTTCCCAATCTTCCGGATGAGCAAAGACCGGGATGTACGTTTCTTTGTGAATGTCAGGTACGCTGCGCGCTCTTCCAGTCTGTGTCACATAGGCTGCCAGGCTTGTCAGGCCGAGGAAGAGCGATTTATGTTCTAGATCGGAGGTCCAGGGAAAAGTGCCGCGTCCACCTTGTTCGCGCAAACTTCGAATGGTGCCCTTGACCGGGGGCATACAGAGCACCGGGCCGACCGATATGCCCAGGTGATGGGGATCGAGCAGCCTGATCGCCTCATCAAGAATAGGGGCACCAACCTGCCAGGGGCGTAGCATCTCGATAGTCGAAGCACGCCCCTGCAAGATCTCGCGTATGAAAGTAGAGGATATTGCCTCAGAGATCTCTTCTTGCAGTTTCGTATATATATCCGGATAGCTGGCCTGGAGCGCGGTAAGCAACTCCCCCCGGTCTCGTGGCTGGACCGCTTTTACCAGATGGATCAGATCTTCGCGTTGCGGACGCGAGCTACCAGTGGACCAGCGCGATATCGTCACTTTATTCACACCAAGAGCATTGGCGATGCGCTCCCGCTCTCGTAGTGGCTTGATAATTCTCTGCAATACCACTTGCCATTCTGGTGTCTCCTGCTCCTGCTCCTGCTCTGACATAGCACGTCTCCTTTGCGACATAGCACGTATACATACGTTTCTTTGCACGCATCATAACAAAAGTGAGGAAGTGGCGTCAAGAGAGTTCGGGTGTATTTAGCGCAGCGATCCTGCTCTTTGAGAAAACCAGTTGTACTCTTGCTGAGAAATGAGTATGATAGGGGAGCAGTATTTTTCATAGCATGTATGGGTAAGGATAGGAGAGTGGGAGCGATTCAATGGGGAAGCATATAGTTGTGGTGGATGACGATAAAGAGATCCGTGAGATCATTACATTTGCCCTGACGCGCAACGGTTTTGAGGTGGTTGGAGCTGGCAATGGGACGCAGTTGCAATCCCTGCTGGCCGCGCGCATACCGGACCTGATTTTGTTGGATGTCATGATGCCCGGCCAGGACGGTTACCATATCTTTTATCAATTGCGCAGTCATTCCACCACGCGCCACATCCCGGTTATCATCATGACCGCGCACGCCGAAGATATTTATGCGCGGATCAGCTTCGACCTGGGTGCCGAACACGTCACCAAGCCATTTCATCCCCTCGAACTGGTGGAGAAGGTCAAGCGAATGTTAAGTTAACTTTTCGCGCATAGGCCCAACCGCATGCTTTTCTCTTTTGCTGGGTAAGAACCTGACAGTAGGTGTCAGGAACAGGCGGCTATACTTCCCGCTGTGATTGTCTTATTTACGCAAGGAAAGGAACGTACATGCGTATTGGCGTAAACATTGGTCCCACCGCGGATTGGCCGACCATGCTGGCTGCTGCACGAACGGCGGATGAGTTGGGTTTTGAGACGCTAGGGTTTCTGGACCATTATCATACCCCCAAATGGGAATTAGGCTGGCCGTATCTGTGCGGCTGGTCGTTGTACGGTGCGCTGGCGTTGGCGACCTCGCGCATTCATCTCGTCCCGATGGTCATTGATCGGTTAAACTGCTTGCCGGGTGTGCTGGCCAAAGAGATCGCATCCCTCTCGATTCTGAGCGGTGGTCGTTTTGAGCTTGGCATCGGGGCAGGGGACTACTTCGAGGAAGCGCGCGCCTGGGGAACCGCTGTGCCGCCTGCACCTGAGCGTATCGCCGGGCTGAAAGAGACGGTGCAGGTGTTGCGGCAGATCTGGGCTGGCGAGCCGGTGACCTTCGAGGGCGAACATCTTCATCTCGTCGAGGCCACTGTTCTCCCCGTACCGCTCACACCTCCACGGGTGGTTGTGGGAGCAGGCAAATCGCGCAGTTTGATCCGCAGCGCCGCCGGGTATGCCGACGAAATCAATATTTATGCCGATGCCGAACTTATCCGTTTTACACATCAACAGATCGCGACATCCGGGCGCGCCGTCGCGCTCTCGGCCTTTGTCTGGGACTGGCTCGACGATCTCCCCACAAAGCTGGCCGAGTGGGAGCAACTGGGTGTTGACCGCACCATCCTCACCTTCTGGCATCCTTTTGAGCAGCTCGAACAGGTGGCGAGATTGATGTAATCTACTTGCGGGTATCCTCGCTTTTTCTTTACCAAAGCGTGTGCAAGAGAGACAGAAGTGGAGGCCCACCTCTACTTAGTTTTTCCGAGAGAAAGGGAGAAACAGTCTATGCGCGTCTCTCCCTTTCTCACTATAGCGCTGGTGCTTATGCCAACCCGAACAGACGCGCTAGCCAGGCGCGAAAACCACGCGGTTTGGTTGCGTCTGGACCGTAGTTGGCGGCCATTTCCAGCAGGCGCTGGCGGCCCTCTTCCTGCTTCTTTTGAGCCTCTTCACCGGCGCTCATAGAGGCGTAGCGCTCGCGTTGCTCGTTGATGGAGCGCGCGAAATGCTCCATGCGGATCTGGTATTGCGCGGTCCCGCCAGCATCGTTCAGAGAAATGAGCGATTGCGTGGGGATTGGTGGCTTCTCGCCGTTCTCGCTGGCCTCACTGATCTGGACACGTCCAAGTTTGAGGCGAGGGGAGATCCATTCGCGTAAAGCCAGGAGCGCGGCTCGGTGGCAAATTGACTCGATATCGGCTCCGCTGCGCTTGTCGGTCAGTCTGGCCATTTCTTCTAACGAGACATCGTCAGCCAGGGGACGCCCTTTAGTGTGAATGGCGAAGATGACCTGGCGTTCCTCTTCGTTGGGGTAGCGCAGTTCGACGACCAGGTCAAAGCGGCCAGGGCGCATCAGGGCGGGGTCGAGCAGTTCTGCCCGGTTGGTCGCGCCCAGGACCAGCACGCCGGCGCGCCCCTCGATACCGTCCATCTCGCTCAGTAGCTGTGTCAGTAGCCGATCACCAACGCCTCCATCGGCGCTCATACTGCCGCGCCTGGTGGCCAGACCGTCGAGTTCATCGAAGAAGACGATGCAGGGTGCGGCCTGTTTAGCCCGGCGGAAGACCTCGCGAATGCCCTTCTCAGTTTCGCCGACCCATTTTGAGAGCAATTCCGGGCCTTTGATAGAGATGAAGCTGGCCTCGCACTGATGGGCCAGGGCACGCGCCAGCATGGTTTTACCCGATCCCGGAGGGCCGGAGAGCAACACGCCACGCGGCATCTCAACCTTTGCGTTGTCGTAGATTTCGGGGAAGCGCAACGGCCACTCAACGCTCTCGGTGAGCACCTCTTTCACATCTTCCATACCGCCCACATCGTCCCAACTGGTCTCGCTAATCTCGACATAAACCTCACGCGTGGTGGATGGCTCGACCTCGCGCAGGGCATCCTGGAAGTCAGCCATCGTGATATTCAGGTTGACCAGCGTCTCGTAGGGAATATAGCTGTGCTCATAGTCGATCTGGGGTAGGACGCGACGCAGTGCAATCATCGCCGCCTCGCGACAGAGCGCCTCCAGGTCCGCGCCCACGAAGCCAGGGGTCAGATGGGCCAGGCGATTGAAATCGATATCGTTGGCTAGCGAGGCGTCGCGGCTATGGATTTGCAGGATCTCTTTGCGTCCATGCAGGTCGGGCACGCGCAGGACAATCTCGCGATCAAAGCGTCCCGGTCGGCGCAGGGCGGTATCAAGCGCGTTTGGCTGGTTGGTCGCGCCGATAATCACCACCTGTCCGCGAGCTTCTTTGCCGTCCATCAGGGTCAGCAACTGTCCAACGACGCGGCGTTCGGCCTCGCTGCCCGTTTCGGCGCGGCGCGGGGCCAGAGCATCGATCTCGTCGATAAAGATAATGCTTGGCGCGTGCTTCTGAGCCTCCTGGAAGATTGACCTCAGCCGCGATTCGCTTTCGCCGTAGAGCTTGTTCATAATCTCGGCGCCGTTGATGACGAAGAAGGCCGCGTTGGCTTCAGAAGCGACTGCGCGTGCAATCAAGGTTTTGCCCGTTCCGGGTGGGCCGTAGAGCAGGATGCCTTTGGGAGGCTCGACGCCCAGACGATCAAAGACGGCTGGATATTTCAGGGGTAGCTCGATCATCTCGCGGATACGCTGTAATTCTTTGCCCAGGCCGCCGATATCCTCGTAGCGGATACTGCCCCAATCGCCCTGGCGGTTGGCTCCGCGCGCCTGGGCTTTGACGAGGGTGTTGGGTTGGACCAGCACGGCCTCTACGTCGCTGATCAGCGGCTCCGGCTGCACTGGCAACTCTGGCAGGTGGCTGCTGGTGGGGGTTGTGGTTGTTGGTGTACCCGCGCTGACAGTGACATCCGCGTCCTTCGCCTGAATGGTGTAGGCTGGTGTGGATGGTGTGGTGCTGATAATCAGGTATTCACGTGGTGCCGCACCTGGCATACCAATGCGCAACAGATCGCCGATGGTGATGGGCAGGCCGACCATATAGCGCGCCACGTGGCGCAGTTCCTCTTCCTGGATGGGCGCGCCGCTGCTCAAGGGCAATAGCGTGATCTTCTCGGCATCTTTGATCTTTGCCTTGCGCACCGAGACGCGCTCGTTTAGCCCGACTGCGCTATTCTGGCGCACCTGGCTGTCCATCTGAATGACGCGTTGTCCGCGCTCCAACATGCCCAGGGGGACGACCTTCGCTGCTGTCGTGCGCGAGCCGGTAATTAGCACGGTATCGCCCGCCGCGCAACCTAGCAGAACCATATCGCTGGGGTCGATGCGTGCCACACCACGTCCAACCTGGAAGCCCTCAATGGCGGTGAGTTGCAACGTCTCCGCCTCTCCCGGTGGGCGCGCTGGCTGAACTTGCGGCGCGTCATCTGGCTGAAGTGGGAGTTTGCTGGTAATGTTTCTATCGTCCATCGACTGAACGCCGCTAATCTGGCGCGGCTCCTCCATATCTCTACCTCTTTATGTCTCAGTATAAATACGCAATGAACTCTTGCTATTGCATGTACGAGAAGGCCCGACAAAAGTTACAGTGGGATGAACAGAGCACATCTTTGTAAAGAAAATCTCAAGAAATCTTCAAAAAACTTGCAAGAAATATTAAAGACATTCTATATAATTGTAAAATAATCTTCAAGTTATGGTAAAGAAGTCCTGAAATAGGCAAATTTGGTGGGTAACAGGTGTGATCGCGCTACACTGATAAACGTTGGAATAGGTGAAGCATGGTGCTTCGTTTTCATTTCGGTAGCAGGGAGCTTCTATGAAGAGTAACGTAATATCTACTTTTAGGTCATTTGCCATATTCGAGAGTAAAACAGTATTTTTCCGGCCAGCAGTCATCGTTGCTATCTGCTATGGTGCGTTGATCGCGCTGGTGGCGTTCACAAAGCACTATAGTATGCTCGATTTCGTGCATCTTGGAACCATCTGGACCAATCATGATCCATCTGGCACGTGGGGATATGATGGGCAATTTTACTATCAGCTTGCCCATAATCCATTGCAAGCATATCAGTACATGGACAATGCGCCCTTTCGCGAGCAGCATATTTTATACCCGCTGGTTGTGGGTCTGCTCAGCGCCGGGCAGACCGTCCTGATCCCGATCATGCTCTTGCTGGTCAATGTCGTCTCTGTGGTACTAACGGTAGAGCTTCTGGGACGTTTGCTGGTCAAATACGGCTTCTCGCCGTGGTTCAGTCTGGCCATTGGCCTCTATTTTGGTCAGGCAGCCGGGACGCTCTTTGATACAGCCGAGCCATTTACCTACTTCCTGATCTGCCTGGGCATGTGGCTGGTGCTGGAAAAAGCGCAATTTGTGCCCGCCGCTCTGATGATGGGTCTGGCGACCTTATCACGGGAGATCGCGATTCTGTTTCCACTGGGTTACGCTGGTTTCTTCTTCTTAAATCGCAAATGGCGTGCCTGTACACAGTTTCTCCTGCTGGGAGTCGCGCCTCTGGTGATCTGGTTGCTTTGCTTGCGCCTGCTTTTTGGGGAGAGTGGCCTGACCTTTACGCAGCCTTTTGAGCATGTGCCCTTTGCTGGTATTTTCGCGCACTACGACGGGCTGGCAGGTATGAAGAAGTTCGCCTTGCTGATCCTGTTGATGCTCATTCCCACTCTGGCAGTCTGGGGACTGTTGGTAGTGGAACTGGTGCGGCGCACATTCTGGCATCCCATGTACTTTATCCTGCTCGCGAACGTCGTCATGATTACGTTGATGAACCATCATTCGTATGATGAGCTGATTTCGTGCGGGCGTATTGCGACGGGCCTGGTGCTCGCGGTGCTGTTGTATGGTATGCTCACACGCAATAAATACGTTCTATGGGGCGCGCAATTCTACACACTCACGTTTGTGGTGTTTGTGGCGGGAACGCTGCTGGGCCTACCCTCGTTCATCGCCGGATGATGAGCCATATACAGCCAAATTGTCCAAAAACAGTTTTGACAGATGGGACCACAAACCCCCTCTTGCCCTGGCCGCACGCTGATGTACGCGAATGACGGGACTATCACTCCCTGCGCGCATTCCACAATGTCGTGCGCGCGTCTTTGCTCGATGTGTGTCCGGCCTCGATCAGGGTTTTGCGCAGGAAGTAGCCGCCGATGAGCACGAGCAGCGAGATGAGCAGGCCGCGCTTGCTTGCGTGCCTGGCATGACTGGTGCCGACAAGTTTCGTGGTTTGCAGTAGCCAGGGCAGGGCCAGACCGGTGCCGAAGACGATGCTCCAGAAAGTGCGGCCCTTCTCGCCGGGGTTCGTGCCGACCAGGGGGCGTGCAGCGCGGCCTGAGCCACGCAGGAAAGCGAACAGCCCCGCTATTTCGAGCAGAAGCGCGACCCATTCCAGGTGTTCCAGTTTGCGTAGCGCTTGGCCGGGCGCGCTATAGAGGTGCAGGACCAGGCTGATCAGCGCGGAACTAGTGAAGATGGCTGAGGAGAAGCAAAAAATGAAAAGCAGGAAAATAGTTCTTTTCCTGCTTTTTTACTCTTACTCGTAACGATAGCGCTGTTTATTTCTAAAGAGTGATCATTTGGCAACGTATATACCCGCTGTGCTATGATTGATTAAATGATAGTTACCCCTGTTATTATGGGACTGATGGGACTTTTATTTTTCGATAGAGACTAGGCAATGGAGCAGTTATATGGCAAAGCTGGATATACAATCTGGCAGGCAACGCTTGCCGGAAGAGCAAATCACATCCAACGCTCTTATTGAACGACTCGCCACGTGGAGTACTGGCTACACGCCTGATCCTGGCCAGGAACTGAAAGAGCCAAGCTATTACGATTATCCCGTACTCAAAGCTCCGGTCTGGAAATGGGAGATCGTCTGGTACTTCTTCTTTGGTGGCTTGGCTGCCGGTTGTTATTTTATCGCCAGCATTGCTTCGCTCTTTGGCTCGTCAGAAGATCGAGCGGTTGTGCGGGCTGGCTATTATGCCTCTCTGCTAGCACTGCTGCCCTGTCCACCACTGCTTATTAAGGATCTGGGTAGACCTGAGCGCTTCTTAAACATGTTACGCATTTTTAAGGTGAAATCGCCAATGTCAATGGGTGTGTATGGGCTACTCGTCCTCTCAGCTTTCAGTGGACTGGCAGCGGTCATCCAGGCGGCGCGAGATGGGCTGCTGGGAGCCTGGTGGGGTGCGCGCTGGCTGGCAAAGATGCCGCAGAAATTGCTGGCTGTACCAGGGATATTTTTCGCGGCTTTCCTGGGCGGCTATACCGGTGTATTGTTAGCTGCAACCAGTGTGCCACTCTGGTCACGTAGTAAATTGCTGGGTGGTGTCTTTCTCTCTTCTGCTATCTCAACCAGTTCCGCTCTGATCGGCCTGGTGCTGCGTATTGTTGGCGCTCCTAACAAAGCTCTGCATAAGCTAGAACATCTGGAATGGGCCGCGCTCCTGCTCGAAATGACGGGTCTACTCGCTTTCTTGCGTGGTTCTGGTCGCGCCGCGCGTCCTCTCGTTGGCACTGGACCCGACGAGAAGGGACAAACCTTCTGGAGTGTGGTCTTCGGCGGCGGCCTGGCCCTGCCCTGGCTACTGCAAACCTTAAAGCTCATTGGAAAGCGTTCCGAGAAACGCAAACGCGGGCGCAGCATTCTGATCTCATTGCTCGTGCTCATCGGCGGCTATTTCCTGCGCAAAACCATAGTCGAGGCCGGCCACACCTCCAGCAAGAATGCGCGAACAACTCTGTGGCACGCCCGGCCCAGAGACTAACGGTGGTGGCCGCACCAATTGAGGAAACGCTAATAGAACAACTTGAACAGGAATTTACAACCAGAGCAGTAAACTGAGCGCCGACAAAGATAGCCAGATCCGGTGAGGGACTGGCTATCTTTGGCTACATGTATGGCGTTCCGTCATTCTTCCGTAAGCAGGGCTATCGGCTTCGCTTCCACGGCCACTGGATACCAACATGGAGATAGCCACCTCTACGCGAAGCCGATCAGGAACATCCCATTGCAACTCGTTACGCAGATAGTCGCCGCTTAGGTGGCTGATTATGCTGGGATGATGGCGAGCCTCCTAGCTGCTCTTGTTCGGCTTTAGGCCGACATTATCAGATTCTTTTGCATGGTGCGCAACGTGCGCCCTTGATCTCGCGGCCCGCTAGGATACCCCCAGGTAGCAATCGTTCCCACTTGCCTGATGCTCTACAAATATTTCC